>CAYZKL010000003.1:19685-74660 GCA_964478855.1 uncultured Flavipsychrobacter sp.
AAATTGTACACCTTTGGTTTGCCGAGCGATCCTGAATAACGGATGTACCTGCGAACGGGTTCGGGGAGGTCTTGTATATCTGCCTCCGTGAGGTCGGCATGAATATCACTTTGGTGCTTTATGTTCTGTACCACGTCCCGCTTGTACCGGGCAGCGTAGTTCCATGTGGCGTAGCCGGTGATGCAGGCCAGCAGCATGATAACATTGGCGATGGTGCCCCAACTGGCATCGGTCCAACTGGTGAATACCAGGTACTGGGAAATGAGTATGCCGGTAAAGCAATACATCCACCACTGCTCCTTACCAAAGAAGTAAAGAACAGATGAGAGCGCAAACAGCAATGTAGCTACCAGCCAGAGTGAGCCATTGACAGGAGTTATATCCTGCTTCAGCAGCTGAGCGAATGGACCGAGATTGAACGCCTTAACAAAGCCTAACAGGTGCACGAGCCCGTGCAATAAAATAACTACAGCTAGTACCGGCCTCATGCGGAAAAATTTATAGTGATATTCATTATGCAATGAAACGACTATAATTGCCCGCAGGAAATGACAACGGTTAAAGAAAGGGATGATACTGGTCAGCTATTGGGCCAAAGGCACCATGCAGCGCACGTCTTTATCGCTGAGGTACCACTCCAGGCAGTAGCCATTGGCAAGGTCTATACCCGGGTATGCCAGCAACTGCTGAAACGCATTGCCGATGCCTTGCAAATCCTTCATGTAATCGGTGATGATGATGCTGATGTATTCGCCCTGTGCTATGGTAAAGCGTTCGATGCCTTCCACTGCTTCGGCCGATGATAGTTCTTCGGCAGCAGCTTTGTAGATGATGCTTCCACCACCTTCGGGACGGGAAAGGCCGAAATACCTGCGGTCTTTAGAGAACGGTATCATAGCATGCAGTTGCTTGTGTGCCGCCATGATACCGGCAGGAAATGATGATGCAGTAACACACAGCACATGAATATCGCCGGTTAAAGTATACTTTTCCATAATTCTGTTATTTAGCGGTGGGATCTATACCATCTTTAAACACCTTGTATATTGCCATAGCATGGCCATGACCTAATTCGAAATCTTCTTTGAGCCATGCAACGATCTCGCCAGCCTTTACGCCGGGTTTCAGCAGGCCTTTCTTTTCTGCCAGTTTCTTAAAATCAGCAGGTGTCTTACCTGTTTTGGCTTTTATGTTATTGATGTACGCTTCGAAAGACATGGTTATTTTTTTTCGAGGATATTTTTAAGATTGTTCAGGCTGATCTCCAGGTCTTTGCCCAGGACCTTTTCAAGACCGAATAATACCAGCATGATATTCATAGGATACTTCATGCTGCTGTTCATGCCCCAGTGTACATTGGTCTGCTGAGCAGAGATTGACCTGAGCGTAACGGGAGTGCGTGCGGTAGCCGGCATCGGCTTTTCGAAACGTACTTCCACATCCACCAGTTCGCTATCCATCAGTTTTACTATCTCCTGCTCGCCTTTGCCTGCCTGGCTATTACCATCCCATGCATATACAAAACCGACCTGGCCATCTGTACCCCTGAATGAAACTTTCTTGCCCGGATCAGTCATCACCCATTTGCTGTAATGGTCCTGGTTCTTCATAAACCTGACATATTCATACACCTCGGCAACAGGGCGGTTGATGACAATCTCACGGAATACGGAGTATTGTTTTTTTGTAAAGAGCGCAATTATCAGCAGTAAGCCTATAATGGCTCCAAGTCCTATCAGTATATTTATCAGGATACCCATGTTGTATATTTTTAAAAGTGAAGATAAATTATTGAGCGTAAGTATAGTTGATCATCCATAATACACCATACCTGTCTTTGCACATACCGAAGTATGCGCCCCAGAATGTTTTATTGAGCGGCATTTCTATAGTACCACCTTCGGACAGTGAATTAAACAGTTTATCTGCCTCGGTCTCGCTTTCTGCCTGTATGCAGATATGGTAGTTATTGCCAAAATTAAGTTGCTGGCCCATAGACTCCAGTGCATCGGTGGCCATGATGGTTACCCCATTGGGTATGACCAAAGAAATGTGCATGAACTTTTCCTGGTCCTCTGCAGACATTTTCTCCCCACCGGGTACACTTTTAAATCTTTCGTAGATGGTAAACTCGCCACCAAAAACCGACTTATAAAAGTTCATTGCATCGCCTGTATTACCCATAAAATTGAGGTACGGGTCCATCTTTATCATTGGTTCATCGTTTATTGAGCAACAAATGTATATAAGAAAGGCACATCCCTAACTATGTAAATGCGACATTATCAAGGGGCGATCACGACAAAATGTTTATTTAGATTTGCCACATGGTTCATGTATCCATCTTAGCCTTAAAAAACGCAGTATTGGCATCTATCGCTGATGCTCGGTATGTGTTTACAATGGTGAATGAGTTTATGCGGCAGGCAGGTAAAGAGCCATTGTTTGAAGTACAGGTAGTGGGTATGTACAAAAAGACAGAACTGGAGCAGGGGTTATTTACTATGGTGCCGGACGAGCTGACCGATAATATAGAACACACCAACCTGATCATCATACCATCAATGACGGGTAATATGATCAGCTCTACCCACCTGAATAAAGACTATGTGCTATGGATAGGTCGACAATATAAGAACGGTGCTGAAGTAGCCAGCCTGTGTACCGGGGCATTTCTGCTGGCATTCTCCGGACTGCTGAAGGATAAGCAATGCACCACGCACTGGCTGTATGCAAAAGAACTGCGATACTTCTACCCTTCGGTAAAAGTAGTGGATGATAAAGTGATCACTGATCAGCAGGGGCTATATACCAGCGGTGGGAATAATGCCTACTGGAACCTGCTGCTGCACCTGGTAGAAAAATATACCGACAGGGAAACTGCGATACTCACCGCCAAGTACTTTGTAATAGACCTGGGGCGCAGTGTGCAGTCGCCGTTCATCATCTTTCACGGGCTTAAAGACCATGAAGATGAAGCAGTGCTGAATGCGCAGGAATATATAGAACACAACTACCCCGACAAACTGACCGTGGACGAGCTGGCTGAACGGCTGAATATTACCAGGAGGACATTTGAACGGAGATTTAAAAAAGCTACACGGCATACAGTAGTAGAATACATTCAGCTGGTACGAACAGAAGCCGCAAAAAAACAACTGGAAACGGGTAGAAAAACCATTAATGAGGTGATGTATGATGTGGGCTATACGGATATCAAATCCTTCAGGGATGTGTTTAAAAAGATAGCTGGCATGTCGCCGGTGGAATACAGGAACAGGTATAATAAAGAATCGCAGCCCAACCGGTGATATGACCATGGTCATTGCTTGTCATACCAACACTATTTATCTTTGTGCTCTAAACCATTCTTAATTGATAGTTATGAAAACAAACACCGGATTAAGTGAAAAGAACACAAAGGCAGTAGCCACCCAACTGGGTAAGTTGCTGGCAGATGAGTACCTGCTGTACACCAAAACACGCAACGCACACTGGAACGTAGAGGGGCCAGACTTCTATGCAATGCACAAGTATTTTGAAGCACAGTATGAAGAAATTGATGAATCAATAGACAGCATTGCCGAGCGTATCAGGTCAATAGGCCACTACGCACCTGCAACATTAAAAGAGTTCCTGCAACTGACGCACCTATCGGAAAAAAGAGGATCGAAGAATGATAGTGCAAGTTATATAAAAGACCTGCTTGCAGACCATGAGCAGATCATCAGTTTTATAAGGGAAAATATAAACCCGATAGCCAATGACCATAACGATGCAGGTACAAGTGACTTCCTGACCGGACTTATGGAACAGCATGAAAAGATGAGCTGGATGCTGCGCTCTCATTTATAAAAAACAATACAAAAAATAATAGCCGTGGATGTTCTATCCACGGCTATTATTATAATTATATCATCTTATACTTGCAATGCCGCAATGCGATCCAGGCCACGTTTGAGAGCGTCTTTTGTCATATTGCCGAGTTTGTCATCAGGCAAAAGTGACACCTTCTCTGCACCCAGCAAATAATACTTCTTTGCATCCTCATACTCTCCCATATCTTCATATGACTTACCGACATTCAGATATAGGGAAGGGTAAAAAGCTGCGATAAGATCATCAGTAACCTGATCTGCATGAAACAATGCAGTTTTATTCCAATGCAATGCCTGAGCAACATCACTCTGCACCCGGGCCACATAATGGGCTGCGATACAGGATTCATTATCATTGGTGCGGCTGTCCCATGCCTGCATATACAGATCAGAGGCATCAGTTACTTTGCCGTGCATCTCTGCCTGCACACCCTGTGCGCATAATTTCACTACGGGATTATTCGGATCAATACTCATTTCTCAAAGATAGAAATTATAAACCGTGCCTTATCAAGCCATTAATGCCTTAGTCTTAAAAATCGGATCAGGATTCTTTAATGCCTGGTAGTCTGCCAGACTTTTTGCAAAGGTGGTCCATAATACAAGCGGCAAAAAGTTGAGTGCATTCTTCTTATCATTCCTTAAACTAATAAGCATACTTGCTACGGCAAAAATATTGTCAGACATGGTCCATATAGCTGCGAGGATCGGGCTTTTCTTACGGAAATACACATAGTTGAACGTAAAGAATACAAGCCATATCCCTGCCTGCAATAACAACAATTTCCTCTTGTCAGGAATGTCTTTTGCCAGTATGCGCTGTAATGCTCTTACGAGAAAGAAATTATTGACCGCCCATGCCGGGCCAAAAACTGCAGGTGGCGGAGCCCACGGCGCCTGCTTCAATTTGGTATCATATAGTTTCCGTTGTTCTTTTTTGGGGCGCAAAGCAGATAAACTGCTTAACGCAGTTGCTGCCACTGAGATCAATGCCACCTGCCACCATTTGAGCCTCGCTGCTTTTGCGGCTATATCCTGTACTGTCATAGCTTTTTTTATGTGAACAGCTAAAAAACAGTGCCAGAGGGCTATGTTATACCTCTATGCTTTTCCATTTTCCCCTGCGGAACAGGATGAATACTGTGATGGACATCAACGTCTCGGCAACAGGTACCGCAACGAGAATACCTGAGATCCCCATAGCGGTATATTTATGCAACAGGTATGCGAAAGGCACCTGGAATATCCAGAACCCGAAAAAATATACCCATGTAGGTGTGCGGGTGTCGCCGGCACCATTAAACGCCTGCGTGATGACCATACCTAGACCATAAAATATGTAGCCGGAACTGAGGAGCTGCAATGAAAGCACCGCATACTTTATCTGCTCTACCTGTGCAGGCGTAATAAATATGGCCACTAACGTATATGTAAAGAAGATGAAAACGACAGTAACTATTGCCATAAATATAGCATTGTAGCGTGCGGTGATCTTTACACTTTCTTCCGCACGTTCGGGGAGTTTAGCACCGAGGTTCTGCCCTACCAGTGTGGCAACGGCATTGCTCATACCCCAGGCCGGCAAGATAAAGAATACCACCAGCCTGATAGCGGTCTGATAGCCCGCAGATGCAGCACTACCGTATTCTGCCACCATGGAAGCAAGGAATATCCAGCTTGCAGAAGCAATGATGAACTGGAAAGTGGCAGGTGATGCTATGCCTAACAACCCCTTGATCACCTTTACATCGGGCCGGAAATGGTGGAGTTTCATTTTGAGTGCACCTGATGAGCGCCACAGATGATATACCTGGTAGAGCACGCCAATAGTGCGGCCGGTAGTGGTAGCGATAGCGGCACCCTTGACCCCGAACTCGGGGAAGAAGCCAATGCCGAATATGAGGAGCGGATCGAGCAGGATATTGAAGATATTGCCTATCCACAAACTCTTCATGGCAATGGAGGCATTACCTGCACCACGGAAGATACCATTGATGAGGAACAGTAGGATAATGACCGCATTGCCTGCCAGCATGATACGGGCATAGTCTAAACCCTCTGCAATAGCGGCGGGCTCAGCGCCCATGAGCCGCAAAATATCATCAGCGAAAATGAAACCGGGAACACCCAATACCAATGATGCCAGTAATGCCAATATAATGGACTGCGCACCTGCATGTGCAGCAGCCTCATTGTTCTTCTCGCCGACACGGCGCGCTACCATGGCAGTGGCAGCAGCACTAAGCCCGATGCCCACAGAATAGACTATAGTAATAACAGACTCCGTAAGGCCAACAATAGAAACGGCATGCACACCGATCCTGTTGACAAAATAAATATCGACTACGGCGAATACCGATTCTAATGCAAGTTCCAGCATCATAGGTATAGCGAGCAGAATAACTGCCTTGCGCAGATCGATAGTAGTAAAGTCCTGTTCATCGCCACGGATAGCGGAGCTGATTACCCGGTAATAGCGTGCGAATTTGCCTTCGGCTATAACGTCATTCTTCATTGGTATTATTTAAAACAAGTAAGGTTCGGCTGTAATATAAGCCGAACCGTTTAATTTTTACCCGCAGGATGGTTAGCTATTCTTTATCAATACCCCACTTTACCGCACCACGGCATGCAATGTAGAGGAACAGGAAGCAATATAGTGCAGCAAGTTCTCCCTTATTGACAGCAGGGAAGAAACTGGCGCCGAACTGTAACTGCCAGTGAAACTGTATATAGGCAACCGCCATAGTGCCGCTGGCCAGGAAAGCAGCCCAGCGTGTGAGTAGCCCGATTACGATCATGATACCACAAACCAGTTCTATAAGCCCTCCGATCCATATTTGTGAACCTACGGGAGGCTGATGGTCTGTAAGAATACCGAATATCTTTTGCACACCATGAAAGGTGAACATAAGACCGGCCATGATGCGTAATATGGCATAAACACTGTTGCTATATTGACTGAGCTGTTTCATATACTATAGTTTTCATTAATTGAGTAAAAACTATACCACAAAACATGCTCTGCAGAAAACAGTTGCATTATTCCATTACCGAGCAATCAAAACCATGCTGATTAACAAGGTCCACGACTTTGCCGCAATGAATGTTATCTCCTTCAATCCGAAGCACTCTGTCACAGTCATCGAGGTCGAAATTGATGCGGCTGCCGGGGAAGTGCCTTAGCAATACCCCGGCCAGCTCATCAGCATGACCATTGTGATCGACATTTGTGATAAAGACCTCTATCATACAAGTATTATGCAGCAGCCAATGCTTTTTGCCTTTTATGAAACCATATATACGAAACAACACCCGGCAATATCCATAAAAGCATGAAGGTCATCATAGGATCAAAACCGGCGACCGCCACATTGGAGTAAATAGCACCGATAAGATCGAACGCAAGACCCGCATAAGCCCATTCCTTAATCCGCGGGAAACCTGGGATCAACAGAGCAATGGAACCAAGCACCTTAGCTATACCGATGAAACGAACGAAATATACAGGGTATCCCAGTTGTGCCATAAAGGCAACAGCGTCAGGCTGTAACACCACATCGCCAATTGCTGAAAAAATCATTAATCCTGCAAATACGATCGTTGCTATCCAGTAAATCACGTTGATCTTTTTCATAACAGGTTGTTTTTATTGTTTAGGAATTTGGTGTGTTTTCTAAATAGTTCTTTAATGACCTACCGATTATATCATTCCATCCTGCCACAAAACTCTTCTTCGCAAAATCAGGATTACTTGCAGGGAAGGTATGCAGGCCAGCATGAGTGAGCATCAGCCTTGTCTTATCTCCTTCGGGAAACAATTCAAACGTAACAAATGAATTACCCTCATACCCTTCGTAACGCCAGCTGTAGGTCAGCTTGTTGCCCGGTACCACTTCAGTAACCTTGCACTTATGCAGATACACATTCTCCTCATCCGAACATCCGCTGAACTCGAACTCAAAACCTACTTCTGCCCTGAACTCTGCCAGGTCGAAGTACCATTGCTTCATCTCGTTCTTATCAGTAATCGCATTCCATACCTTATCCGCAGTGGCATTATATGTACGCTCCATTACAAAATCATTTTCACCAGACATTGCCGCAAGGTGATTTTCAAAGCGGTTGAACGTTTGAATAGCCCCTTCTATAGCACCCACTTCCTCCACTATCCGATCGCGCTCGGCAGCTGTATCAAATATAGTGCGCATGGTCAGTTTTGTTTTATCTCCTTGTGCCTCGAATGTTACCGTAACATTAAATATCAACGGATCGTTTTCATCATCAGAGCCGTGTGTATATACTAAGCGTTCAGGCTCTATCACTTCGCTAAACACGATCTTATTAGGGTAGTCGATACCATCTGGACCGTGCATCATAAACCGCCATACACCGCCGGGCTTTACCTCCATTTCGTAAATGGTGTTGGTAAAGCCATTCGGCCCCCACCATTCGGCGACATGCTCAGGGTCGGTCCATACTTTGAATACCAGTTCTCTTGGCACATTCAGTAGTCTTGTTGTCACGATCTCGCGATCAGCAGTATTGTTCGGGTCATTTATCTTTTCCATGTTTTTTCTTTTTAGGTTTTATTTCAGAATCAGTTTGCAATTTGTTCAGGTAAAGTTCCAAAGCATCCAACCTTTGTTCCCAGAACTGCTTGTATTGGGCCACCCAATCAGATACATCGCCGAGGCGTGCCAGTTTAGCTTCGCAATAACGTTCCCTGCCCTGCTGCTTCACATCTATCAGCCCGCACTCCGTAAGTATCTTGATGTGCTTATAGATAGCAGCACGGCTCACATCAAAATGCTCTGTCACCGAATTAATGTTGAGCGACTTGTGTGCCAGCATATTGATGATCTCTCTGCGTGTAGGGTCTGCGATAGCCTGGAATACATCTCTCCTCATAATATGAAACCTTTAGGTTGCAAATATAAATGCAACCTTTTGGTTTCACAAAATAAACCTGAACATTTTTTTCAAAGAACTTCATCAACCAGATAAAACCTAGAAGAAACAGCTGTACTAACCCGTATAAATTACACAGCAAAAGTATGTCGGGACAGGCATCTTTAAGCCGTGTAAAAACGACAATCTGAGTGGGCGAATGCGACTTATTTCATTAACTTTGGTTTTATGAAGCATGTATCTATCCTGGTGCCTGAAATGAGTGTATTAGCGAGTATTGACGACCCGCGCTATATGTTTACCGCAGCCAATGACTTCCTGCGGTCGGTGGGTAAGCCGGAGCTTTTCAAAGTGCAACTGGTGGGGCTTAAGAAGGATGTGCAGCTGCACAACGGCTCATTCACCGTACATACAGATGTGCTGCTGAAAGAAGTAAAGAAGACCGACATCATCATACTGCCCGCACTGGCCAGCGATATTAATGCAGCATTAAAAAAATGCGAAGAATTCATTCCGTGGATAACCAAGCAATATGCAACCGGAGCCGAAGTAGTGAGCCTGTGCTCAGGCGCATTCTTCCTGGCCAATACCGGATTACTTAGTGGCAAACAATGCTCAACCCACTGGATGCATACCAATAGTTTCAGGGCAATGTTCCCAGACGTGACACTGGTAGAGGGTATCATCATTACCGAGCAGCAAGGTATCTATACTAGTGGTGGAGCAACATCATACTGGAACCTTCTACTGCACCTGCTGGAGAAATATACAGACCGGGCAATAGCAATAATGGCCGCCAAATACTTCGTGATAGATATAGACCGTAATTCGCAGTCACCTTTCACCATATTCAAAGGACAAAGCGAACATAATGACGAACCTGTGAAGAAAGCGCAGGAATTCATAGAGCATAACTTCCAGGAGAAAATAACTGTGGACCAGTTGTCCTCACTGTCGGCAATGGGCAGGAGGAGCCTGGAGCGGCGATTTAAAAAAGCGACATGCAATACCGTAGCAGAATACATACAGCGAGTGAAAGTAGAGGCTGCTAAAAAGAGCTTTGAGACCACCCGTAAAAATATAAAGGAAGTAATGTATGAAGTAGGCTACAGCGACATACAGGCATTCAGAACTATATTCAGAAAATTCACAGGCCTGTCTCCGCTTGAGTACAGGAACAAGTATAATAAAGATAAAGCAGCAGCCTGATCAATATGTTATCCGTACGGGAAATACAGCAAGAAGATATAGATCTTATCATTGCCTACTGGCTGGAGTCGGACAGGGCCTTTATGGAAGGGATGGGCGTGGATATGGACAAAATGCCATCCCGCAAGGAATGGAACGATATGTTGCAGGCACAACTGCGGACACCTCCTGAGCAAAAAAAATCTTACGCAATGATATGGCTGTATGACAATAAGCCGATAGGACATTGCAACATCAATAAAATAGCATGGCAGCAGGAAGCCCATATGCACCTGCACCTGTGGAATAAGGATGTGCGGCAACGAGGTATGGGCACAGAACTTGTAAAAATGACCATACCCCACTTTTTCGAAAAATTCGGGCTGAAGACATTGTACTGTGAGCCATATGCGCTAAACCCTGCACCTAATAAAACACTGGCCAAAGCAGGCTTTGAACTGGTGCGGACCTATACTACTATACCAGGCATGCTGCACTTTGAGCAGCAGGTGAACCTGTGGCAAATAAGTTTGGAAAAACAAACATTATAATTGTACATTTAACCCAAGGAGCTACCCTTGTGAGTATGGCATTGTGTGCATGAAAAGCAGCTACAAATACCAGCAATGAAAAAAATCTTAGTAGCAATACTGCTTATACTATCCACGGGAGCCAATGCCCAGAAAGGCTGGGTATTCAGCGGTGGTTTCAACTTTGGCGCCAACCTGAACCTGGTATATGGCAAGGGCCAGAAATTTCCGGGATATAAGTTATTTGCAGGCTTTATAGCCAACGGCGTATATAAAAACAGGCTGATCGTTAATTATGGCCCGTCATTCGCTATCTACACCAAAGGGATAGGCGCTAACCTAAACCCGATGGTGAATGACATACAACTGGACCTGATCAATTCATTCAGTTTTGGCGCAGGCGGCAACGACCTCAACTACTATAAGTATATACGTACTGTGGGCAATGCACCCTATTATAATGTAATGATGAAGCAGAACTGGGTGGGGCTGCTCTCTACCAACTTTATACTGAACAATCACCACCATAACCAGGTGAATGGTAGCGTTACCATATCATCGCCGTGGGCCACGCTTACTTACTATAATGACGGCGCACCTCCATTCACCATCTTCCCGCTGGCAGATAATTTTGACAGGTACTGGACAGGAGGTATATGCCTGTATGTACACAACAAGCAAGGCTATAATGATATGGAACTGAGCTTTGACCAGTTTACAGGGTATGTGCCGCTGCTGTATGAAATGGCCACAAAGCTAGGCATCAACATTCCAAACTATAATGTGAATGAAGATGAGAAGGTGCCGCCGGATTTCAATACATCGGCACTGAACCTGAGGATATTCCCGATGCAGGGATTTGGTATAGATGCAGGCATACTGGGCGCACTGAAAAGCAATAACGGCCGGAGTTTTGGACTGCAGGAGATCATACACACACTCGGCAACTATGCGATGCACCCTAACAACGATGTGACGAGATACTATATTGGTGGCACTTATAACAACATGAACAATGTCAGATTCAAATAAAGCAATACTAACCATTGCATCTTTGTTGCTGCTGCTGGCCAGTTGTTTGCCACCAAAGCGCCTGAGAGATTTCAATGAGCAAAGCATAAAGCAATCAACTTTCTTTACCGATATACCGGAACTGGCCGAAAAGCATTTTGACCGAGTGGTCATTTACAGAACCACCTTTGGCGAGGGTTATGTGGAGAACAGGAGCGCACTGGACTTTGCCTTGCTGAATGATTCAGGCAGAAAGGGTGTATCGTATCTGAAAATGTATGGCGATACACAACAGATCTATCTTATATCCCTGCAAAAGAAAGGTGATACCGCAAGCACATTCATATACCTGCCGGTAAAGTACAGCCCGGGATTTGGCTGTGTAGGTATCGGACCTGCTTACCTGGGGACTTATGGCACATTACAGGACGTGATCACCTTTACCTCATTAGTGAACGTAAAGAAAACCAATGGTGAGTACCGGCTGGGAAAGACCAGTACAGCGAAAGAACTGATATTTGTGCCTGCTGAAGAAATAACACCTGCCACACAACAAATAAGAATAGCGAAACTGGTACTGGGCAATGAAAATAAGATAGCGGGTAAAAGACCTGCTGTACTGAATGTGGCAGAACTGATGAAGCCAATAGGCCTGCAGTACCTGTACTTTGACAAGATACACACATACAAACTGAACTAACATGCCGCCGAAAAACAACATATTCACCAAAGCGAAGCAGGCATTAGGCCTGGGACCTAAAAAATGTATCTGTAAGCAGGAAGCAGATGGTAAATTCTACTGCTACAAAATGGATAGCGGCAAGCTGGTGCAGTGCATAGGCAAAGGCCCCTTCAACACCTTGCAGGAGTGCCAGCAGTCCAATTCAAACTAAGGGGATTACCCTACATTATCCTTTGCAATAACGGTCCACTCGCTCTTACCAACGCCCATTTTTATCCACCGATCCATCTCAGAAGCAATAGCAGGGAGGACAGCAAGCGATACGCCATTATTAGCAGCCTCTTCCATCATCAGGCGGGCATCCTTACGGGCCATATTCAATTCCCAGGATGGCTCATCGAACTTCGCCTTTATGATCTTCTTCAATCTTGCAGGTGCGAGTGCGCCGGGATTCCAGGCTTCGAAGAGTGATGTTACCTCTGCATTGGAAACATCCATAGCCTGGGCGAGTGCCAGCATATCAGAGAAACCACTGGTAAGGAACATAAGGAATGAATTACCCAACAGTTTTATACCGGCAGCCTTTCCCGGTTCAGTACCGTAATTGAGGAGTTTGCCTGTCATGGCAGCCAATTCAGGCTCTATTTTCTTTATCACTTCCTGATCACCGGACACCATCATGTAGCCTGAGCAATCGAGTGCATTTGGCGGCCCCATGAAAACGGGTGCGTGAATGTAGGAAAAGCCCCTATCCTCCCACAAAGCAGCTCTTTTCATAGCGCCTTGTGCGGTAGTAGTAGTATGATCTATAATGATAACGCCATGTTTGAATCCTGACCTTGCACGATCAAGTACTTCGTCCACAGCGGCATCGTCAGATAGTGTTAAGTGTATCCTGTCGGCACCTTCCACAGCATCAGCAGGATCTTCGAAAAATGCAGCACCATCTGCTTCCAGTGCTTTAGCCTTGGCCTCTGTCCTGTTCCATACATTCACCTGCTTGCCGTTCCTGAGCAATGCTTTTACAAAATTTGCCCCCAGAAGTCCTGTACCCAAATATGCTATCATTGATATGTAGTATTAGCGAATTATTATTATTACTTTTCAGTATCTAAAGTTATGACCAAAATTACTGTAATGGCGGAAAAACATTTTTATAATACTGTGCCTTTCCTTCCGGTGGCAAACTTAAAAGAAACATTACAATTCTACAAAGACCAACTGGGCTTTTCGGGTGAGTGGATAGATGAACCAAGGGGAATAGTAGGCGGCGTCAGGCGTGACGAGCTAAGTATGCTCTTTCAGCAGCACCCCGTGTACCTGAATATGATCAATGTGGAGACAGAATCATTTGAACTACTGTTCTTTGTAAGCAATATAGCAGAGATATATGAAGAATATAAAGGAAAGGGTGTGGAAATGGTGAGTGAGCTAGTGGTGAGGCCCTGGGGAGTGACTGAGTTTATAGTTAAAGACCTGAACGGATACTGGCTAAGAATAACAGAAGGTAAGCACAAGGCGAAATAGCCGATGCTTACCTTCTTAAGTTATACTAAGGAGTATTAAAAACGGTCACCGTCGAGCAGATTGCCGAGGCCTCCTAACACGCTACCCTCTTCCTTTCTTTTGAAACCACCGTAGCTGATGATGCGGCTGGCGAGCCTGCTGATAGGCAATGTTTGTATCCATACAGTGCCGGGGCCCTGCAGTGTGGCAAAGAAAACGCCCTCGCCGCCAAATAATGTATTCTTGATACCACCTACAAACTGGATATCGTAATTGACATTGCTTGTAAATGCGACGATACAACCGGTATCTACCTTCAGCGTTTCGCCGGGACGGAGATCGCGCTGCAAAACGTGGCCACCCGCATGAACAAATGCCATACCATCACCTTCCAGCTTTTCCATGATGAAACCTTCGCCACCGAACAGGCCTGTTCCCAGCTTCTTCTGAAATTCTATACCTATGGCGACACCCTTGGCAGCGCATAAGAAAGCATCCTTCTGACAGATGACCTTGCCACCAAGGCGGATAAGATCGAGCGCAATTATCTTGCCCGGGTAAGGAGCCGCAAATGACACTTTTTTCTTGCCCGCACCAACATTAGTATAAGCCGTCATGAACAAGCTCTCGCCAACCAATAAACGCTTGCCGGCAGAGAACAGTTTGCCCATAATACCTGTCTGCTGCTGGCTGCCATCGCCAAAAATGGTCTGCATCTGGATGCCGTCATCCATCATCATAAAGCTGCCGGCTTCAGCAATGGCGGTTTCATTGGGATCCAGCTCCACTTCAACATACTGCATTTCTTCACCAATGATATTGTAGTCTATTTCATGGTTTTGCATAATTCCTGTTTTTTGATAAAAATACTGCTTATTCCAATTGCTGATGAAAAGGCGGGGCTGATTTCACCGATTTTCACATAATTTTATTCAAATCCAAGGGCTTACCATCCGGATAAAATAACGACCTTTACCATATAAGAAACCATAGTTTTAGTGTTGACAGATAATCATGGCAGGGCGATCAATTATTTACGGCTGGCTGTTACCGACAGGTGCAACCTGCGCTGTTTTTATTGTATGCCCGAAGAAGGGATAGACTGGCTGTCGAGGAAGGAACTGATGAGCTATGAGGAAATGTACCGTGTTTGCTCTGTGCTGGTAAAGGCGGGTATAGAAAAAATACGCATTACGGGGGGTGAGCCATTTGTACGTAAGGATACCCGACCTGAAAAAGATGGGCATACGGTCGATGAACCTGAGCCTAGACACACTGGACAAGAACCGATTTTTTGCGATCACCCACCGGGATGAATTTCCGGCAGTGATGGATACACTGGGGCAACTACTGCACCATGGCATGGAAGTGAAAATAAATGCGGTAGTGATGGACGGGAAGAACATACAGGATATACTACCACTTGTGGACCTGACCAAAGAGCTACCTGTAAGTATACGGTTTATAGAAGAAATGCCATTCAATGGCGGAGATAGCCACTATACCACACTTAAGTGGGATCATGTGCAGATACTGGAAACTATAAAAGCACACTATCCGACCATTGAAAAAATAGCAGACCCTGCGTACTCTACTTCTTATAACTACCAGATACCGGGACATAAAGGTAATGTGGGCATCATAGCGGCTTATACCCGCTCATTCTGCGGTACTTGCAACCGAATAAGGATAACACCGCAAGGTATAATGAAGACCTGCCTTTATGGCGATGGTGTGCTGAATATAAGAGACCTGATGCGTGACGGAGCAACAGATGAGCAGATAAGATCAGCATTCACTGACACCCTGGGCCACAGGGCAAAAGACGGTTGGGAAGCAGAGCGAAGCAGGAAAGCAACTACAGGCATACATGAATCAATGGCTGCAATAGGCGGGTAAAACAAATACCAAGATGATAACCGTAGCAGAAGCAGAACAAATAATACTGTCACAAAAAAGGGAATACGGAACAGAGTACGTTCCTTTTGAACAAGCTGTGGGCCGTGTGCTTGCAGAAGATATCTATGTCGACCGTGACCTGCCGCCCTATGACAGGATAACCATGGATGGCATAGCATTCAGCTATGATGCTTATGATAAGGGTATTCGTACTTTCCGCATTAAAGCTACACAGGCCGCCGGAGATATACCGGTAGATATAACCGACGAATCTGAATGTATAGAAATAATGACCGGGGCAGCACTACCACCATCTGTGGATACTATAGTGCGCTACGAGGACCTGGAGGTAAAAAACGGAACAGCAACTATACTCACAGATAAAGTAAAACAAGGCCAGAACATACACCGCAAAGGTAAAGACCGCAAACTGGGTGACATAGTTATACAATCAAATGAAGTGCTTACCCCTGCACACATAGCACTGGCTGCTACGGTGGGTAAAACAACCATAGCTGTAAAGAAGTTGCCGAGGGTCGTCATCATATCTACTGGTGATGAGCTTGTGGCTATACATGAGCAACCAACACCCTACCAGGTACGGCGATCGAACAGCTATACGATAAAGGCAGCCCTAGAGCAATACTGCATAAAAGCAGACCTTCGTCACCTGCCTGAAGATGCCGACATAACAAAAACTGAACTGGCCGTATTCTTAAAAGAATATGATGTAATAATATTGAGTGGTGGCGTATCGATGGGTAAGTTTGACCATCTACCACATGTGCTGGAAGAACTGGGCGTGAACAAATTATTCCACAAAGTGCAACAGCGGCCGGGCAAACCCTTCTGGTTTGGCACACATGCAGGCGGTGCATTAGTGTTCGCATTCCCGGGCAATCCTGTATCTACGTTCCTGTGCCTGTACAGGTACTTTATACCATGGCTTACCGGAAAACAAAATATCACCTACGCTATACTTGATGAAGACGTTACGTTCACACCTCCACTGCAATACTATATGCAGGTGCGGGTGTACTTAGATGAACACGGCAAACTGCTAGCATCTCCGGATGAAGGAAACGGATCAGGCGACTTTGCGAACCTGGTAAATACCAACTCATTCATGGAATTGCCGAAGGAAGAAAGTAATTTTAAAAAAGGAGCCATATACCGGATATGGCCATTCAAACAAATCATATAACGATGAGCAATTTTACCCACTTAGATGAAAAAGGGCATCCTGCAATGGTAGATGTAAGCGCAAAGCAGGTAACACTGCGCAGCGCAACCGCCAGAAGCATTGTGGTAATGCCGGCAGAGGTGATCGCACAATTCACTGACGGCGACATAAAAAGCAAGAAAGGATCTGTTTTTCAAACAGCGATAATAGCGGGTATCATGGCATCAAAGAAGACAGGTGAGCTGATACCACTATGCCATCCGCTGGGCCTGGACAACTGCAAAGTGAATATACACATCAACGAGCAACAGGAAGTGGTGATAGACTGCACCACCAGTATTACAGCCAAAACGGGGATAGAACTGGAAGCACTGGTAGGTGCCAGTATTGCCGCACTGACGGTGTATGATATGTGCAAGGCACTGAGCCATGACATAGTGATCAAAGAAACGAAGCTGATGGAAAAAACAGGAGGCAAAAGTGATTTCAGGCGTGCAGAATAATATAGCACCTGTACTTAACGGGCTGGTACTGGCCGGTGGCAAGAGCATGCGCATGGGCCATGACAAGGGCGCTATAGCATGGCATGGCAAGCCACAACGTTACTATATGGCCGACCTGCTGCAACAACTTTGCGCAGATGTATTCATATCGTGCAGGTCAGAGCAAGAGGATGAAATTGATACGAATTACCAAGTGCTGCCTGACTCGTTCGCCGCAGCGGGTCCATTGGCAGGGATATTATCGGCTATTACTACACAGCCAAATGTTGCATGGCTCGTAACGGCTTGTGACCTTCCGCTGCTGGACCTGACCACGCTGCAATACCTTATTGACAACAGGGATACGAGCGCTATTGCAACAACGTATAAAAGTCCGTTTGACGGACTACCTGAACCACTGATCACTATATGGGAGCCAACGGCATACCCGGTATTGCTATCATTTTTAGAAGAAGGATTCAGCTGCCCTAGAAAGGCGCTGATACGGAATGCAGATCGGGTTCATATCATTGAGCCCAAAGACCCGGATGCGCTGATGAACACCAATACACCTGAAGATGCAACACAGGTAAACAATATCTTAAAGCAAAGAAATTAACTACTAAGGGTGGGCGGCTACCCATATCTCACCATCTTCAAACACTTCTTTCTTCCAGATAGGCACGGTCTGCTTCAACGTATCAATAATATAACGGCAGGCATCGAATGCGGCAGCACGGTGAGCCGCAGATACAGCAATCACTACAGGAACCTCGCCCACCTGCAATACCCCTACCCTGTGATGTATGACCACGGCGTGCAGTGCCCACTTATCAAAAGCAGCCTTTGCAATCTTATCCATTTCGCTTAGTGCCATAGATTCATAGGCTTCAAACTCAAGGCGCAGCACGGATTTGCCTTTGGTACTATCTCTTACAGTACCGATGAACACATCTATACCCCCGCTGCCCGGCGACATTACCATGTCGATACAGGAGTTTATGTCCAGCGGTTCAGATGATATATGGAGATGGATCATTGGTCTTAAAAGTATTAGCCGCCGCTTACAGGTGGAATAATAGCAACCTCGTCACCGGGTTGTATTATCATGCCTGCTGCAGCATATGAATTATTTACCGCGATCATAACTGTACTCAGCTTCTTCAGCCCCGGGTACTGTACCTCCAGTTGGTGTTTCAGCGCATCGGCACTTGCACCGTCTTCCAGCACTACACTTACCGAGTTGCCACCCAGTATCTCCTTCGCTATGCCAAATGCCAGTACATTGATCGTCATCATTATTTATTTAAACCAGGGTAAATGTTTATGCAGCACTTCTGCACCTGCCACAAATACTACTGCTGCTGTTATCCGTTTTACTGTAAGCTGATCGAATTTCATGTTGCTCATACGGGAGCCTACCTGACCACCTATGAATACAGCAGCGCAAAGTAAGCCGATCCGGGTATAATTGACATCCGCAGGTATAACAGATAACTGGCCCGCAATGCCTGAGATTGAATTTACCAGTATGAACAAGCTGGCAATAGCAGCTATTTTTTTGGGGTTGTCCCACTTCATCAGGTTAAGGATGGGGGATAGAAAGATACCGCCACCAATACCTACCATACCGGATAAAAAACCGATAGCACCACCAAGCAATACTTCTTTGAGATAATCGGGCCTGGACGATGCCACCTCCTCCTTTATTCTCTTTGTCTTTAACCACAGTAATACCGAGGCAACTATAAGTGAGCAGCCCAGTAGTATTAAGAAAGTATCCTGGCTCAACTTCATTTTTGCGCCTACGAATGCCATAGGCACACTTGCAAGCACCAGCGGGATGACTTTCCTAAAGTTTACCTGCCCGTTTCGGATAAAAATGATCGTCCCCCCTGTTACTACTATGATGTTGCATATCAGCGCAGTGAGCTTCATCTCCTGGAAAGGCAATGCATAAAATGCAAGAATGGCTAGATAGCTGGATCCTCCACCAAAACCGACAGAGGCATATACAAACGCTATGATCAGGAAAAATACCAGTAACTCCCAGTGCTGCATGGGTTCAAATTTATAGCATATTGCCGGTTATCAGGCAGCCACTTATTCTATGAACGAATAAGTAATACATACCGAATAAACGATACATTCCTTTTTTGGGTTCCATACTGATGAAAAAGACATGCCGGTGACCTGTACATCATTATCTATCAGGAAATCATTTACCTGCTTGTTGAGCCCTTCGTGGGTCTCGCTGTCCCATGATGATATTCTGTAGTTCATAGCACGTATTTTTTACAAAGTTAATTATCTGCACAGCAAAGAGAAAAAAGAAAAAATGTACTTTTAGCCATTATTGACAAAAAGATGGGTAAGAACTTATTTATAGCACTGGAAGGTATAGATGGCAGTGGCAAAAGCAGCCAGGTGAAACTGCTGGCGGAAAGGCTTAAAGAAGCCGGGCATAAAGTACACGCCACATTTGAACCAACGGACAGGTTCATAGGTGTTATGGTGCGCAATATACTGAGAGGAAACATAAAGGCAGATCACAAAACCATTGCAGGGCTGTTCCTGTCGGACAGACTGGACCACCTGCTTAACGAGGAGAACGGACTGGTGCAGAAGATGAAAGAAGGTTGTACAGTGATCACAGACAGGTACTATTTTTCGTCCTACGCCTACCACAGCACCCATGTAGATATGGACTGGGTCATATCATCCAACAGCATCTGTGCGGATATACTGCGGCCCGACCTTAATATCTTCATTGATCTTCCTCCTGAGGAATCAATGAAGCGGATCAACGCCAACAGGGAATCAGCAGAATTATTTGAAACCCTGGATACACTGAAGCTTGTTAGGGGTAATTACATGAAAGCCTTCGACAAGCTTAAAGACAAGGAACAAATTGAAATAATAGACGGTAACAGATCCATTGAAGCAATTGCGGATAATATCTGGAATATCTGCTCCACAGCGTTGGCTATCTGATACTTTCAATTACCTAATAATAAAGGCGCCCGAATCGGGGCGCCTTTATTATTTCAATCATGTATGGTATTACCTGTTTACAACGATATGGAAGACAACGTGATCCTCTCCTGATGTAACGGTAACAAGGTATGTGCCTGAAGCAAGGTTATTACCTAGCTTTACCTGCTCATCTATACGGCCATTAGCGGCAGTTACACTCTTAGTAAACACAGTTTGTCCTATCACATTTGTCACACGTATATTTACCTTATTTTCTATCGTATTGGTCAATGTGCCTGAGATCGTAAACTCGCCCTTGTTAGGGTTAGGCAACAATGTGAAATTATTAGCATTGCCGATTGCTTTCACACCGGTAGGCGCTACAGTCATTTTTAAACCACTGCTTATCGCTGTCTTTGGTGCAACGCAATCTCCGCTGCTGGTAACGGCACATTTTACAACCTGTCCGTCATGCAATGAATCTGTTACATAAACAGTACTGTTTGCACCCGGAACCGGAGTACTGTTGAGGTACCATTGATATACAGGTGAAGTACCCGCAAAAGGCGCAACGGCAGTAAATGTAACAACGCTGCCACTTGTGACAAGCGATTCTGAAACTGTAACACTGATTGTATTAACTGAAGGATTTTTCACATGTTCGATCAGCGGTGTACTTCCGGCTAATGAAGATGTGATACAAGGGTAATTGCTGGTCATGGTACAAATGATCATATCTCCGTTATTAGGAGAATACATAAACGATGCGCCTGATGCTATAGTAGTACCATTCTTTGTCCAGGTATAAGAAGGAAGTGTACCACCGTAAACCGGTACTGCCATAAAGGTAGCCGGTGTGCCCCTGCATATGGTATCGGCAGGTACTACTGATATACTTACCGCAGGTGTCTGCAGCGGGCTGATGGTCATGGTTGTAGCTGCTGATGCAGAAAGCGGGAATGCACATGCGTGACTGCTTGTAAGCTGACAAGAAACTACATCTCCAGTTGCCGGACTATAAGTATAAGATGAACCCACACCTGCAGGTACGCCATTCACACTCCATTGATATACAGGCAGCGAGCCTCCGTTTACTGCTGTTGCGGTAAGTGTAACCGGAGCAGAAACCAGGCAAAGTACTGTACCCGGAGTAGCAGAGATAGATACCGATGGTACAACAATTGGCGACGGATTAACGGTAACAGCAACCGGGGTAGAAATGCCGGGGCAGCCGCCGGATGAAGCAAGAACGGTATAACTACCCGTAGTCGTGGTAGTGAAAGTGGTATTTGTAGCTCCGGATATATTCACTCCACCCAACTGCCATTGGTATGTCAAGCCGGTGCCTGAAACTGCACTAAGTGTAACGGAACCACCTGTACAGAAAGATGTGGGGCCGGAAGGTGTAACAGATACTGCAGGTCCGGCTATCGTAGTGATCGTTTCAGATGAGGAAGTAGCACCGCAACCACCTATTGAGGTTATTACCGTATAACTACCTGCAAGAGTAGCCGTATAGGACGCATTTGTAGCACCGCTGATCGGTGTGCCTCCTGATTGCCATTGGTAGGTATAGCCTGTACCTGTAGTTGCATTAAGCATTACACTGCTGCCGGTGCAGAATGTAGTTGGTCCACCGGCAGTTATTGCGGCGACAGGAGGTGCAGTAACCCCTACCGTAGTGATAGCAGATGAACCGACGCAAGCGCCGTCTGTTACGCGTATTGTATAAGTGCCTGCAGATGTTGCAGTAAAAGTTGAATTGGTCTCACCAACAATATCAATACCACCGGACGCCCACTGGTAAGTAAAGCCACCACCTGTAGCAGTACTCAGCGCCACACTGCCGCCAGTACAAAAAGTTGTAGGGCCGGCCGCGGTTACTGAAGGCGTTGGGGAACTAAGAACAGTAATAATTTCTGCAGTTGATATTGCCGAACAACCTGCGAGAGAAGTAACTACAGTATAACTTCCTCCCAACGTTGCAGTATATGTTGCTGCGGTCGCACCCGGGATATTGGTACCACCAAGCTGCCATTGATAACTGTAGCCACCGCCTGTTGTTGCGTTAAGCGTCACATTGCTGCCACTACAGAATGTAGTTGGCCCGGCAGGTGTTATGGCTGCAATAGGCAATGGATTAACGCCTACAGATACCGGTACAGATGCACAGGTACCTAAAGAATAATCAATCGTTGTGGTACCAGGGATATTTGCAGTCACTAAACCTGATACAGAACCGACAGATGCCACTCCGGGAGTGCTACTGGTCCAGATACCACCGGGTATAGACGCTATTAATGTAGTTGTTCCACCCTCACATATTGTAGAAGACAATGGAGATAAGTTAGCCGGGCCGGTAGTCAATAATACAGGTGCGGAGGGATTACCATTCGCTACCACTTCTACCGCATAGGTACCGTTTGGCAAACCCAACGGAAGTGTAAAGTATGTAGTGTCAGGAGCAGAGCCTCTCATTAAGCCAGTGCTGTTCCAGATGTAAGAGCGGGCATAATATACATTTGGGCCTGAAGAAAGACGAATGATCGGATAGTTAGTGTTCATCTGCCAGTCATCGCCGTAATTAGCCCCTTCAGTTATACCATTGAACAGAGTACCTGTGATACGGAACGTAGTACAGGTAAGTTCTGTGATGTTGCTGATAGTTGGTTGGCCTGAAAGCAGAGGAGTGCCGTCCGGTACATATTCGTAATACTGATCATCACCCATACTTACATACATGATATGACCATTGGGGAGGCACAGCATATTAGAGTAATAGCATGGAGAAGGTAAAGAGGTGCCACCTGTAGGAGTAGTAATCGGCGTGATCGTATTTGCAACATAGTCGTACTCATAAAAAGACATTGGTGTAGGAAAGTGATCTGCGGGTATAGGCGGTGGCGATACCGTAAAAATAATCTTACCATTCACCATCATTGCAGCCGCGGCATCAGGAGCTCCCTGTCCGCCGGGAATTGCCGGACCTGCAACCCAACTGCCAGGAGCGGTACTGCCCGAAGGCGTATATAGGGCAGTGGTACCGGCAGCACCAATAAAGAATGCGCGGCCATCAGGCAGGAGGAATGCACCACCTGTTTCATAACCGTAAGCATCATAAAGCAATACCGGCACGTTGGCATCATGTACCCAAGTGTTTGTTGCCGGTATGTAGCGCTCAGAGTTGGTAGAGTATATATCAACAAACAGGATACTGTTATCAGGCAGCTTCACCCATGCAGATTCATTATGACTGCCAAAGCTAGGAGTACCTGTAGTATATGTATTGGCGACAGGGTTGTATATGTACATCCGACGAGAGCCACTGCCTACTATTGCCTGAAGTATCTTCCCATCGGGTAGTATTTCCGAGTTCGCATCTGAGATAAATTCGCCACCAGATAGCGCGGGACACATGGTCCATGTATTGGCAATAGGGTCATATACTTCACCGGCATAACCCCCTGTACCATACTCGCCACCTGCTACATAAACCCTGCCATCCATCAATACCTGGGATGAAAAATACAGCCTTGTATTGAACATAGGCGGCAGACTGCTCCATGTGCCATTGATGTAACTACCGTTGGCATCAGGCGTCAGTTTATCCCATACATTGCCCAACGCATCAGGCCCGGATGATGTTTTGGCTATCACAGTGCCGTCACTGAGCAGCATCATTTCACCTTCGTTATAATGGGGAGCCGCATTTGCAACCGGAACCCAAGTGCCCTGTGCATAGGTTGTTGCTGAACTTACCAACAAACCCATAACAAGTGCGGTGAGCACACTACCGTTCTTTACCATATGCCTGGCCTTACAAAACAAACCGAACGTACTGATCATATTATGTAGCAGATTTACTTTTTATACTCAACCGCATAGCCAGTGTAACGTGCTATGCCCTAATAAAAATAATCAAATACTTTAAATTAAAGGCATGTATTTTATCAAAACTCACTGAAAATGAACAAATCACACTTTACACTTCTTCATTATTGAAATAATCAATACCTTTAAAAAAATCACTTTGCTATGACGTCGAGTTTTCTCTTCCTCTTTAATTTCCTGTTCCTGTTTTCACCACAGCAACAGGCTATCCCTGCAAGTATCTATGATTTTAAGGTAGATGCGCTGGATGGCAGCACGATAGATATGGGGACATACAAAGGCAAGAAGATACTCATCGTTAATACGACTGCAGCTAATGGATATACCTACCGCTATGCAGAGCTGGAGGAACTTTCTAAGAAATACAAAGACAAGCTTGTTATCATCGGCTTCCCCGTTGATGATTTCGGGCAGGAACCGGGCTCTAACAGGCAACTGGAATACTTCCGTGAAAAACATTATGATGTAACTTTTCCGCTGGCCGCTAAAACTTCTGTGAGAGGTCAGACGATGGCACCGGTTTATCAATGGCTCACCCAGAAGAAATACAACAGGCTTAAAGACTCCGAAGTAAAGTGGGATTTTCAGCGATACCTTATCAATGAAAAAGGGGAACTGGTTGCGATATTCGATCCTAAAGTAAAAACAAATGATCCGGCAATTATTGCAGCAATAGAACAATAGATAACTACAATATCATAAATAATAAAGGCGCCCGAAAGAGCGCCTTTATTATTTATGAAAAGTCTCTACTACCTGTTTACTACCACGTGGAATACCACATGATCTTCACCGGCTGTAACCGTTACTATGTAAGTTCCGTTTGCAACAGAGCTGGCCAGTTTTATCGGCTCAGCTATCTTTCCGTTACTTGCGGTGATCTTTTTGCTATAGACAGTCTGGCCAACTACATTGGTAACTATTATGTCTACCAATTCATTAGACCTGTTGGTAAGTATGCCATTGACCGTAAACTCACCCTTGTTAGGGTTGGGTAATAATGTAAAGTTATTTTCGTTGTGTACCGCAGTAATACCAGTAGGAGCCACAGACATTTTAATGCCGCTACTCATCACGCTTTTCGGGCTTACACAATCTTCATTGCTGGTGACAGCACAGGTGACAGTCTGACCATCGAGTAAAGCATCGGTTACGAAGGTTGCACTATTAGCACCGGGCACCGCAATACCATTGATATACCACTGGTACAACGGAGACGGACCCGCATTAGGTGCCACTGCTGTAAAAGTAACGAAGCTGCCACTGCTCACTAATGTCTGCGAAACTGAGATAGAAATTGTATTCACTACCGGATTTTTCACATATTCCATGAATGGAGCGCTAACTGCTGTGATTGTTGCAAGACAAGGATAGTTACTGGTCAAAGTACACATCACCATATCTCCTGAGTTAGGCACATAAGTATATGTAGGACCGGTAGCAATACTTGTTCCGTTCAATGTCCATAAATATGCAGGCGCTGAACCACCGAATACCGGTACTGCAGAATAAGTAACCGCTGTACCCTTACAAACCGAATCATTTGGTGAAACCGAAATGCTTACAGCCGGTGTTTCCAATGCGCTTATGGTCATGGTAAGGCTTGAAGCAACCGATACAGGGAATGCGCAAACATCGCTGCTGGTAAGCTGGCAGGCCACTATATCACCTGATGCAGGAGTATAAGAATAAGAAGGGCCTGAAGCTACCGGAACACCATTAACACTCCACTGGAAGAATGGGAAAGAGCCACCGTTCACGGGAGTTGCAGCATATGACACAGGAGATGACACCAGGCAAAGCGTGGTACCCGGAGTTGCAGCAATGCTTACAGAAGGCACAACAATAGGCGATGGATTTACCGTAACCACCACAGCCGGCGAAGTTGCATTACAACCACCACCTGCAGTGATGATGACCGTATAGCTACCCGATGTGATGGTAGTTAGCGATGGAGATACCGCACCAGCAATATTGACGCCACCTAACTGCCATTGATAACTAAGGCCTGTTCCTGTAGGAGCACTCAGCGTTACAGATGCACCGGTACAGAATGTTGTAGGGCCTGAAGGAGTAATCACCGCAACAACAGGAGATGTAACGCTGAATGTAACTACTGCATGAGCAGTACATCCGGCAACATTGGTAACCGAGTAGCTGACAGCTGAAGTACCCGCCGTCAAACCATTTACGATACCAGTAGTAGCACCTATAGACGCTACTGAAGGACTACCGCTGCTCCAAACACCTGATGGAGTAGCATTGGCCAGTGTAGTAGTTCCACCGGTACATACACTTGTGGAGCCAGTAATAGCTGCAACAGATGGCAGCGCATCAACCGTGATCGTAGTAGTAGTGGATGCCGGCCCGCAAGCGGTAACAGCAGCATATGTAATGGTAACAGTACCTGCGGCAACACCCGAAACCACACCACCTGTACTTACAGTAGCGATAAGCGGAGCACTGCTGGTCCAGGTACCACCCGGATCAGTATCTGAAAGTGTTATGTTCTGGCCAACGCACACATTAGACAACCCTGTTATAGGCGCAACTGTAGCGGGCAAAATAGTAATAGTAGTTACGGGAGATGTAACAACGCAAGTACCGAATGTAGTGATAAGCGTATAGTTACCTCCTGCCGTAGCTGTAAGGCTGCTGTTTGTAGCACCTGATATTGGTGTTCCACCAAGCTGCCACTGGTAGCTAAGGCCACCACCGGGAGTGCCATTAAGTACTACACTGCCACCTGAGCAGAAACTGGTAGGGCCGGCCGGCGTGATAGAAGAACCGGGACCCGGAGTAATAACTACCGTTGTGATACCCGATGTATTGCTACAGCCTGAATTATTAACTACAACTGTGTAGTTGCCTGCCAGTGTAGCTGTGTGCGATGAATTGGTCTCACCTGTAATGTCAGTACCGCCAAGTTTCCATTGGTAAGTATAGCCTATGCCGGTAGATGCATTAAGTACCACATTACCACCTGTGCAGAAGGTTGTTGGTCCGGCCGGAGTGATGACTGCAGATGGCACAGCGCTTACGGTAACTACTATAGGAGTAGATGTAGCACTGCAACCCATATCTGTAACTACTACCCTATAACTACCGCTTGCATTAGCTGTATATGAAAAGTTAGTAGCACCGGAGATCGGTGTACCGCCATTTTCCCACTGGAAAGTATAACCAACGCCGGTTACTGCATTCAGCACCACACTCCCACCGGTACAAAAACCAGTAGGGCCTGCAGCACCGATAGCGGCAGTAGGAGCCGAAGCTGTTGTTACTGTAGCACTTCCGCTCATATTACTGGTGCATGCAGTTGTTGTATTGGTTGCGACTACTGTATATGTACCCGCACCGGTTATAAAACCAAAGTCGATAGAAGAACCGGTACCTGCCAATGGTGAGCCAACCGGCGTACCACCTAAATAAAGCTGGTAACTGATACCGACATTGGAATTGGCAACACCGATATGCACGCCCGGTCCGCCGGAGCAATATGCACCACCACCGGTAACAGCATATACTAACGGAGCAGAATTGACAGTAACCACTGCGCTACCAGACATGTTGCGACTACAACCCGCAGTAGCATTAGTAGCTACCACAGTATAAGTACCTGCGGCAGTCATAAGGCCAAAGTTGAGTGCAAGCGTAGTACCAGCAACCGGGCCACCAACAGGCGAACCACCATTGAATAACTGATAGTTGACACCAACAGACGAGCTGCTAAGGCCAACACTGACGCCGGTACCACCTGCGCAAAAACTACCACCTCCCGTAACCGCGAATACTGACGGCAATGCATTTACTGTAAGTGTTGCAGTAACGGTGCAAGCTGTAGCATCTATATAAGAAATGACCGTAGTGCCTGCACCTGCTGCATTAACGATACCTGTAAGAGAACCAATGGTAGCAACCCCTGTATTACTGCTGCTCCATGTACCACCCGGAGTAGTATTACTCATTGTAGCCACATCGCCTATACACAGGGCTGTAGGCCCTGTAATAGCAGCAGTATTGCATATCTTCACATGTGCCCACCAAGTATCCCACCTGTTTGCCGGAGAACCACTTGCTTCCTGGATTGTCCAGAAGTCAAGCTGGTTAACAGGGTCAAGTGCAGTACCTGAGTAATCGCCCCACCTGTTCTTGGTACCTGTGAATGTTTTGTAGTATGATGCCTGTCCGTGCCTGTAAACATGCACCGGCCTAATAGAATCTATAGGATCTGTATGGTAACGCATTGCATATGCTGCACTAGGGTAAGTAGTACCTGAAAAAGTAGAGAACCCGATCAATGCGTCATTAGACGTGTTGACCGTAATACATGGGAACACATAAAAATTAGTGTTGGTAGGGTCATCGATCCTGCCTATTTGTATCGGGTTTGCCAATGTATCGATCTCCCACCATTGCACTGAACATCTTGTAGGATTGACACTAGTACTATATGGCAGGAATGCATTGTGTGCAAACCATAAGCGGTTATTCATAAATACACACTGTGTAACCCTGTCATCGTTTGTCTGTACCAAGTTGGCAGTACCAGCCTGCGGTGCAAAATCAGCACCTGAAGTACCTGAAAAGGTAAAAGAAGAGTTCTGCCACCTTGCTGCTGATGTAGGGAAACCTACCGAAGTCATTGTTTCTGCACCCACATTACCTGAGATCTTCCAGAGTCTCATCTGTCCGGCATAACCATTCCATGATTCTACCATGAACATGTTCTTCAGTGTAGGATCATAAGTGAGGGCAGGGCAAATAGTAGAAGACGATGTGCGGAGGAAGCTGGTATAAGGGGCTCCGGCACCTGATAAAAGGCTGGCTTTATCGAAAACAAAAACCTTGGCACCACCATAAGGCCCACCTGTATTAGAGAACATGTTACCGCTGACAGTGATCCATTTATCATTGAATCCAACATCAGGATAGTCAAACCAGTCAACACCTGTACCGTCGGCAAGTATCTTGTATGTCCACCATGCACCTGTAGGATTGCTTGTTTGCGATACCGCTATCAGGATCGAAGACGCAGGATCGAATGCGTCTGCTACAGCCACAATGATCCACCTGTTGGTATACGGATCATAATGTACGCGAGGGTCAAAAGACCCGCCACCCGGCAATACTGAAGTCCAGAAGGCATTGAGCGTAACACTTGACACTGCACCACCTGTTCGGTTCTGAATCTTCACAGTTGTATTTATGGTAGTTACGCAATAGTTGCCATCTACCGCTCCATGCGTATCCGGCGGGATCGATGTGCCGGGATCATAAGTGGACTGAAAAGTATCCGTAGGATCAGGAGATGGCGGCAGCAACATTAACGGCGAAAATATGCCTGTTGTTGCGGGCCTTAAATGAATATATGTAGAATCGGTCTCCGGCAAACGACGAGGCACTTCATCATCCTCTTCATTTTCAGGCTGACGCATCACAAAGGGCTCAGGATGAGTAGCGAGATACAGAGCGGTAGCAGAAAAGTCTAAGGTTCCTCTCATTACTTCTCGCCCTGTATCTACTGTTTGCCCGTTCGAGCTCGTGGTAACTAATGAGACGCCAATAAGAAACAGATAAAATATAATTCTTTTCATTATAATAAATTTGCTCAAAAATAAAAAAAATACCCTTAATATGATAAATATTTGCAAAATATTTATACAATGGCATTAATGCAATAAATGGGATATCACTATGCTGTATATCCTGCAACAAAAAAGGCGCCCTGATAAAGGGCGCCTTTATATAGGATCAAACCAATAACTTATTTATCAATCACTACATGGAATACTTCATGATCTTCGCCTGATGTGATATTGACCAGATAAACGCCGCTTGCAATTGAGTTGCCCAGCACAATATGTTCGTTCATCCTTCCATTCTGCACCTCAGCAGCATTTTTATATACCACCTGGCCCAGCATATTTGTGATCTCAATATTCACAGTCGCATTCAGATTATTGCGTAACATGCCCTTAATAGTAAATGAGCCGTTGTTCGGGTTAGGCAACAGTGTGAAGATACTTGCACCGTTTACACTTTTTACGCCTGAAGGAGCTACACCGATCACCAGGCCTGAACTCATTACGCTACGCGGGCTTACGCAGTCTTCGCTGCTTATCACAGAGCAAGTAACTACCTCGCCATTGTGCAATGTGTCAGTGATATATGTAGCGCCGGTAGCACCAGCTACAGGTAAGCCATTAATGTACCACTGATATATAGCACCGGAACCACCATATGGTGCTGATGCAAAGAAAGTAACAGATGTACCTGTACTGATAAGCGTTTGTGATGCTGTAACACTTATAGTATTAGCCGAAGGATTCTTAACATACTCCATGAACGGTGCACTTACACCTGTTGCAGTGGCAAGGCATGGATAGTTGCTGGTCAATGTACAGATCAGCATATCGCCGTTATTAGGATAATAAGAGAAGCTTGGACCAGTACCTACATTAGTACCATTCAATGTCCATAAGTAATCAGGCAATGTACCACCAAATACAGGGATAGCTGTAAATGTAGCAGATGCGCCTTTACATACCGTATCGTTCGGCGCTACTGTAATGCTAACTGCAGGAGTTTCCAATGCACTGATAGTCATTGTCTGACTAGCTGATGTAACGGCAGGCACAGCGCATACATCGCTGCTTGTCATCTGGCAGGCTACGATGTCGCCAGAAGCAGGAGTATAGCTATATATTGATCCGCCACCGGCAGGTACACCATTTACCGTCCACTGAAAACCGGGGAAAGAACCGCCGTTAACAGGAACAGCCGTGAATGTAACAGGTGAAGATACAAGACAAAGGATAGTACCCGGAGTAGCTGTAATGCTAACAGACGGAGCTACCACAGGAGAAGGATTAACTGTTACCACCACCGCGGCAGAAGTAACGATACAGCCGGTACCCGTTGATATCTCCACTGTATAGCTGCCACTGGTAATCGTTGTTAATGCCGAAGAAGTAGCACCTGCGATATTAACACCTCCCAGTTTCCACTGGTATGCAAATCCTGTGCCTGAAGTACCATTAAGCGTTACAGAAGAACCTGTACAGAATGTAATAGGTCCTGAAGGAGTGATCGTAGCACCAGGGCCAGGAGTCACTGTAACAGTTTCTATTAATGATGTTGTAATGCAACCGCCAATAGAAGTGACAACTGTATAGTTGCCGCCGGTTGTTGCAGTATATGAAGTATTGGTAGCACCACCTATAGGTGATCCGCCAAGCTGCCACTGGTAAGTATAACCTGTACCTGTTGTAGCATTAAGTACAACGCTGCTGCCCGTGCAGAATGTAGTAGGACCAGCAGGTGTGATCGCAGATACAGGAGGAGCTACTATAGAAACTGATGTAACAGCTGATAAACCGACACAAACCCCGTTGGTAACACGTACGCTATAATTACCTGCTGAAGTAGCGGTGTAAGAAGAGTTGGTTTCACCGGTGATGTCTGTACCACCGATTCTCCACTGATAGGTAAAGCCACCGCCTGTAGCAGTGCTTAACAATACGCTACCGCCTGTGCAGAAAGTAGTAGCCCCGCCTGCAGTAATTACAGGAGTTGGCGTAGGTGTAACTACCACAAGCTCAGCCGGAGATAATGAAGAACAGCTACCTATTGATGTAACTACTGTATAGTTACCGCCAGCGGTAGCAGTATAGGATGCATTTGTAGCACCTGCAATATTTGAGCCTCCTAACTGCCACTGGTAGTTATAACCGCCGCCTGTAGTAGCATTAAGCACTACGCTGCCGCCGCTACAGAAAGTAGTAGCACCTGCCGGAGTAACTGCTGCAACAGGTGGAGCTACATCAGAAACTGTAGTAGTAGCTGAGGTGGCATTACACGTACCATCTGATACAACCACTGTGTAGTTGCCTGTAAGGTTTGCTATGTATGTAGCATTGGTCTCACCAACAATATCAGAACCGCCAAGCTGCCACTGGTAAGTGTAACCTGCGCCGGTAGTTGCGCTGAGTGTTATGGTGCCACCAGAACACTTTACAGCAGCACCTGATGGGGTGATCGCTGCGGTTGGCAATGGATTAACCGTAATATTAGTGGCAGCAGACCAGGCCTGGCATCCTGTAAGATTTCTTACACGAACCGTATAACTGCCTGCTGCGCTTGCAGTATAATTGATATTGGTTGCACCTGCGATAGCAGATCCACCAAGCTCCCATTGATAGGTGAAACCTGCACCGGGATTTGCATTCAATACCACACTGCCACCAGTACATAAAGCAGTAGAACCCGACGGAGTGATCGTAGCAGCAGGTGGTGTACATAAAGGCCCATCGATCAGGAAGAACCTCGAATTGGCAGTAAGACCGGTAAATGTACCCCTGAAGCCTACAAAGTTACCACCGGTGAACAGTGTTGGTGTTACCACTGTCGAGTTCACAGTACTTACAGTTGCATCGGTAGGTGCATCGGTCTTTATGAGCAATAATGTAGCAGGTGGAACTGCCGCAAGCTCTGTATTTGTAAGATAAATAGTTGCATCGTAAGTAGTAATTGCACCGTTTATTGTAGGCACTATGGTTACTTCTTTAAGCGACCTGTTGATAGGTGAGAAAGATGCAGGAGTAAACCCTACACCTGCACCTGTAAGTGCAGCAGATACACAACCAAGGTTATTGGTCACGTTCCTCATGCCCGCTATCAGGTTGCCACCTGCCGGATTGTAAAAATATACTTCCTGTCCGGCATGAACATCCCATGTGCGGTTGCTTGCCAATACCGTTTCGATAGCAGTAGGCGGAACTACCTGCCTGAAACGCATTACCGGCCTTGCAGGATTCAGGTTTGTACCAAAGAACAGCGTACAACCTGTACCTGAACCGGAATTTGTCCTTTCGTAATCTGTTGCCGTGAAAGAGGTCTGAATACCGTCCATCTGGTCGTTTGCACCACCGGGAGCAGCAGGGCTGCCATAACATATTTCAACTGCTACATTGCTGGTACCATCCCAGGTAAATGTAGAAGTAAATACTATGGAGTCAAGGCCTAAGTTAGTAGTATGGTTTGCACTGAAAACTGTAGTAAAGCCTGCAGTTTCCGGAGTAGATTCATCCGCTATAAGCGTATTGGCCATGCGGACTGTATAATTCACAAACGGAGCGGCTGAACTCTTTGATGTGATGTTAAATGCCAGTTGCGAGATAGGAACACCCGGGCGAACACCTGCAGTTCTCAGTTCTGCTGCCGATAACAGGAATTGAGAACGAGCTCTTTTCCATGAAGCAGGGAAGGCTGAAGTGTTGTTACTGGTGACAGCAGTACCTGCATTAAGCGTATGGTACTCTACCCCACCGGCCAATACCGTACTGTCATTATTGTATAGGTTAATGACCATAGTATCATACACAGTAGAAATAACAGCATCGCTACCCATAGGAGCCAATGTAAATGCCAGCCTGATGGTTTTATTATCATTTATTGCACCATTGTCCAATATATTAAGTGTGATGAATTGAGGCGTTGTGCTGCCAACCGGGAAGGTAAGACTGGTTCCGCTCAATGTATAATCAACACCAAAAACCGCAGTACCACCTGCAGGTACAACATTAATAACAGGATTACCACCTGTGAATGCGAGACCATGAGGTTGAAGGCTGATAAGATGAGCAGTGCTTGCAGGACAAGCAGTAGAAGCAGACAATTCGCTAAGGTCTGCGCTGGTTGTAGTAAACCCAATTGCCGGAGTACAAGGATTAAATGCAGGGCCAACACCTACTGCATACCATGCGTTAGTTACCGTTTGTACTTCAGGTGAGCAAGGGCCATATAATATTGTTGCGGCATTTATAGAGGCTATACGACAGTCTGCATACGTAGCAGTGCTTGTCAGAGCCAGTTCAGTCTGGTATAAGATATCGGGGGCTATTGTCCAGCCGAGGCCGGTAACAGAATAGAAATCGCCATTGTCATTCGTAGCAGAGCCGCCTTGAGTTATCAGGAAGTACCATTTGTTCAATACTCCGCTATTAGTATGTACACCACATTGGTCATTGCCACCACCCGGTACACATGCCACAACATTAAACCAGTTGATACCACCATAACAATCAGGATCACCCTTCAGCTTTGGGAAGTCCATACGACGGAGCGGATTGCCGGCACCTATCTCTTCACCAAGCATCCATACACTTTTAGCAATGGCATCTGCTTCGAAAGGGTTAGCAAAGCGCTCGATAGTAGCACCCCAGCAATCGCTGAAGCCTTCATTCATAGCTCCTGATTCCAGTTCATACACCAGGTTTGCAGTGGCCTGACATACACCATGGCCAATTTCGTGAGCAGCAACATCAAGGCAAGCCAACGGATCAAATCCACCTGAGCCTGAACCCGAACCATCACCATAGGTCATTTCCACTCCATCCCAGTAGGCATTATCAAAACCTACATCGTAGTGTACATAACTAAGCAGTATACCATCCAGGTCATCCCAGCTAAGGCGGCCGTGATTGATGGAGAAGTAATCATATACCATTTCTGATCCCCAATGCGCATCTATGGCTACCCGGTCAACAGGAGCACCGGGCCATGTATTGGTAGGGCTTACAAAATCAGTGGCCGCACCATATGATGTACCATTGTTCATGTTCAGCGTATAAACACCATTACCTCTTGTTGAATCGTATAAAAGGTAAGTACCCAAAGTGTTTGCCGTGCGGATCGGCACATTACCACTGTACAAAGAAGTACCGGTTGCGGCTGTATGCTTGATCAGGGAGTTAGAGAACAATATCTTGCCTGTTTGTGCATCCACAAATACCTGTTGGCGGCTCAATGGCTTTTGTGCATAAATATCAAAAGAGTAAGCCAGGTGCATCTGCCTGTCTCTCTGCAGTGTACTCATATCTTCGATCCACACCAATTCTGCGTGTGGCAGATAAGATGTATCCTGTTTGTGGTACAGCTTTTTGATGTGTGCCTCTTCTTCAGGTATCTGCCATTTATATTTTTCTGCACCTACAAAATCAGTAGCCAAGGCAAATGCCTTGCCTTCGCTGATACCTGGACGTGTAGATGGCTTATTGGAAAAAGTAAAATAGTTGCTGGTAACATAATTAACGATTCCATCCTTTACTACAAGTGTAGCACCACCATACTCCACTTTTATTCCCTTATAGAATTCTGTATATCGTACTGTACTGATATTCTTTTTGGTTGTGGTGGTATGCTTGTGCACCATTACATTGTCGCCACCCAAGCCCAGGTATTTGCTGAATATTTCATCCGGCTTACCGGCAGGGATACGCGCCGCAGGCGAAAAAGACAATGACTTAATTGTATTATCCGTCTTATTCCGGTCCGTGGAAAGAACTGATTGTACATTGGCCTGCTGTGCAAAAGCGGCCTGGCTGAATAATACGCTGCAAGCAAAAAACAAAGAACCCGCATTGCGAATTAATCGCTTTGTAGATAAGATCATACCTGGTATGTTATAATTAAGAATGAATGAAGATGCAATTTAATGATTTTTAGCTATATATAAGGGGGGCATTAAAATATATTCAATAAATTAATATTTAAAAGAGGGATGTGGCAGGAAAAATAAAAACCCGCTAAGAAAGCGGGTTTTTGAGGTCGAAAGCGGACATGAACTTGCTTTAGCATACCTTTCTTTACTTTACCTTAGTTATTTGCAGAATAAGCCACCACAAAGTATTTCAAGCGACAATATCATATCATTGAATAAATTTGATATGGTAAAATAAAAATGTACCGTACCCCATTACCGTACCCCAGTTATTAGCAGTAACTTTGTGATTCATTCCCAAATTATAGAAATTCATGACCATTTCTTTTTATCTAAAGCGTCCGAATAGTGATAATCCTACAATTATTTTTGCCCGTATTTATTATGGCAGTTATGAAACTAAGTGTTATACAAATAAGAGTATTCATCCTGACTTTTGGAACAAGAAGACCAAAAGAGCCAGGGAAACAAAGAAATTTCCACAATATCCTGAGTTTAATACTGGCCTAAATAAGATAGCCGATAGCATCGAAGCAATAATATTGAATTACCAGAATGAAAATAACGGATTCTACCCTACGCCGGAAAAGCTAAAGCCGTTAATGGATGCAGAAATAAGAAAGGTTGGCATTCCTACCAAACTTACTTTTATAGAGTTTTTTAATGATTTCATTTCAAGATGTGAAAATGGTACAAGGCTACACCCTAAAACGGGTCATCCAATCACAACTGGTACAATTAAAACCTATAAGACAACTTTGGAGTGTATAAAAAACTACGAAATCCACAGGAAGAAAAAAGTAGATTTCGAAATTATTGACATGCCGTTCTATTCTGATTTCACAAAATATCTTACCCTAACAGCAAAGCAATCTACAAATTACATCGGGAAGAGCATCAAAGTATTAAAAACTGTTCTTCAGGATGCTACTGAATTGGGAGTAAATAAAAATATGGCATTTAGGAGCAAGGGATTTACAACAATAAGCGAAGAGGCTGATACAGTGTATTTAAGCGAATTGGAACTTGATGAAATCAAGGAATTAGATCTTTCACATAGCCCAACCTTAGATTCACTTCGTGATCTATTTTTGGTTGGATGCCATACAGGATTACGGTTTTCAGATCTATCCTCTCTTAGTCCTTCTCAAATTTCAGGGGATTTGATTACACTAACTCAAATTAAAACGAAAAAAGCAGTTGTAATACCTGTACATGATACAATAAAGGAAATATTGAAAAAATACAATGGCAAACTCCCTCAAGCTTTAAGCAACCAAAAAAGTAATGAGTATCTTAAGGATATATGTAAAATGGATAATTTACCTTTATTGAAGACAACAGTAACGTTTTCCAGGACAAAAGCCGGTGAAAGAAAAGTTCAAAGTTTAGAAAAATGGAATTTAGTTACAACCCATACAGCACGGAGGTCCTTTGCAACGAATGAGTATTTAGCTGGCACCCCTACACTAACCATTATGGCGATAACAGGGCATAAAACAGAGAAAGCATTTCTGAAGTACATTAAAGTTACTCCAGATCAACATGCAAAGATTTTACAAGGTCTTTGGTCGGAAAGAAAGAAGAAAAAAGATGAGGTAGAATCCAGCAAAATAAAAAAGACAACAAAAGTTACATTTAATGCGGATCAATAAAAAACTAAGGATTCTAAATGTATATCCAAATAAAGGATACACAACTTGTAATTTTAATTACATTTCGATTGAAAACCTGTTTTGGGGTCAGCTAAAAGACCATTTGATTTCATTTTCGTTTAATCAACTTTCATCCAATCTCCATTTTACAATTGCTTTTAATCAGAATAGCAATAAAATAAACCTTCATCTTACAAAGAATGTAAAAGATCCCCTTAATAAACCGAAAATCACTATTCTAAACATTACTAAAGAACTACTCATCAAAGTAGAACCTTATTTTTTAAATGCAATAGTTAAATCATTTTTCGAACCTATAGATATTAATACTTTAGGGAACAAGACTGAAATAATATTCTTACCTTCTAAAAAAGCCAATAGCGGTAAAAAGTCAAAATTATTAATGACTAAGTTGGTCGCTCACCTCGAACCAATTATAAGAATTAAAAGCCAAAGGTTAAAAGTAATTGGCAGTATAGAAAAGCAGCTTGAAATATTTTACAAAAATCAAGAGGACACTTTATTAAGATCAATTCAATTTACTAAAACTAACTTCCAAAATTCAAATTCAGCAGTTGCAAAGGCTGATGATGCAATTTTATTTTTATCAAAAATAAATGGGCGATGGTTTAAGTTAACAAATAAAAGTCTTCAAGAAATAATGGACTCCGTCCTTGGCGAAGATCTACATAAAATGATTAACTGTTCAATAAAAAGAGCCATTATAATATTGAAAACCGCAACAACGGAAAAAGAAACACACCATTTCAAAAGAACAATAACTATAGTCAGAAACCCAAATATCACAAATGAAGTAAATCAACTTTGGAACTTCATAAAACCAATTTATGTCGAGCAATAAACAATAAATATTAAAGTAGGTTTTTACTTTGAAAACAGTTTAAAGACTCTAATTAATAACATACAAAAGAGAAAGCTAAATAAATATCCGTACATTTGTTTCGGATTTAATTCCGAACCGTGCAGTGTATTCAACACATCCTTGTTAATGCTTATCGCTTTTAATTAACGGGCAAATCGCTTTATTTTTTCACACCTCAACCTTTGAGGAATAATAGAGCATTATGATAGAGACATCAGGTATTTTATTCTGTCCAGTTAGCCTTTCTTCTTTAGAAGAACTAATTGAGAAATCAGTGTCCAATGGCATTGCAAAACAATTAGCCATTTCACCTCCAATAGAAATTTCAAAAGACCAAGAAAATCAATTTTTAACTAGGAGAGAGGCCGCAAAGTATCTTGGCATATCACTTGTAACTCTAAGTGATTGGAGCAAGTCCGGAGTAGTCACTGGATATAGGATTGCATCCAGAGTCCGTTATAAAAGAAACGAACTTGAGAATTCGCTAAAGAAAATGAAAGTTTAGCCTGACCCTTAAGCAGGCTGCATTACAAACCTTCACAAAGGCATTATATCTCCTCAAATTTAGGCTTTACACTTCCAAAGCATGGAAGGGCCTGAGTTGAGAAATTTGGTTGGCAATACTAAGGTTAAACCTAATTATTAAAAATTCTCAAAGGATTAAGGCAGATAAGCAATTTGCAAAATTGCTCTTTATCTTATAAACAACGCAGTTGTTTATTAAGTTATAATATTTGTTCTATAGTATGTTTATCTTATTGTATAGTTAACCTATTGTATAGTTATATAAGATTTGGTCGAAAATGACAAAAATGAATTAATCAGATCTGATGATATCAATTTAATCAATAATGAGGAAATTGATTTAGTCAATATTGACAAAATTGAAAATGAGTAAAGAGTCTATAGTAGCAACAGATAGCAGAAAGGACAATAATTTTCTCAGAGTAAATAGAACTCTGAGGAAATTGTATGGTAATGACATCGCAAATTTAATTGCATCGCTAAAAGAGCATATTGACAACTTAGAAGATAAAGAAGCCAAAGGCAACCTAATGGGGCGTATACGTGATGGTGGCTTTGTATATTTTGACAGGTTAAAATTAGCTGATAAAGAAGCAATCAATGTAACTACTCTTGATAAATACATTAAGGTCCTTGTCGATGTCTTCAAACTATTTAAGAAAGAATTGCACGACACACCACCCAAAATTTACATAGCATTAGACAGGGACGTGTATGCTGCATTATGTGATGGAACTTTAATCATCGAGTCCGAGCTCAATGATTATCAAAAAAATAAACGTGGGTTGAACAAGAAAAAAACAAAATGGGATAACCCTGATTTTCGAAAACAATTTGCAGCTAAAGGATCAAAGTAAGTTTATTCAAAAATGAAGTGGTTTAAAGATATTCTCCAATAATCCTCAAAATCACCAATGAATAAATTGATAGATAAGGAGTTACATATTTCAGGCATAAAAAAAGCGATTTTCAATATTAAGGATTAAGGTCAAATTCTATGGCAAAAAGTGAAGAAACAGCTAACGTACTGAAAATTTATGATGGGTATACCCTATCAATCGATAGCATCATTAAAAATGCAAATAGGTCCAAAACCGGTCCGACAGAGTCTCAATTTCACTGGTCATCTCCAAATAAAGATTTTCAAATTACCATGGATCTTTATTTAAATGGATTTGAAAAGTGGATGCAGGTTTCTCACTACAAATACAATACAGATACGCAAATTGAAAGCTATTGCATTCTCATCACTTCGGTCAAAAGTAACTTGGGGAGGGGAGATATACTCTACTGGCTGTGTCCAATAACATTGACGAGGTGCAAAATACTCCACCTTATAGGCGATACAGGCCCATTTAGGCATAGATCTGCTTACAGTCAACACGTATACTACCCTACACAACTTTTGTCTAAAAAAGATAGAAAGGATTATACCTGGCAGGTTATTGAAAAGAAGATAGTACCTGAACTCGAAAAGCAAGTTGTCAAATCGCATTACAGAAACAAAGAGACAAAGTTGCTTGCTCGCATTTCAAACTTGAAGAAAAAGGCTTTCAATTACAAATACGAAGAGCTTTTCAAACTTGAATACAAACGTCCTACTCTTACTCAAATAAAAAGTAAGTTCCCTGAACTAAGAGGTCTCCGAGTATGAATAAAACCAATAAAACATTGAGGTAACTAACTTTTTTTTGAACCTTGCAATGGCTTTCGAACATTTACAATTAAAATAGCAGATGATCTTTTCCCATTTATTATAGTTGCTATTTCAAATCTTGTCGTCTTTTGTAGTGGGGGAGTATCAATTGTGTCACAGGCTTTTACCTGAAATGATTTCTCATTGTAGTCCAATGATACGTGAGCAATATTTTTCACTCGCCAATATATCTTTGTTGATTCACCGTAATTTATCATTCGTCGCAAAGCATCAAAACTTACAATTTGGGGAGGGTTAATTTTTATATTTAGTTTCGAAGATTTGCCCACAATTCCATTTGACGTAGTTAGTAAAAAAGTTGTTGAAGAAAATATGGGACCAGTAAATCTTGAACCTGAAGCTGGATAATTCCCAGCAATTTGTCCACCAGTAATAGATATTGACTTACCTCCAATAACACTCCAATAAATCTTACAACTGTCACCTAAATCAACAGAATTTGGTTGAGCATAAAAAGTATCTATTCTAAAGTTAGTTTTGTTCGTTACATCATTACCCTTTTGTGCTTTAGGTAAACTAATAGGTAAAGAATTTGAGTTGGATTGTTGAGGGTTCATTTGTTTAAAGGAATCATCACTTTTATCAATTGTAATTGTTTTTTTTAAAACATCATTTCCATTGGGTACCATATGTCCTTGATATCGAAAAACGAATGTAATAACAAGAAGAAGAATTGTCAATGCATAAATTGCAAAAGTTAGTGGTGTAACTCGAATTCGAATTTGTGCTTTATCAAACAGAGGTCTGAATTTTTTTTTCAATAAATTATCATAAGTGAATGTATTAATGTCCTGAATTTTTATAAAAAACTCACCAATATTCTCATGTATTTTCTTGTATTTTAGTTTGTTGTGAAATGTATGAGAGTTCTCATGCTCCGATAATAATTTAATTGCTTCCTGGTATTTTGATTTCCAAAAATCATAATACACTTGTTGACTTTCACCAGTGAAAATGTCTGCATTAGGTAATAATACCGGCAAAATTCTTTCTTCAAATTCATGTGAATTAATTAGCTCTTCAACCTCATACATGCAATTTGGACTTTTCAAATATTGATCACTTATAATAACTATTACAAAATCACTTTTGCCTATCCTATGCATAAATTCTTTTATGCTCTTAGCATAACCAATATCTCTTCGATCTATAAGTAAATCAACATCGTAATTTTCAAATGCGCTGGCTATAACATCAGCTTCGACCTGATTGGAATGGCAATATGAAAGAAATATTTTTCGTCTTTTTTTAAACATAATTACGATCAAGTATTTGAAAATATGGATATTATTTATAAATCCATAATGCCTTCTGATAATGCAATAGGAATTCTATCAATCTATATAAACTAATCCATAATTATATTAACGTTTTATTTCATTTATATAGATTAATTTTGTTTCTATATGATACAAGACAGCGATTTTGATTTCATTACCAGGCTGACATTGAAAAAACGGAAGATCGCAAGGAGAATAGGAATTAAGCCGCCATTGGCTGATCGTAAACTGAGTGACGTTGAGTCTCTTTACCGATTCACTCAGATGCAAACTGAAAAAATGATAGAAGTCCTCGAACAGATCGCAGAAGAACTAAATTCATTTTATTAATTAAAAATCAGAAAAATATGAGTACAGCTACTATTACTATTGCCGGCAAAAATTATGAAGTAGGAAAACCAAATGTAGAAGAGCTTCAGCGCATTTTAGAATTGAAAGCATTCTTGATGTCCAAGGAGTGTGGTAATGCGGACCCTGGCCTTAAGGAAAATTTCGCAACCGCCATATCAACATTTGAGATAATGCTGCCACAGCTAAAAATTGATCACAAGGTGCCTTGGTTGGTAATGCTGCCACAGGCCATTATCCTTGAAATGGTACTGACATATTTTAACGACTACCTGCCATTTATCAACGATGTGACAGTTGAAGTCGCAATTGCTGATGCCTTTGGAGCATTCAATAGGAGCGTGTCTATTATGCAAAAAACTTTTGTAGATGTGCTTCAACAAATAAGCGTTATAGTCAGCACCAATCAGCTGGGCTACAAATCATAATATTAGTGAATGATAAAAAATAAAGAAATGAAAAACACTACCGATGTAAAAATGTTTGACAGAGCATTCGCAGTACCATTCCCGACTACAGGTCAGTTTCTTGATATCCAGGTTATCAAGGCAAAATTGACAGAAGAGCGATACTCTTCTTTCATCTCCCTTCAAAGGGATGGATTATTGGCAACAGTCATATGTGATGCTATTTCCACATTCAGTGTCCTAATTGGTGAAGAACTAAGGGCTGCTATGAATGTAAAGTCATTGCTGGATCTACCGTTAGTAAATATCTTTGAGTTAACCTATGCTTTCAAAGATCAGTATTCCCCGTACTACGAAGAAATAATGATGGTTATTTCCAACCCCAAACAGCACATAGAGAATACTACTACCAAAGATCAAAAAGTCACAAATGCTGTTGTATAATGTCTTTTATACAACATTCAAGAAATCTGGTTATTGATTTCAATAATCGGTTTCCATTTGATAAAATATGGCGAGAAAAGCATGGTGTTGCGTTATTTTCTGAAAAGCACTTAAAAACGTCCCAAATTGACATTTATCTTGAATGGCTGGAAGGACAATTGTTTGAAGAGTTCAAAAAGCAAATTTCTGATGAACGTCTGATGAACGAAGAAGTTAAGAAAGGCAAGTACATCAAAGAGGCTGTAGAGTCAAAAGAGCAAGCAGACAAATTATTTTCACAACTTAAAAAAATTGATTTTGGTCAAATTAATATAAACATGTCGGAATAGAATGAGTCAAAACAATGTAGTCACGTTTAAAGTAGCAGGTAACGATCTTCTATCTTACTTTGACCAGGTTAAAAAAAGAAGCAATGATCTAACTAATTCCCTGATATCCGGTGCGAAGCTTGAGGAAGGTGCATCAAAAAACCAAATCAAGTTAATTGAGCAACAGATTGCAGCGATTGAAAGGAAAAACAGATTGCAAAACCAACTTTCCGGATTAATTGGTATCGGCAATGCAACCCAAAGAATCGGTAACATAGAAAAAAGGGATGCCACTCTTGATGCACTGTTCCAAAGCACAGAACAGAAGTATAAGAATAAAGACATAACCAAGTCTGACTATGAATCTCGTCTGTCAAGGCTTTCATCTCTATCAAATCAAAATTCACCAGATGCAATAACTGGTCAATTCAAAGAGTATTTCACTAAACAAAAGGAACAAAACCAACTTTTACTCCTTCAGACCAAATTATCAAAGGAGCAAATAATTACAGCAAAGGACACTTCCAGGGAGAATGTTCAAGCAATTATGAAAGGTGATCGCTCACTTGAGGATGTTATTCTTAAAGCCAGCACTCCAGCGGAAAAGTTATCTGCTGAGATGACCAGGGATAGATTAAGTGAATTGCAGGGTGAAAAGAAGAAGGAAGAAAGTAATAATAATGACGGTTTTAAGTCATTAATAGGAGGGTATCTTGGTGTCAGCACAATAACAAGCCTTTTGAGTAATGCAGCTACACTTGGTGGTACAAAATCTGGTTTTGATGTAATTGGTAAAGTAGAACAACTAAAAGGCAGCATTGCCGGTACAGTGATCGGGACCGTACTTGGAGCAGTAGGAGGTTCATTTATTGGTGGTGCCGGGGCATTCGCAGGTGCAGCAGCGGGAGCTTCAGCCGGTAATGCCATAGGATCAGCTTTTGGAAGCACAGAGGGGGAATTCATACAAAGAAGGGCAATTTCTATGCAGGACTACCTTGCAACAAGAAATGCATATTCAGCAACAACCGGCTATAACCAGAAGGACATTGCGAATCGCAACATGGAGGACTACGGCCTATCCGACAAAACCTTCATTGATCTCATCCGCTCCGTATCAAGAACTACCGGCACAAATAAAAATGCTGATAGAGAGGCATCTTCCCAATACTATCTTGAAAAGGGGTATGGTGTTGACTCAGGAACAACTAATTCTGTCCTTGAGCTTCTTAGAAGCAGCAAAGAGGCAAATAGGAACGTAGGTGCATTGGTAGCCGGAATACTTCAAAAGGGACAGGGCAATATTTTCAAAAATGGTGACAATTCTTTCTTAAATGAATTCCTTACCAAATTCACCTCACTTCAAAAGTCACTTTTACAGACCAGCAGGACTATTGATTCCGGCACTGCATTTGGGTTACTGAAGCAATTTGATTCCATTGGTGGTTATTTTTCTGCAAGGGATAGTAGATCAATGCCACTCATTAACCAGATAAACAGTTCCCTTATCAATCCCCAAAGTGAAGGAGCAAAGGGATTATCATTCCTATCCTTGCGACAAGCTAATCCGGACATGAGTAGCTATGATCTGAGAAAAGAGCAGCAGAAGGGTTTAGGATCTGATAAATATTTCAATGCAGTAGTTACTTCTCTTGATAGATTAGGTGGTGATGAGAATTACAAGAAATTTCAGTTTGCATCAATGCTTGGTCTTGGTAACAACCTGGAAGCTGCTGAGGACTTATATAAGAACAGGCATAGTAAAGGTTGGAAGGAAAGGCTTGGTGGAATTGAAGATTTTTCAGCCGATATCAGCACCAGGGCCAAGGACAATACCACTTTGATCGAGAAAGAGACAGCAAAGCTAAACAATGCACTATTAAAAACAGTTACAGATAATGTAACTGAAATGAAAGATGCATTTAGTGAAGCGATGAGAGAGGTCGCAAGTAACTTTGTTGTAACAGAGGGAGTAGACAGAAGACTAAGACTGACAAATACACCTATTCAAAGAAACGTTACTAAAACACCATCTAAAACACAAAGGGAAAATGGATTAACCGCTGATGATAGGCCAAATCCAAGAAGTGCAATGAATAGACTCTAAACTAACTTTAGTCTATTGATCTGTATCAGTCTCCTTGTACCTTTTATATTTAAAAGGATGGCCAATTATCTTTTCTTGTAAGAAAAATTCACCCATCAATTTCAGAATTAATTTCAACTCATCAATGTTCTTTGGATCGTTGTTTATTAATTGGCCTGCTTGCAGCATTGCAACTCTATATCCTTCAATTTTTACAAAAGGAATAGAGTTATCAGAATCTGTACACTTAGTTACAAACTCTTCGTATAAAAGTTGATTTTCAAAATGTACCGTCTTGCCTATGTAAAAAGGTGGTTTAGTATAAAGAACAAGCCCTGCTATCTGCAAGGCTTGGTTATTACATAGGAGAAAATCAGGAAGTTTTTTCATGCAGTAAACTTCTCAGAATTTGACCGGTATATGAATTCTGATTTGTCAGAAAATGTCAGGAGAACAAAATCGAACTTGTACTTGCTTATTTGTTCCAAGTTGATTCTTTCTTGTGGTAATGGAGTAGAGAAAACTTTGTATTGCATTATCTGTGACTCTTCATTACAGAATATTGCAGATTCTACTTTTCTGGTTTCTTTGTTGACTGTGGCTGGAGTGTTCATTTTGTTAGTGCAACTGATATAGCGTTATGCATCGCTTTGAGATGCAAAGAAAATACAAAAATTCAATTCAAACGAATAAATTATATTACAATATGACGTAATATGTTTATATTTGTGATAATATAATTTGTCTGAATGTCGAACTTTAAATTTGTGCCTGAGTTGTTTGTAGAAGTGCGGGAATTGAATTTTATTTCAAAAACTGCGGACGAGTATGGATTTAGAAAAGCACTCCTCCATGATTCTGTAAATTATGGTTTGATAAAGTCAATATTGGACCCTTCATTTGACAATGGTCGTGTATCAAGGGATGTCGATTCTGGTACAGATAGAACTATTAAGATAAATCCTGTTCAAGGCATAGATAGCAGCGGCAATTTTATTCATTCACCATCCATTATCAACCAAATACCAATAATTAACGATGGTAATTGGTATTGGGTTAAAATAAGGCATAGTTACACTAATCGTGAAAAAGGAACTGTATCAATAGCAACCAATGGTGATCTTGTTGGTTCCGGCACTGAATTCACAAAAATACTCAGGGGCCAACCAAATTTCCCTTCCAAAATAAAACTAACTGATTCCACCTTCAACACACTTGAATATCAAGTTTTAAGTGTCACAGATGACAATCATGCCATCCTTGCTAATCCTGCTGCAAACATAAGTGGTGTTGCTGAGTTCGTTTCTGAAACTAACTTGCATTTTGCGGTTGTCGGCACATTTACTCCAGGTGTAGCGATTCCTCCAGGTGATAAGTATCCTTTCCAGTATGATTCAATGACCTACTCAATAGAACTTGAAACTTCAACCAATACTCCACCAACCTATGTTCCTGGCCAAGAGTTCTATTTGGCCCGATTTACGGTTTCTGGAAGTGATGTTGTTATACAGGATGTAAGAAAAGACTATTACGAAACTAAAGGAAGTGAACTAATTACGACTATTGATAGATCTGCAAATCCATTAGTGGGTGTTGAATCTGTTAAATGGCAAACAAAAACCAATCCAGCATCTCAAAGCATAGTTGAAGTTGCTTGGGGTATGAGATCCGACAACTGGAGCATCAATTCAAGTCAGAATATAGTAACTCTTAATTCAGGATTGGGAGGAAAATACATAAACACTACCCTATTTACAGATGGAGATTTTAATGGATGGAGGCTATATACAGGAAATGGGAAATATAGCTATGTGATATCCTCTATAAAAGCCGGAACTGCCATAAATTTATTCCTTGACACATTGCACGTTGATAATTATTCAACAGATGGAGGAACTACCCTGATAACACAAACATTACTTGTTGTTCCAAATGCTGATACCATTGAATTCAAGTGTGAATCTGAACCAACTGATAGTGTTCCTTTAGTAAATAAGTTAGATTCGTTTGCAATAAATGATTTAACCGGCAAAGTTGAACTTGAAGTATATAAGCCAATATCAGTTTTCTATAATTTCCAGTACAGGTATAAACGTATTTGTGAATTTACAGAATGGAGGACAATACCATCAGACAATTCAAACGGCTACTTAACAGAAGTTAGTTTTGATTCCGATGGAAATCTTATTTCTCCAGTAAGGCAAACATATACCCAAGACCCTGTTAATGGTTTTATAGAATTGACCGCTTGCCCTTGGTCTTACAGTGATTTTCAAAATAAAGTATTCAAAGGAGACAAAATAGGTGTCAACATAATCACCTCGCTCACCTCCACAGTAACTTACAACCTTCAGGTAGGAGTTGATAAGAACTATCAATACATCGGAGGCGCACAATCCATAGCCTCAGACACTATCTTCACCTTGTTAACCACTGGTGCAGTAGAAGGAAATGAATTCAGGATTCACTTTAATTGCTCATCACTTGGTTTATCCGGTCATAGCATTTTAATCAAATCAGGGTCAACGGTTATCAAGACAATTGGAATTGGAGATGTCTATAGCATGTTAAACCAAGTTGGAGGAATAATCTTCACTTGTAAATATTCAGGAAGTGCCTGGTTAATATCACAGAATTACGATAATGGCATTCCAGGAAAGATCGAAGCAATTGATGGAGTGATAAGTGATCTCTTTGATATAACCGGAGGTGTAAATAATGCAAAAGGTAAAGTGATGGGGCTGTACGGTTATTCGCTCTGTAACGCATCCGGAACAGTAGATGGGGTAACAGTACCGAATCTTGCTTATCGCTTCATTTTAGGGCAAGGAAATGACGGAGCGGGGCATATTGCATCAGTTGGGGATACAGGAGGTAATGTAGACATAAACCTTAGTACCGGACAATTACCATCCCACAACCACTCAGCATCCCAGGGAAGCCATAGTCATACAGCAACAGCAAGTCCCCACGATCACCAAACACTTAACTCACTTGCGGATACCTCCCAAGGGGTAACAGGAGATGGGGGACGTGTGGCCACTGGAACTGAAACAGTGGAACCATCAGGTACGTTAAGTAGTAGAACAAGCTCGGAAACTGTCTCTGTTTCAATGTCAAGCGATTCAGCCGGTGCTATTACCATTGGAAATACCGGAAGTGGTGATGACATCAACATCCAAAACCAATATTATGCTATGATATATTGCAAGAAGCTTTATTAATTGAACAGAACTCGCAGGGAATAATTATCTGAATAATTAGCTATTTAGATATTCTATGAATTCAGCTTCAACATTTTCGCTTAAACAGACTGCATTTATTAAATCCTGGTAGTGATTTTCCGGCATGGGAATCTCGGTCCTGCGGAAGTCTCCTTTAATCAATTCCAACAGCCTTTTCTTGCTATAAGACTTAACAATATTACAGTCAAACCAGGATTCTTTTTTCAGCGGACAAAGCGGGTCCTTTTTTATATTGACAATTGTATCTGTTGAAAATTGTCTTGCTGCAACCCTTCTGTAGATCGACTCCTTTTGAGTACTGGCAATAACAAATTGGAATTCATCGTTAAAATTTCCAATACAGGTATACAAATGAGGATCGGTAGATGACAATTCAGGATTTGCGGTAATAATTAAAACATCCTTTGGCCTTAGCGAGTCTATCATTACACTGGCAGGAAATTTCATAAGAGAATCTTACGATAACGACTCTTTGTATATCTCTTTCACACACTCTAACACTTCAGTCGATTGATTAAAAACATGGTCGCCAAATGATGTTTCATTAAAAAAATCATCTGGGTTTATTGTAAAACGACCATCAGGAGAAACTTCTAACTCATTTTTGAAACGCATCCATTCGTCAAACAAATGCGAATAGTCTGACAATTGCCATTTTGTCATATTCGAAAATTTCTCAAAAACCTCTTCTAAAACCTTAATGTCCGTTTTAGAAAAAACTTTCAATTCAACAGGATTGGCAGAATTAAAGTTCCTATGGTATGTGTCAGTGGGAATAATATATTCAGCCGAATATTTAAAAGAGTCTTCTGGAAGAAATTCTGACTCTCTTTTAATCAAATTATATGTTGATGAAGCTACTGGGCCTAATTTCATCGCAAAATATTCGTCATTTGTTATCATACGCCCATATCTGCGCAGATGCAAACGATCAGCCAACCAAATCAATTTAACGGCCTTAAGCGTCTCAATGCTCCCACCTTCCTTTATTGCAAAAAGGTTTAAAGCTTGAGTAGCTTTCTTGTAATTAAATTGATTCATAATGATTGTGTGCAAAATAACTGATGCACAAAGTTAAAAAAGTTTTTAAGACTACCTAATCTAAGCAACTTATTATATTTTATTACCAAAATCGTGCCCAATTGATTGATGCAGTCGCTAATCTACGTATAAACCTCTTAAACACTTATATATATATTTAAATATTTGAATTACGAATAGCAAGGTACCCATTATAGTCAATCAAGACCCCAATTACCGGCACCTTACTCTTCAGGTGCTTGTATTCAAAAAGAAAAGAATAGACCTTATGTCTCTTCCATTTTTCTCTTTCCATGAATTCTGTAACTGTTAAAAATTCCCTCTTGGCAATACCATCTTTTTTTATTTTCGCAATAAGCTTTCCTTGAGCTTCCAACTTAATGGTTATGCTTTCTATCAGTATTGCAATTTCAGTATGTATATCCATGTTGTTTTAATTATACCGTTTAATTTTTAAGAATTCTTTGTAGTTAATCATTATCCCAAGTTTCTTTACTCGACTTGTTATATAACGATGCTCACGGAGGATTCTATACATTCGACTTTGTGTTTGTGAAGGAGATTCACCAGGTCTTTTGATAATTTCTTGAAATTCCTTCGTTGTTAGCATTTTCTTTGATCCATCTTCACCTCTCAGTAAATCATTTAATATTTTGATCTGCCTCGATAGCTTAAGTTCTAATAATTTAAGATCTCTTTTGAATGAAATCAGTTCATTTGTATGATTTGGCATGCCTGATTTTTTTGACAAACCAAGCACTTACAATTCATTATTACAAAATCATTTTTTGCCCATAAAATCCTTGGAAAAAGAAAGAAAAATTAACTTGAAGACCAATATATAATCTGAAATGACGTATGGAAGCGGATGTATAAAATTGAATCGGTGTCAAGAATACTAAAAGTCATTAAAATTAAAAAATTTTACTCGACACATCCTAAGCTTCGGTTTGCCTACAAATTAATACAATTTATAACGCTTCCAATCCGGCAATATACATTTGTTACTACACAGTTGCTTTTATAAAAAAAGGGACCAATTGGCCCCTCTTATATTAATCAACAAACTTTCGTAGCTGATCTATTATTGTCTCAAACCATTGCCGGAAATCGAGACATTCTATTATCTCAGAGTAATCATACCTCACTTCCATTGATAGGTACTTCCAAAATTCAGTGATCCCAAAACACTCCATTAGCAATTCATAGTTTGAATAACGTTGATCGTCTTCCTTAGTAAAAGTAATTTTTCTGAAGATGGACATAAGTTCTGTCATATTGTTATGAGAAAGTGTTTTCTTATTCTTCATCGTTTTGCAAAATGAGAATAGTTCTTCTATTGCCTGGAAACCAAGGCATATGTTATACTTTTCGTCCTTGGTAAAATCTTCACCGAAATTCCCTCCCTGGTAGCCATAAATAAATGCATTCTCTTTGACATCGACAAATGCATGTCCAAATGAATTTAGAGGTTCATTGTACTCTCTGATTAACCCTAATGTTTGTTGGTTTAGAATGTTGTTAACTGCTATTTTACTTTCCATAAAAATTGATTTTAATTATTAATAATGATTGATTACTTAACGAGAGGAACTAAAACAAAATCCATGTTGATACCCTCAAATCTGAAGGTGGGTCGTACAGAATCAATATGTGGTTGCCGGTTGTAAATTTCTACTCTACCCTCTTCTGAGTTTATTATAGTTGACAACACTTCACATAATGCTTGGCTGTCTTGATTGACTTGATACCATGAATCGAAATCGTTCGATATATGGGTACGGATATACTTAGAAAGCTTCCAAAAAGAAATAGCTTTTCTAATAAAATACGGTTCGTTGACTTCAGGACAGTTAATGGTCTTGCAATAAGCCCACATAAAACATGACAATGATCCTGGAATAACCGCTTTTACTTCAAGCTTGAAATTCTGGTAAGTGTTCTGAAAGTGCATCGTTCTAATTTTCAACAAATATATACCGTATATACGGTATATACAAATGAAATAACTTTGTATATATTGTATAGACGGTATATATACATACTTTTACAAAAAATATACTATGGCAACCGATAAAACATTCACAGGTTTTAAAATTCCAAATGAAGTCTTGGCCAAGGCAAAATATATTGCTTGGTTTGAGAGAGAGACATTAACTGCAAAAATTGTAGATTATCTCGATTCAGAGATTTTGAAGTTTGAAAAGAAGAATGGAGCAATTACAGATGAGCAGATAAAAAAGTCAGCAAAGAAATAGATTTACTTATCTAAAAATTGACTGCAACTTTAGCAGCCTCTTCAATACGCTGATTGGACTCTTCCTTATTGGCCTCAACAATAGATGTACAATAGAATATTTCCCCTGTATTGGCCTTTAAACTCCCATCTTCTTGAGTTTTGAGTATAAGAAGTAACTTTCTTTCCGGAATTTCAAAAATGCCATTCTTAAATGAATAATGAAGTAAGGTAGAATGATTCATTATCCCAGGATCATTTTTGTAATTTCTCATTTTTGCAGTTAGTTTAATGTAGGAAACGGTATTCCTCACTTCCACAACATCACTGGACTTGAACTCCAATTTATACTCAGCTATATTCTGGCTGATCATATTTACAGATAACAAATAGAATGTCTTGCCGGTTATTCCAGAGTTAGTACAGGAATTAATTGTCAAGCTGATAGCGAGCAGTAAACTTAGTTTTAGTCTTGCATACATATATGTATGCAATATTATGCAAACTAAATTGGATTTTTCCTACCTGAATGGGGAAAACCGAAAAAGAAATATTATTGAAGAAGATCGCAACAAGAGTAAAACAGTTGCGAGCTGCCAAAGGTTTAACCCAACGGGACATTATCTATTCAACAGACATCAATATCATCAGAATAGAAAATGCAGAAATAAATGTAACTATATACACTATCGAGAGGCTTTGTGAATACTTCGAAATAAGCCTTGGTGAATTCTTTAAAGACCTTTAGTAAGTCTATCAAACTAACTTTTACTCTCACTTTTTGTCTTCAAGCTTCCGAATATGGTTAATTACACTCCTACGAGAGTGTTTAAATATACGTTTCACCTAACTTTTTATAATTTGTCATCTTAACTCTAATGACAAATATGGACTTCAAATTTCTTGAACCAGAAAAAGCATTTTTTAGAAATCCTTATTCTATAGCTCCTCCTGGCTATAATAGGCAATATGTAGCTCATCCAATTAATGATGGGGGTTCTGTTGAAATTGCAATATTTCAGGAACATCGGTACGCATTCTATTCATGGTTAAAATGGACAAATGAAAAGAAAAAAGTACCAAGTTTAGTTACTCTTGATTGGCACCAAGACTTATTTGCTCCAGACTCTTTAGAGAAAGAATGGTTATTAGGCTTGAATCAAGGTGATGATGCAGAGGTTTCATTCTTTTGTTGGGCAAAACTTGCCGGTAATAATGATGGTCACATACTCAGTGCGGCCTTTCTAAATTTGATTGGGAATGTGTATGTTCATTGCAGGCAAGGACGCTTTGCGAAAAATATCGAGATTCGTGAATTAATAGATCATTTAGGTAACATCCACTTAATAAAAATATTCAAGGAGTATACTGACCTTGAAAATGAGCTATTAAATTCAGAAGAAAATGCCGTGTATTTTGATATCGATTTAGATTATTTCACCCTTGAAAATAACACTTCAAACGACAAACAAAGATTTACATACCTAACTACAAAACAAATCAATGAATTGCTTGCACCTTCACGACCTTTAATAAATTGGATATTTGAAAGGTTGGAAGGCATGACAATAGCTACTGAACCTAACTGTACTGGAGGGTTACTTAAATCGAATAAACTATTAGAGAAAATAAACAACATGTACTTCCATCCAGCGATCTTTAAGTATCAGTGTAATTGGAAATGGAAAAAAGCGATTATAATTTTTTCCATAACGGATATCTGCACATAAAGTGAATGAAACAGCAATGGAAATATTGAGACTTATTTATGATGGGTATAATAAACAAAGCAACACTTATGCTAAGTGCATTTTATTGATTCAGAGGAGGCTATTCTCATATACTGTGGCCTATGACTTTACAGTAAAAAATGGATATCCTATTTGCTCAGAGGCACATATTGATATGCTGATTGAAGCATTATGTGAAAAAGAAGGTGGGGATTTATGGGATGCTTATTCACAGGCCAAAATAAATGGCTCCTATTTTATTCATTTTGCTAATAAGAATGTTTCCGGATGTAATCCTTTTAATGTACCTCGATTTTCAGAAAAGGACTTTCAAAATGTTATAACAGAATTAGGAGGAAACAAAATTCCTGAATCAACAATTAAGACACCGGATTTTCTTTTAAACAAAGTAATTTATGAATTGAAGGACATTCAAACGGATAGTCTTTTTAACAAAGATCGTCAGAATAAAATTGGTGAAATTTTTAGAAACAATCCTAAGCATTTTATCGATCTAAATCCAGAGATTAATCATGGTCAAGAATCCTTAAAATATTACCAAACGATCAAGAACACAATTCAAACTCACATAAAAAAAGCTTCTGAACAGATTAAAGCATATAAAACTCAGAATGAATTCAATTCTGCTGGATTAATTCTGCTGAACACTGGCATGTTTAGTTTGCCTCATAAATTATTTGTGAAGTTTGTAGAACAAAGTCTCAATAACACTAAAACGGTGGATTTTGTATACATATTCTCTCAAAACATGCAAGGTTCGTGGTTTGACCTTTATGCTAACTATGCAAGTGACTTTATTGGAGCTTTACCTGATGGAGGTGATAAGTTAAAAAAGAAGGTTGGACAATTGATTAACTCAAAAATGACAGATATGGCAAGAGGGGGCCAATTTGAATCAATTATCGATCAAATGCACCCAATTTCATTTGAAGCAAATAATCAAATCTTCTACTGGAATCCTGGTGCAATTCCCTCAACCTTACCTAAAACAAAGTAATGTCAACAATCGAGCTAAATTCAGATCAACAGGTCGCATTTGAGGGTCTTCAAGAGTTTTTAAAACATCCTACATCTGACACATTTGTATTGAAAGGTTATGCTGGTACAGGTAAGACTTTTCTAATGCAATATTTAGCACAATGGTTAAAAGAAAATAGTCAAGATTTTAAACTACTTGCATCAACAGGAAGAGCAGCTTCTGTTTTAAGAGGAAAAACCGGATTTGAAGCAAAGACTGTACACGGAATAGTTTATAAATTCAGCAGAGTAAACGGGGACTTTGACGATATCCCTGATGATGCTCCAATTGATAAATTCGGTCAAATGACTTTACAGTTTACTTTGAAGCCACCGGAATCCAAACCAACTATCTATATTGTTGATGAAGCATCAATGCTTTCAAGTGAAATAAC
>CAYZKL010000003.1:74670-85113 GCA_964478855.1 uncultured Flavipsychrobacter sp.
TTTGCCATTTTCGGATCGGGGATGTTGTTGTTGGATTTTTTCGAACACACGAATAATAACAAAATAATTTTCGTCGGAGATCCTTGTCAATTACCTCCTGTTGGACAGGCATTTAGCCCTGCCTTGGATCTTGAATGGCTAAAAGAGCATCAAAGAAAGCCGGTTGAATTTACTCTCAATAAAATAGAAAGAACCAGGGCCGACAACGATTTATTGAAATTGGCACATAGGATTAGGGACTATTCTCTGATCAAACATTCAACAAGGTACCCAAAGTTACCAGCAAAAGGACTCAATATGGTAATTACCTACAAAACTGAAGAGGAATTACAATTCGCATATCAGAAGTGTGTAAGTGAAAATGGAAGTCTAAATACACTTGCAATAGCTCAAAGTAATAAAAAGGTAAGGGAGATTAATGACGAAACAAGATTTGTGAAGTATCAAGAAAGGCTAAAGCCAATTGCAGTTGGTGAGATACTTCTTGTAACCCAAAACAATTTTACCATCCCAGTAACAAATGGCGACTTTGTTGAAGTAATAGAATTGGGAGAATTGCGAAAGAAAGACAAGTTGTTATTTCAAAAAATAAAAATTAGAACGCTAATAACAGATCAAGAGTATGAAATCTGGTTGTCATTAGATGTTTTATATGAGTCTACAAACGGAAACTTTACCAAAGAACAGAATAAGTACCTAATGGTAGAATTCAGTAAAAAAATGAGAAAGGAAGGAAACAAACCTAATGGTGATGATTATAAGAAAGAAATGATGGAAGATCCATACCTCAACTGTTTAAAAGCCACTTATGGATATGGAGTTACTTGCCACAAATCACAAGGTGGTGAATGGAACGATGTATTCTTATTTTTAGGGAATAGCATGTATGGTATGGGCCACGACAATATGTTCAAATGGTGGTATACGGCCATAACAAGAGCGAAAAAACATGTTCATTTACTTGATGATTGGTGGATTGTTAACTTTATCGAAGAATAATGCCAGTAGATAATCACATATCGCTTTCCCAATTAACAGGACAAATCAAAGATGTCTTAAACAAGGCATTTTATAATAAGTCATTTTGGGTTCTTGCTGATGTGGTTGATTACAAATTTTACCAGCAGAAGAACTATCATTACTTCTCTCTTGTTGAGAAGAACCCTACAAGTCATGCAATAGTCGCAAAAATAAGTACAGCAGCATGGGGAACGGGATCAAGTGCGATTGAATCATTTGAGAGAGTTACTGGTCAAAAATTCAAGAACGATATAAACGTACTGGTAAATGTTTCGGTGAATTACCATGAGCATTATGGGTTACAACTTACTTTGAACGATATTGATACTACTTATACCATCGGGCAACTTGAAGAACAGAGGCAAAGAACAATCCAACGACTACTGACTGAATGTGCAGCTTTTGTTCAAAAAGTAGGTGATGTTTTTATAACTAAGAATAAACAGCTAAAACTTCCTCTTGTCATCCAAAATATAGCTGTAGTTACTTCAAATAACTCAGCAGGATACAAAGACTTTACAGACACTCTTTCGAAGAATAAAGAACAGTATGTAGTCAACATTGATCCTTACTATACTACAGTGCAAGGTGAAGCTAATGCTGCTGCATTGTTTCAAAGGTTACTTGATGTCTTTAAAGCTAACAAGCCCTATGATGCAGTTGTTATTATTCGGGGAGGAGGTAGTCAAACGGATTTCTTGATTTTCGACCAATTTGATGTTGCAAGAGCTGTTGCAAAGTTTCCAATTCCAGTTATCTCCGGTATTGGACACCAGATAAATGAAACTATTGTTGACTTAATGGCCCATACTCCGGTTAAGACCCCTTCAATTGCTGCTGAATTTATCATTAATCACAACCGTCAATTTGAAACGAGTTTAATTAACTTTCAAAAGACAATTTTGATCAAGTCCCAGCAGATCATCAAATCGAAGCAGGATCATCTTACACTTGTTAGGTCATCCATTATTCACAATACACGGGAAATGCTTACATTTCACAAGGATGAATTGACCGAGTCTTATCAAGTTGTTGTAAATCAAACCAAGGATATTTTGCTTGCAAGGAAAAGTATGGTATTGGACCTTTCGGGAAGGATCTTGTCAAGACCCAGGTTATTAGTGGGGAATAAAATGAATGATTTAGCTAACTTGGTTCAAAATTTGAATTCTTTTAGCAGAAAGTATTTTATAAATAATAGAGGATATTTGAACCACTATGTTTCTATCACCAGGTTAATGAGTCCGATCAATCTTCTGAAGAAAGGGTTTGCAATAGTATATCAGAATGATAGTATAGTAGTAGATGGGAAGAATATCAAACCAACCAATAAGATAAAGGTTAGACTTATTGATTCAGAAATAACAGCGACAGTTACCTTAAATACACCCAAAGATGGAAGCAAATATGACCTATGAGGCTGCATATGCAGAACTAAAGAAAATAACCGCAGAAATTGAGTCGGAGACCGTTTCAGTGGATGTCCTTGCTACAAAGGTGAAAAGGGCATCTGAATTGATTGAATTCTGTCAAACGAAATTAAAGTCAACAGAATCAGAAGTGAATAAGATCATTCAGCAAATGGAGAATTCCACCAAAAAATCATAAAGGTTATTCTTTCAGACTGTCAAGTCTTTCAGTGATTAGTTGGATTATCAACTTATCCTTGTTAGTCAATTTATTTACAAACTGATCTTGAACGATAGCTCGGTAATTTCGACTCTCATCTGGTTCAAAACTAACTTCCATCTCATCTACATTAACTACAATTTTGTAGCTATATCCACTGAAGACCAATTTAGCATCGAAATTCAATTCAGTTCCATTCAATAAAATATCGACTATGATGTTGTCACCCATTGTTAGATCGACATTTCTAATACTTCTTCCCTTATGTCCTGCTGCCTCAATTCAAGAGTAATATCAAACCACATACACTCATACCAACCATTGAATTTCTTTTCATTTGTCGGTTCATTTCGGACCTCACTGACAGTCATTCTATTCTCTTTATCTGACTTTAGGTTAACAATGTCTCCTTTCTTAAATTTTGCTTCCATATCTTGAATTATTTAGGGCATTGAAGGTAAGGTAAATGATACTTTCTTAACTTTATTTTTTGGAAAATGCGAATGACTTTATGAACTGATTTACTACAATGAAACCCACAGGAGAATTATTTACGATAAGATTTAATGATAAACAGATTGCAATTGAGACTTACAATGCAAAAGGATTCGCTGTTTATTGTGTGAAGCTAACGGATCAGGAACAAATTTTTATTACAAAAACAGTAAGTCTTTCGAATATGGAAGATTTTTGGACTTCAGTTCCGGAAGGAAATCTTGAACTTGCGAAACAAATTGGTGATTTAATAGATCAGCGAAACAATTTACCAAAACAATCAAAACTTTTTTAGATGTGCTACTATAATGGTGTTAAGGTCCCAAGAGATGAATATATCAGATTGATGAATCTTGAGAAGGAAATAAAAGCTATTGCTGCTATGTTCGCAAAGCCTTTGCAAAGTGGTTTTGAGTATTCAAATTTTCCGATTATTAAACCAATTGACGGGGGATGTGATTTTGAAATTGTAAATGCTCACTGGGAATTTATTGCACCTTGGTTAAACACCTGGGATGATGTTAAGGAAGCAAGAAAAAAGTATAGTACACTAAATGCTGTTGGAGAAACGTTGTTTGAAAGCCGCTTATACAAAGATGCAGCAATGAAAAGAAGATGCCTTGTGTTGTCGTCCGGATTTTATGAATGGAGGCATTATAAACCAGAGGGCAGTAAAAAAGATATCGCATACCCGTACTACATAACGCTACCAGATAGGGAGTATTTTTTTATGGAAGGTATCTGGCAACCCTGGACAGATAAATCAACCGGAGAAACAATAGATACTTTTGCCATAGTGACATCCAAAGCCAATGCATTGATGGAGCAAGTCCACAATAAGAAAAAACGAATGCCAGCTATATTACCCGATTCACTTGCATTAGAATGGATACAGGACGGCCTTACTCAACAACGAATAACGGAGCTTGCTACTTACCAATTTCCAGCCGAAAAAATGGCAGCTTATACCATTCATAAAGACTTTAGAGGATTAGAAAACCCAACTTCATCATTTTCATATGAAGAATTGCCAACTTTATTGACTTGAAACAAGCAATACATCAATATAAAGTCAAGATATTTGTAGTATTTATCCACATTTTTTGGAATTAGCCTGTTTCTAAAGTTACTTTTGTCCATAATATTGACAAAAGACAAATGGAACGACATATTCTGCATCTCGACCTGGATACGTTCTTTGTATCTGTAGAACGGTTAAATAATAGCAAGCTAATTGGTGTACCTGTCATAGTTGGAGGTAGTTCTGATCGTGGAGTAGTAGCAGCTTGTAGCTATGAAGCTCGGCAATATGGAATACATTCTGCGATGCCAGCACGATTAGCAAGACAGCTTTGCCCAAATGCCATCTTTCTTAGAGGAGATTACGATTCTTATTCCAAATATTCTGACATAGTAACTGAAATTCTAAAGGAAAAGGCCCCCATCGTAGAAAAAGCAAGTATAGACGAACACTATCTTGACCTTACTGGTATGGACCGATATTTCGGATGCAATACATGGTCAACAGAACTAAGGCAGAAGATCATAAAAGAAACTGGCCTACCTATATCATTCGGCCTATCCGTTAATAAGACGGTATCTAAGGTAGCAACAGGGCAAGCAAAGCCCAATGGACACCTACAAGTACAGACCGGCAATGAAAAACCTTTCTTGGCACCTCTATCGATCAAAAAAATACCGATGATTGGTGACAAGACATACATCCAATTGAGAAACATGGGTATATCCCATGTCCGGAGCATTCAGGAAATGGAAGTAGATCTCATGCAAAAGGTATTAGGTGAAAATGGAGTTTCAATTTGGAAGAAATGTAATGGAATTGATACGTCACCAGTGATACCATATTCCGAAAAAAAGTCAATAAGTAAGGAAAGCACCTTTGACCGTGACACTATTAACATGGAACAATTGAAAAAAACGATTATTTCTATGGTTGATGACCTTGCATTCGAATTACGCAAGAGTAATGTACTCACATCTTGCATTGCTGTGAAGATTAAATATTCAGATCACAACACAGAACAGGTTCAACAAAAATTAACCTATACAGCATCAACAAAAAAACTAACTGAAAAAGCCTTGGAATTATTTACTAAGCTATACAGCAGAAGAGTATTGCTCCGATTGGTAGGTGTTAAATTTTCCAACTTAGTAAACGGAACTGAGCAAATGGACTTATTTAATGATGTGTCTGCACATGTAAACTTAAATAAGGCCCTGGATGGAATTAGAATGAGATTTGGGAATGATAAAGTAATGACTGCAATACTTATCGGAAATGCTACTAAACATTCATAGCTATTATAGTCTTAGGTATGGCACTATTGGAATAGAACCATTAATTGAATTACTCAAGGAGGGTGGTTACGATTGTGCTACAATTACTGACATCAACAATACAACCGGTTCACTGGAGTTCATAAAACGCTGCAAAGCGAAGAGTATAAAAGGTAATGTTGGTGTTGAATTCAGAAAAGACGATACCCTACTATACATTGGAATCGCCAAGGGACAAAAAGGGTTCCAAGAGTTAAATGAGTTACTATCACAAAGTAATCTTGAGAATAGACCCCTACCCGATTTTGCGCCAGCATTTGATGACGTATATGTAATCTATCCCTTGGGAACAGTAGATCCCGCCAATCTGAGAGACAATGAATACATTGGAGTAAAGCCAACTCAATTGAATAAAATATGGCAAAGTGCAAAAAAACAGAATGCAAAGTATGTCATGTGGCAACCTATCACATTCGCAAACAAAAATGATTTTAGACTCCATTGTCAGTTAAGAGCAATTAACAACAATATCCTCTTATCACAATTACACCCCAACCAGGTAGCTAATAGGGAGGACTTGTTCGTATCAAGGGATCAGCTACTATATGCATTCAGAGATTACCCACAAATAATCTCCAATACACAAAAGTTACTTGATAATTGTGATTTTCAATTTGATTTTGAAACAGGCAAGAATAAAAGCACATTTACCGGCACAAAATATGACGATAAAGATCTGTTAAGGAAGTTGGCAATCGATGGCCTCAAACTCCGATATGGCACCAAGAATAAGGAAGCTGTTCAGAGAGTTAATAAAGAGCTTGAAATAATAGATAATCTTGGATTTTCAGCTTACTTCCTCATCACTCATGATATAATCAGACACACTATGTCAAGGGGATTCTATCATGTGGGAAGGGGAAGTGGAGCAAATAGTGTTGTTGCCTATTGCTTAAGAATAACTGATGTTTGCCCGATTGAGCTTGACCTTTACTTCGAAAGGTTCTTGAATCCCAAGAGAACGTCCGCACCAGACTTTGATATTGATTATTCCTGGGACCAAAGAGATGAGGTATACAGCTACATCTTTAAAAGGTATGGCAGCAAAAATACAGCCTTATTAGGTGCCATGAGTACCTTCAAAGACAGGAGCATAATAAGAGAATTAGGAAAAGTATACGGACTTCCTAAAAGCGATATTGACAGGATTATCGAAGAACCGGATGCAATACTAAACAAACATGAAATAACTAATCTCATCTTGTCAGTTTACCAACAACTTGAGGATTTCCCAAATTTGCGCACAATTCACCCAAGTGGTGTTCTAATATCAGAATTGCCAATAACAAATTACAGCGCATTAGACTTACCACCAAAGGGTCTCCCAACCGTACAATGGGACATGTACATCTCCGAAGACATCGGGTTTGAGAAGTTTGACATTTTAAGTCAGAGAGGAATTGGACACATCAAGGAGTGTGCGGACATCGTATATAACAATAGAGGGATCAAGGTTGACGTACATGCCATAGATGATTTCAAAAAAGATCAACGGATCAAAGAACAACTAAAATCAGGTGATACAATAGGATGCTTTTACGTTGAGAGTCCAGCTATGAGAGGATTGATCAAAAAGTTGAAGTGCGAAGACTATTTAACCCTTGTAGCCGCAAGCTCAATAATTCGACCTGGAGTTGCAAAAAGCGGGATGATGAGGGCCTATATTGAACGTTTCCATGATCCATCAAAGATTAAGTACCTACATCCTGTGATGGAAGAACAACTGAAGGAGACCTATGGTGTAATGGTATATCAGGAAGATGTACTTAAAGTAGGTCATCATTTCGGTGGCCTCGATCTTGCAGATGCGGATGTCCTAAGAAGAATGATGTCGGGAAAGGGAAGAAATAAGAAACATCTACTGGAGATCGAAGCAAAGTATTATTCAAACTGTAGACAATTCGGTTATCCGGACGAAATAGCAAAAGAGGTTTGGAGACAAGTAGAAAGCTTTGCCGGTTATAGCTTTTCAAAAGCACACTCAGCATCATTTGCGGTTGAAAGTTTTCAAAGTCTGTATCTCAAAACTTACTTTCCAATTGAATTCATGACTGCTGTAATAAACAACTTCGGGGGATTTTATTCTACCAGGGTATATGTTAATGAAGCAAAAAATGCCGGAGCTACAATTCATCTACCTTGCGTAAACAACAGCAATCATTATACTGTTTTAAGATGCATTGACCTCTATCTTGGCTTAATTCACATTAAAGCCTTAGAGAGCAGCATAGCTCAACTCATCCCCCAAGAAAGGGCAACAAATGGGCAATACATCGATTTAGAGGATTTCATTAAACGGACATTCATTAATCTTGAACAATTAATTATTCTTATACGGATTGGCGCATTTCGATTTACAGGAAAAAACAAAAAAGCATTACTATGGGAAGCGCATGTATTGCTAAACAAGAATCCTAAAAATGATGTACCCGTATTGTTTAACAGTTCAACAAAAAAATATGTTCTGCCAACATTCAATATTGATCCGATTGAAGATGGCTATGATGAAGTGGAATTACTTGGGTTTCCGGTAACAATCAGCATGTTTGATCTTATTAAAACGGAATATCGAGGAGAGTCGAATGCGAATGAATTAATCAAACATTTGGGCAAGACCATTCGAATGGTAGGAGATTTTGTCACGGCCAAATATGTACCGACTGCCAGGGGTACAATGGCATTTGGATCATTTATCGATACTGAAGGAAGATTCTTTGATACAACTAACTTTCCTCAAACATTTAGACAGTATCAATTTAAAGGGCAAGGGATATATTTGATTGAAGGAAAGGTTGTTGAAGAGTTTGGGTTGCCAAGTATCGAAGTTGTTAAAATGGCCAAATTGCCTATAAAAGCGGATCCGAGAAGTTTTTGAACAATAGTTGAAATAGTAGTAGATTGGCGATGCGGTTTAAGCAAGGACGATTCTATATATAGGGTGATAACACTTAATAGTAATTTGATAAATAAGAAGTTATGAAAAGAAAATTTACAACAAATTCTCGCTTAGTAAATGAATTGTTCGCAAACTACCTAACTACATTTGCTGCTTTTTGCGAGTTGATAAATAATTCTATCCAAGCCAAGTCAAAAAATATCTGGATAGACATTGATTACACACCAGAAACTGAACTACATCCATTAATAATAAAAAGTATTACCATCAAGGATGATGGAATAGGAGTCCATGTAAATGAATTGGAGAGGAAGATCTTGGACATTGGTACTGCTAATAAAAGTGGAGGTAAGGGAATTGGCAGATTTTCAGCATTTCAAATTGGCAAATCAATTGAGATAGAAACCATTGGCTTCGATACTGAAAACAAAACATTCTCCAGAGCAAATATCCCATTGGCATTTGAAAATTTCGGTTCGAATATCAATGTTTCAGAAATTGATCTGGAAACAAAAGAGGAAATATTAGTCGGCAAGCATGGAACCTACTATAAAGTTACCATTTCGCAGCTTTATGACTCATCTGTAACTGACCAAGAACCGAAAAAGAAAATTGTTGAGAGATTTCTAAAGGATAGAATTGCAGAGGCCATTTTTGAACGTTACCCACTTAAAATATTTAACAATGAAGTGAATTTTTCTATCAATGGCAAACGGCTTAATCCTAATGACTTTGTAATCGGTGAACCAATAAAAAAGGTTATAAAATATCTTGATAAAAAAGGCAGTGAACATAAGGTCCTTTTCGATTTTATGCAGATAAAAAAGGTTGAAAAAATAAAAATTTTTTTAACGACTAAAAATGCTGGAATACAAACGATAGCTAATGGATTTGAGTATGATGCTGATTGGCTTAGTCCAAAAGTGGGAGGGTGGTTTGTTTATATAGGCTCTGATAGTTTATCACCCGATATGTATAGGAATATTGATTTGGACGGCCTTGATGAGTCAATGAGACATTTCCGAGAATTTATTAAAGATCAGTTGAATGAGTTTTTTAAAGAAAAAAATAAAGAGTTCGACAATTTTACCGAGAAGCTAAAAAAAGATGAGTTTTACCCCTATAAAGAAAAATCAAGTTCGAAATCCAAAGTAATGCTATTTGATAAGTTAGCATATTTTGTAGAGGATCGATATCAGTTATTGAATGAGCAAAATAAGTTACGGGAAATTATATACCCATTAATTGATAGAACAATATCTAATGGCGAACTTGATAGTATTCTAAAAAGCATTTTAAAGCTAAATAATAAAATGCTTTCCAAGTTTTCTGCATTACTTGATAAGACAGAGCTTGAAAATGTAATTGAATTCTCTGATAAAGTTGCATCCAAACTTGAAGACTTGAATTTTTTGGAAAAACTGGTATATTCAGATATTGCAAAAAATGTAAAAGAGCGAAAAGAGCTTCATAAAATTTTGGAGAAAATGTTATGGGTATTTGGTGAAGAGTATAATGATGCTACACATTTATTATCCGATAAAAATTTAGAAAATAATTTGATTGAACTAAGAAACAAAACACTTTCTTATAAGGTGTCAAAATCTGACGATAATGAATGTGAATTGACGGAGAAGACAATAAAATCAATTACAGATTTGTTTCTTTACAGTGAGAAAATAATAGACCAGCAAAAAAAGGAAGTATTGATTGTAGAGTTAAAAGCTCCAAGAGTCAAAATAAGCCCAAAAGAACTTGCTCAGGCGATGAAGTATGCTGGAGAAATAGAAGAAATGGCTGTGTTTCCGGATGGCTTGAATTATAAAATACTCTTGGTTAGCTCCGACATCAATAAGAGTGCAAAATTTGACATAGAAGGAAGACAAAAGGGGCAAGGGAATCCGTATTTTTATTTCAAAAATGAACGGGGAAATATTGAAGTATGGGTGATTAAGTGGTCCGAAATAATTGAACAAATAAAACAAAAATCAAGGGCTAATAAAAATGAAGATTTTCCAATATCAGTAGTAAATTTGATTTTAAAA
>CAYZKL010000003.1:85123-95181 GCA_964478855.1 uncultured Flavipsychrobacter sp.
ATGTCGCATAAACTGGCAACGAAAGATATAGATGTTCAGAATAAAGCGGAGCGTGATTTTGAACATATTGACTTTGGTAAAACTTTTTCTACGCTAAAGAAAATGGCAGTTTAATTACCGAATTTTCAGAAGCAATAAAAGATTTCGTGATTAAATTTATTCTCAAAATCTAATAATGGAGCATACAGAATTCAACAACGTCGAATATAACCGCATTCTGGCCGCTGGCTATAAATTCATAGAGCTTCAGGCACCAGGTACTGAGGTAGAAACGTCTAATGACTATTTCAAAAAGACAGTATTGCTAATCCCACACAAAAGCAAGCCGGAAAACATCGATCATTATGTTATGGACATAGATGATTACGAAGTAAAGGATATGCTTAGAGGAAGCGACACTGATATTTTTTATGTTGTAAGGATCTAAAGTATGTGTTACAAAATTAGAACACCTACTCTTGACCATTTAAAGTGCTACCTGCAAAAGAATTCTGTTAGCATTGGTGAAGCATACGAGATCGATGACTATACGCACTACTTTGTCGCTAATGGGTTCGAAAATCCATATTTGCCAATCACTTCAAGCGATCACCCTCTTCTAATTAAAGAAGCTCTATGGAAACTAATTCCAAATCTGGAGAAAAACTTAAAAGAAGCAAAAAAGTATAGCAATACTATTAACATCCCATGTGAACGATTATTCACAAGTGCCAGTTTAAAGAAATACATTACAGGACAAAGATGTCTACTTTGGGTTCAGGGGTTTTATGAGTTACACTACCATTCTAAGGATGAAACTGTTCCTTATTACATTGTTGCAAGTAATTGTGACCCATTTACAATTGGAGGAGTTTACAATGACTGGCTAAATCAAGAAACTGGTGAGATAATTAAGACGTTTGCGATAATTACAACTTCGGCAAATGAATTTTTGAAGGAGATCAATAATAAAAAACAACGGATGCCGCTGATAATAAAAGCAGAGGACAGAAAGAAATGGATTGAACAGTCAAGAAAAGATGAGATTATCGAGATGATGAAACCAGTTGAAGATGGGTATCTCGACGGAAACCCATTTGACATGCAATTTCTTTAGAAATTTATATGTAAAAGCAATACCTCCACAAGGTGTAAATTTTCATAAAAGTGCCTTAGTAATTATAAATAAATTAGGTTAATAAATTTATTTATAATTACTAAGGTAAACATTCGTTGTTAAATAGCCACCAGTAAGGGTTTACTACACATCAGGGGGGAGGGGGTACTTGCAAATGGCAGGGACACAATAAACATATCACTATATCTTCTCGTCAACCAAGCGTATGGGAATACCTTTAACTTAAAGTAGAAAGTTATTTAATTAGATGAAATTAATTATTTAGAGTATTTTACAAAATTCACATAAAACTTTGTCTAAATGAGTGACAGAAGCGCAGTGGACACTATCAAAGGATATTTCTATCAGTTCGACTATTCAATAGATGTACTACTGAATTTAGCTAAGGACGATGAAATAATTGAGCTTGAATGTATCGAAGATGTAACAATTGAAACTGCAACAGAATCTACAGCGGTTCAATGCAAATACTATGCGAAAACCGAATATAACCATTCGGTCATTAAAGAACCAATTATGTTCATGCTATCACACTTCAAAGAAGTTAAAGCAGGAACTAAAAAGAAAATGAATTATTTGCTCTGGGGACATTACTCATCAGGACAAAGCAAGCTAACCATTCCTTTCGATGTAATATTTTTGAAAGAACATTTTCTTACTTATACAAAAACAGAGGATATTGGCGGGACTAAAACAAAAATTACACATTATCACCACCTTGATCTTGGACTTGATGATACAGATCTTCTGGAATTTATTGGTTTACTTAAAATCAATATTAATGCGAAAGAATTTGACAAACAATATCAAGATATAATAACAACATTAAAGTCCACCTTTAAGTGCAGCCAATTCACCGCAGAATATTTTTACTATAATAACGCTTTGAGAGTTATCCGAGAACTAACAATAAAATCACTACAAGCTGACAGAAAAATTTCTAAAAAAGAATTCCTAAATAAAATAAATATTGCAACAATTCTTTTTAATGAATGGTTCGTAAAAATTAAAGGGAAGAAAGCTCATTATGCCGGTCTAAAAAAAGAGTATTTTACGTTTCTAAACGTGTCCCCATTTGAGCGTTTTTTTCTAATTGAAGTTGATCCTACAACCTATGATAGATCCGAGTTGAAAGAATTGATTTTTATTATTTCAAAAAAATGGACAAAAATTTCTAAACGTGAACCAACACCATTTTGCCCATATGTATATATCCACGGCTTACATCACAAAGAACTTATTGAATTAAAGAAGGAGTTATTTGGAGAAAATTTTATCCTGATAGATGGATTTGATTTTGAGGGATCGGAATTCAACCCTCATTCAATTATTAAGAAACCTGATTCAAATAATCAAGTTAAACTCAAAATCGTGAACTCCTCGGCCCATATTGAACAGGCTTTAAATGTCATTAATAAAACTAAGAAAATATACCAATTTCATCTGAATGAACCTTATTATGAGCTTGATAAGGATTCCGTTAGCCATGTGAAAATTCAAGTTGAGAAACTAACAGACATTAAAAACATTATTTAATATGGAGACTGTAAATATAAATGCCCAAGTAATCGCTGTCTATCCTGATAAAGTTAAAATAGTTGTTGACAACCTTGAGGATTTTAAAATTGCGGATGAATCTTTAAAGGTTGGTTCATATTTAAAAGTGGAGGATAATGAAAACGCAATTTTGATTGCAATTATAGAAAACTTTCAAATAACAGTCAGTGAATCTGGGAAAAGAGATTACATAATTGAAGCATTTCCTTTAGGAATTTTAAAGGATGGGAAATTTGAACGAGGAGGAGATTCTTTAGCGATTCCTCCTAAGGAAGTGAAACCAGCTACCATAAAAGAAATAAAGAGCATTTATGAAGACTCAATATCAGTAGACGAAAGTTTTTGTTTTGCTACTCTTTCGTCCAATAAAGAGGTGAAGGTTCCTTTGAATGGGAATAAGTTCTTTAACAAGCATATTGCAGTTGTCGGTTCAACTGGTTCTGGCAAATCGCACACCTTATCTACGATCATTCAAAAGGCAGTTTCACAAAAAAATGGGAACTTTGCTCTCAACAATTCCCATGTAATAATATTTGACATCCACTCTGAATATAAGTCAGCTTTTCCTGACTCTAATTTTATAAATATTAAAAACCTGGTTCTCCCATATTGGTTACTCAATAGCGAAGAATTAGAGGAATTCTTTTTAGATACAGAATCAAACGATCATAACCAACGTTTCATATTTAAAGAAGCAATTGTCTCAAATAGAATATCAAATTTTAAGGGTACTGAAGAACAAAGAAGTAGCATTCATTATGATTCACCATTGTTTTTTGACATTCAATATGTTTTAGAGTATGCCAAATATAAAAATACAGAATTAGTAGATTCGGGCGAAGTATATGCTGCAACCAATAAAGAAAAAGCAGGTCAACCGAAAATGGTCAATGGAAGTCTTAATGGGAAATTGACAAATTTTGTAAATAGACTTGAAAATAAAATTAATGACAGTAGACTGAAATTCTTACTTGGAGAAAAATCCAAGACAATTACATTTGAAGAAACTCTTAGCCAATTATTAGGATATAAGAAGGATAATAACGCTAATGTTACCATTATCGATTTGAGTGGTGTTCCATTTGAAGTTTTAAGCATTACGGTATCACTAATATCAAGAGTGATTTTTGAATACGGTTATTTTTACAAAAGGTTAAGGAACGTAAAAGACCCAAACGAAAAAGTAAATAATGACATCCCAATTTTATTGGTCTATGAGGAAGCTCATAAATACGTCCCAAATAGTGAATTACAGAAATACAGATCATCAAAAAAGTCAATCGAGAGAATTGCTAAGGAAGGTAGAAAATATGGAGTTACGCTTCTTTTAGCAAGTCAAAGACCCTCTGAAATTTCAGAAACAATTTTCTCACAGTGCAATAATTTCATTGCTATGCGATTGACAAACCCTGACGATCAAGGGTATGTAAAAAAATTATTGCCCGACTCCCTGGGATCATTAATTGATAGAATGCCCTCATTTAGACAAGGAGAAGCCTTAATTGTAGGAGAATCAATTGTGTTACCATCGATTATTCAAATTGATCCTTGTGAAAAGCAACCATCATCAAACGATATCCCATATTGGCAGTTGTGGAAAGAAGAATGGAAAGATCTTGAACTTAAAAAACTCATTGAAGAGTGGCATAAATAATTTTGTCAATCAGGCAGATACTTTTGAATTAACTTTTTGATGAATTTTCCTGACTTGACATTCACTGAAAAAGGCTCATTTTTTATCGAAACTAAATCATCCAATAACAACACAGTCCTAATAATACAACGTCTGCATTCTTGTCTATGAGGATCTCCATGTACTCCACTACTTGATAATGTGTGTAACATATTCCACTCATCAAAAAGGGCAGCCGTATTCGCAACAATTAACTCTATGTTGGTATCACTTTTAAGTTCACGTTTCGCAAATTCAATTAGTCTATTTTTATATTTAGCTTGGTTTAAAGTATGACCTTCTATAATTTCGTCTGTAGCCGGGAATAAACAATCGGCAATGTATTTGAATAGTCTTCTACAACTTAGCATCGCCTGAGCATATTCTTCACCAGTTGTAGCATTAGCAAAAGTATTTGTGATTGTAAACAACCTGTCATTTAACTCAGGAGCTGTATCAAGTAACTTTGAAACAATTCCATCCGTAATAGTTGAAAATAATGAGTCTATTCCTGTTTTCCAGTTAAGGGTTTTTTGAGCATGTTCGTAATTGTGATTGTCGTCAAAAAAAGTGTACCTATAATTCGAGTATTCAATTTTGACAGCATCAAACCTGTAACCCTTAAAGAAATCAATGTACTCATTTGCCGCTTCTAAGTTTTCAGCCTCATCGTTGTCTGAAAAAACATAAAGGTCTCTATCATTTAATCTAAATAATGGTAAAAGGGACTCTCCGTACAAAACCCAATGTATTGGGGTAGAATTATCGATTTCTAATGCTCCTATGTACCTGGATTCCCCAATTAGAAATGAATCCATAATTTCGGCAAAATCCTTTGAGATTGTTTCAAAGCAAATAACAAAAATATTCTTAGTTAATAGATTTTCAGCTTTATTCTGAGGTATTCTTGACCAAGAATCAGGTCGAATTATTTCGCCTAACAATAATTGTTGATTCGGTATTTGTCTACGAAGATCTCTCAATAACAAATCCCCACAGAATAGCTTGGAGGAAATGTACTTGTTAGATAGTTCAAGCGTTTTCTTAAAGACAATATCATAGAAGTAATGGTCGTAGCGAGCCATTATATCGGAACAGTCAAAATGAAAAGCAACTTTCATACAAATAGTAAGATCGCTATTATGTTATCGTAATTTAATTAGTTGGTTGCGTTTGGATTTAAAATCAAAGAATGATATTAAAATTCATACCGTACCCCATCACCGTACCCCAGAAAACTAAAACCCCCGCCAATACTGCATTAGCGGGGATTAAGTGAGGTCGAAAGCGGATTCGAACCGCTGTAGCAGCTTTTGCAGAGCTGAGCCTAGCCACTCGGCCATCCGACCGTGGGTGCAAATGTAGTAAAAAAAAGTTTCTTAGTATCGCCTCTCTTCTAAAAAATAAAAGCAGCTATCATATACCGGTTTTCACTCCCGACTGTTTGTTTTTCTTTATATCATGATTTAACCATTCACTAATTAACCATTTATACAATTAACCTACTTTTACACCCATGTATCCTGACTTCCGGTATTTATTACACGGCATTTTCGGCATTGAGGTGCCCGAATGGCTCGGCCTTTTCAAGACATTCGGCTTCCTGGTCGCCTTATCATTCATGGGTGCGGCATGGGCCACATCCGAAGAACTGAAAAGAAAAGAAAGGCAGGGACTACTACAACCGGAGATCCAGACCATAGTAGTGGGCAAGCCTATGACCATGCTGGAATTGTTCATAGCATCGTTCATCGGCTTCCTGGCCGGATATAAGATAGGTGGAGTATATGGTCATTATGCCCAGGTATCGCCCGACCCGCTGGGCTACCTGCTGTCTGTGCAGGGTAACTTTATGGCCGGGCTTGTGGGTGCGGCAATATTCGGTGTCAGCAAATATTTTGAAAAGAAAAAACAGGAACTGCCCGAACCTCTGACAAAGAAAATAACCGTACACCCTTACCAGCTCATTACTGAGATAGTAATGATAGCCGCAATAGGCGGCCTGGTAGGTGCAAAACTATTCAACGCACTGGAAACATGGGATGACTTTATCAAAAACCCTATCGAGAGCCTTACTTCATCCAGCGGGCTTACCTTCCTGGGCGGGCTGATAGTGGCCACAATCTCCTTTTACTTTTACGCACGCAAGCATGGGATACCGTTCAAGCACCTTTGCGATGCTACAGCACCGGGCATTATGCTGGCATACGGCCTTGGCAGGCTGGGATGCCAGTTATCCGGCGATGGCGACTGGGGTATCTTCAACGCAGCATACATCACTAATCCTGATGGATCACTGCGTGAATCCACGGCTGCAGATATGCCCCGGGCTGTGCAACTGATGGGCACCACACCACATGCCAATATTGCTGCACCATCGTGGCTGCCTGACTGGATGTTCGGCATGAACTACCCACACAATGTAGGACATGAAGGATTTCCGATACAGGGGTGTGTAAGCGAGTATTGTAATGTACTGCCGGTGAGCGTATTTCCAACTCCTATCTATGAGGCAATTGTCTGTGTATTGTTGTTTGCACTGCTGTGGACGCTGCGTAAGAAATTCACACGCCCGTTACAGATGTTTGGCACTTACCTGATACTGGTAGGTGTAGAGCGTTTCACTGTTGAGCTTATCCGTGTCAATTATAAGTATGACTGGGGTTTCATTCATCCATCGCAGGCTGAAATACTATCTGTAGTGCTTGTACTGCTGGGCCTTGGATTATTATTCCTGTATAAAGACAAAGACACACCTGCTAAAAATAATACTGTTGCTGATGCCATGCTGTAGTGATACAGTGTTACGATATACAACCTGTCCAAGCATATTGGTCAATTCCAACTGAGCTCCCTGATCGTCATTACCAACGAAACCGTTGATCGTGAATTCACCTTTATTCGGGTTTGGAGCAACAGTAACATCGTTTGCACCGGAAACACCATTGATACCTGTGGTCTTTATACTGATGAAAACTGAGTTGAATGTATATAATGCACACTCATCCTGGTTAGTGACAATGCACGTCACTGAATCTTTGTTAGCAAAATTATTGCTGATATATTTAGCTGATGTTGCACCTACAACCGGGGTACTGTTTATATACCACTGGTATTTAGGATGTACACCACCGCTCACTACCTGGGCGGTCAGCGTATCGCTCACGCCGCTAAGTATGCGTAATCCCGGTTTGGCAGTGATAACAACAGAAGGCACCTGTGGCTCTACAACTTTCATTACCACATTCGCACTGTTAGCCGTATTGGCAAGGCGGCAATCATAATTGCTGGCCAGTACACAATAAACGATATCACCATTTACCGGCACAAAATGATAAGAAGAAGCTGAGCCTACGTTACCACCATTAAGGAACCAGTTATATGCCGGTGCAGTTCCGCCAAATGAATCAGATGCTGTAAGGGTAACACTTGTGCCCTCGCACACAGCAACACCCGGATCTGCAGCAACAGTAACCTCCGGTAATTCATTCGCAATAACTGTCATAGGTATTGTAGTGCTTGCCGTGGCAGGTACTGCACATGCATCATTGCTGAGCAATGTTACAGATACCGTATCACCGGCAGCAGGAGTATAGCTATAAGAATAACCAGTACCCATGTTCACACCGTTAACCATCCATGTATATGCAGGCATTGATCCGCCATGTATTGCAGTAGCATTAAATATTGCAGTAGTTCCCTCGCACAATGAAGAACCAGGACTTGTAGCAACAGCAACTGAAGGCACCACCAAAGGATCAATAGAAACTATTGCTGCGCCATTCATTGATGATGAACACATAGTAACCGGATCTGTTGCGACTACCGTGTATGAACTTGCATTGGTTTGGAGGCCAAAGTCTAATACTGCACCTGTTCCTGACATAGGACTGCCGGAAGCAATACCACCGTCATACAACTGGTATTCCACTCCGTTATCAGCGTTATCAAGGCCTACAGCAACACCTGTACCACCCGCACAATAACTGCCACCACCTGTAACATTGTATATAACAGGCAATGAATTGATGGTTACAGCGGCACCTGAGGTCATATTACTTGTACAACCTGTAACTGCATTTGTAGCAACAGCAGAATAGCTGCCTGCACCTGTTTGCAGACCAAAGCTGAACCAAGTGCCTGTACCCGCGATAGGAGCACCTACAGGGCTGGCACCATTATATAATTGATAATCTATACCCGACTGTGAATTATTGATACCAACTACCACACCTGAACCTCCGTTGCAATAAGAACCACCACCGTCAACAGTATATACTGAAGGGCGTGCGTTAACAGTAACAACAGCACTGCCGGTCATGTTATTGCTGCAACCTGTACCAGGATCAGTAGCTGTAACTGTATAGGTACCTGCTGAGGTCAAGAACCCGAAATCGAAGCACCTACGCCCGGTAACGCTGAACCAACTGGTGTACCACCTCTGTAAAGCTGGTAGTTCACACCGTTATTAGAAGCAGTTAACCCTATGTGTACACCTGCATCGCCTGAGCAATAGCTACCGCCACCTGTAACCGTATAGACAGCAGGCAAAGGCTTAATGATGATTGCTGCGCTGCCCGACATATTGCTGGTACAAGCAGTAACTGCATCGGTAGCAATTATTGTATAAGAACCTACGATAGTCTGCATACCGAAATTGAGTGAAGAGCCGGTACCCGGTAATATGATTCCCGTAGGTACTGAGCCGCGGTATAATTCGTAGTTGATACCAACTGCAGAATTATTAAGCCCTATGGCCACGCCTGTACCACCGGCACAATAAGAGCCACCACCGGTCAATGTATAAACTGATGGCAAAGGATGTACTGTTACTGCTGCACTTCCTTCGTTACCCCAGCAGCCTGCAGATGACTGCGCCCTGAAGTAGTAAGTACCGGAAGTAGTGATGAGTTGTGATGAAGCAACTGTAGCAGTAGAAGTACCACCGGATGTTGCACCCTGGTAGTAGATAGTACCACTACCGCCATTAGCTGCTGTGATGGTCACCGCACCACAATAGGTGCCTGTACCTGAAACTGTAACAGCTGTTGGTAATGGATTGATGGTTACATTGGCACTTCCTTCCTGGCTCCAGCAACCGAATGCTGACTGAGACCTGAAATAATAGGTACCTGATGAAGTGATCACTTCTGATGTTGGGGTAAGACTGTTTGGTCAGATGCAAGGCGAAGAGAATCAGCGGTTACCTGTGTGGCAAAAGTTGACGAAATGTTTTGGACAAATAGGTGGATTTGCGGAAAAAATACATCAGGCTGGTTTACATGAGCGTATAGCTGCTGTTGATGCTCTTCTTGTCCCTCCAAAACAGATTATAGATATTTTTCATAAAATAGGAGAAGAGATGTCAACTGAATCCGGAGTCCAACCACTTACTGAGGACGTGGAATATTTAGAATCATTGCTTTTGAAAAATCAGCAGCATTTGTCGATGGAAGAGCTACGAGAGGCGCAGCAGTATTTGTCTACCATTAAAAAAGAAATTACCGGTCTGTATCACATGCGTGATGAATTAAAATCCGCATTTGAAATGATGGCTCGTGCAGCGGGACAGACAACAGAGGTAAGTAGTCGTTTGTCAGAACGTATCAAAGGATTCCAATCTGTGTTTGAAAAAACTACAAGTAGTAGTGTTACCTACATTGCTACGATGACAGGGGACTTGGCAGATGTCATACCAAATATCCGCCAGTG
>CAYZKL010000003.1:95191-95545 GCA_964478855.1 uncultured Flavipsychrobacter sp.
ACGTCAGATCAATGTAATAATGATACCAACTTAACGTTTGGAGATAGAAATAGATTTTTACTACTCGGTAGACGTGCAGGAGATGTTGCAGGGAGTAGTCGTTCCGATGAATTGGTAACGGTGCAAAAAACAGTAGGAGGTGATCAAGAGCAATATTCTTTTGTGATGGACAATGTTTATGGTGATCGTGCTCGTGATATTCTTGTGACCAATGTGTCTGCTGTGGTGAAAAAAATGCGAGAGTTGCGACGTGTTTCTCCTGATATACCTCTCGATGTATTTGTGACAAATTCTGGACTATCGAGTTGTAACGTTGATGAACAATATCTCCGGACTCGTTTACAAAAAGAGTTT
>CAYZKL010000004.1:0-1904 GCA_964478855.1 uncultured Flavipsychrobacter sp.
CGCACGACACGCTTACATACCCTGCCCTATGCTGTCAAAACCAGTCGGCCCCGGTCTTGAAATAGGAAACTTAAAGAACTAGTGCAAAATTACAGAAATAAGCGGTGATAACATTGTTAATACTTGCTTTATTATATACGGGAATACTGATAACAAATTATGTAACGCTATAATTAATATTTAACTTTACCCTGCTTATTAAAAAAATAACGATCATCGTATGGGAGTAATAATGGTTTGTATGTTCTTATTCATGGTGTCGCTGGTCACCGGTCTCATATTGGTCATCAACTCATCGGGACGGGGCAGGCTTGTGGGCTGGTACATGATCGTTGCGGCCATATTACTGCTCATTGCTTCCATCTTATTATACTCAGCAGGACACTACGACCTATGGCAAAAACGTACTTACTACTACTGATCTTTACTGTATGCAGCATGACCGCCGTGATGGCGCAAAGCAAGGATGAACGTGCGATACGCACCATGCTGAGTGCACAGGTAACGGAATGGAACAAGGGCAATATAGAGGGCTATATGAAGGGCTACTGGGAAAATGACAGCCTGCTGTTCATAGGGTCGAAGGGGCCGAGGTATGGCTATAAAGTAACCCTGAACAGATACAAGGAAGCATACCCTGATGCAGACCATATGGGTATGCTGACATCGGTAATAACCAGGGCGCAGCAACTGTCGCCGGAGTACTACTTTATAGTGGGTACATGGGCGCTGAAGCGCAATGCGGGTGATGTAAGCGGATCTTACACGCTGCTGCTGAGGAAGATAAAGGGGCAGTGGGTGATCATATCGGACCACAGCAGCTAAGGCCGGCCGGCCATTTTTGGTAGTGGTTTCTTAAATTATTGTGGTATTACAGTTTCAGTCCTGATTTTTCGATAAATTGTGTTGTTTAAAGAAAAGCTGAGATGAACAGAACTATTCGTAAAGTAGCGGTGATAGGCAGTGGTGTAATGGGCTCCCGCATCGCATGTCATTTTGCAGGTATAGGCGTGCAGGTATTGCTGCTGGATATAGTGCCGCCTGCGCTGACGGATGCAGAGACAGCCAAAGGACTATCGCTGAATGACAAACCGGTACGGAACCGCATAGTAAATGATGCATTGCAGGCTACACTAAAGGGCAAACCATCGGCAGTATATACCAAGGCCGTAGTAAACAATATAAAGACGGGGAACATAGATGACGACCTGCCGAAGATAGCGGAGTGTGACTGGATAATAGAGGTTGTAGTGGAGCGGCTGGACATCAAGCAAAAGATATTTGAACAGGTGGAACAGTACCGCAAACCGGGCACACTGATCACTACCAATACATCGGGCATACCGGTGCACCTGATGAGCGAAGGGCGCAGTGAAGATTTTCAACAACATTTTTGCGGGACACACTTTTTCAATCCGCCGAGGTACCTGAGGCTGCTGGAGATAATACCCGGCCCCGGCACCAGGCAGGAGATACTGGACTTTTTGCTGGATTACGGAGACCGTTTCCTGGGGAAGACCACAGTGCTGTGCAAGGATACGCCGGCATTCATAGCCAACCGTGTAGGTGTGTTTGGGTTCATGGCAATATTTAAGGCGATGCAGTCGCTGGGCCTGAACGTAGATGAGGTAGACTCGCTAACAGGGCCTATACTGGGCAGGCCTAAGTCGGCGACGTTCCGTACGGGTGATGTGGTGGGATTGGATACGCTGGTACATGTGGCCAAAGCATTGCCGGTCAATGCACCCAATGATGAAGCAAAAGATATTTTCGCATTGCCGCCATTCCTGCAAAAGATGGTGGAGAACAAATGGCTGGGCGATAAAACAAAGCAGGGTTTTTATAAAAACTTATTTTCTTTTAAATTGTGCTTGGGTTTCTTACGAGAGTTCCAGTGTTAAAAT
>CAYZKL010000004.1:1914-20700 GCA_964478855.1 uncultured Flavipsychrobacter sp.
CAAAGATATTTTCGTACTACCTGCCTTCCTGGAAAAGATGGTAGAGAACAAATGGTTTGGTGACAAGACGGGGCAGGGCTTTTACAAAATGGTAAAGGGAAACGGTACCAAGGAGATACTGACCCTGAACCTGGAGACGATGGAATATGCGCCCAAGCAGAAAGCAAAGTTTGCCACAATAGAGGCTGCGAAACAGGTAGATGACCTGGCGCAGCGCTTAAAGGTACTGTACAACGGTAAAGACAAAGCGGGAGAATTCTACCGCATTTTCCACCACTTGTTGTTTGCCTATGTATCGCACAGGATACCGGGGATAACTGATGAGCTATACAAGATAGATGATGCACTGAAAGCGGGTTTTGGATGGGAGATAGGTGCATTTGAAAGCTGGGATGCACTGGGTGTAAAGGGTATACTGGAGCAGATGCAGGCCGGCGGATACCAGGCAGCACCGTGGGTGGCTGAGATGCTGGCACAAGGGATCACAACATTTTATAAAACAGAACAGGGTACAAGGAAGTATTACGATATACCGACAAAGTCATATAAGGCGGTGCCGGGTAGCGGATCGTTCATACTGCTGGAACACCTGGACGAACAAATAGTATGGAAGAACAGTGCATGTAAACTGCACGACATAGGCGACGGCGTACTGGCACTACGGTGGAACACGAAGATGAACAGCATAGGTGGTGAAGTGCTGGAAGGTGTGCAGCGATCTGTTGCACTGGCAGAAGAAAAATACAAGGGACTGGTAATAGCGAACAACGGACCGAACTTCAGCGCAGGTGCGAATGTGGGGCTGATATTCATGTTTGCGGCAGAGCAGGAGTATGATGAGCTGGATATGGCGATACGCCAGTTTCAGCAAATGACGATGAGGCTACGCTACAGCAGTATACCTGTAATAGTAGCCCCGCACGGGCTGACACTGGGTGGTGGATGCGAGATGTGCCTGCATGCCGATGGTGTACAGGCGGCTGCCGAAAGCTACATAGGCCTGGTAGAAGTGGGCGTGGGCCTGATACCCGGTGGTGGGGGTACGAAGGAGATGGCACTACGTGCAGGAGACAGAAATATAAAAGAAGATATAGAGACCAATTACCTGCAGCAGTTGTTCATCAATGTAGGTACTGCAAAGGTGTCGACATCGGCACATGAGGGATTTGAGAATTTTGTGCTGAGGCCGGGCTATGACCATATATCAGTAAACCCGGACAGGCGCATAGCTGATGCGAAACGTAATATACTGATGATGTGGGAGCGAGGCTATACACAACCACTGCCACGCAATGACATAAAGGTGCAGGGCCGGGGTGGCCTTGGTGGATTGCTATCGGGGATCCATGGTATGTGGCGGGGTAAGTATATATCGGACTATGATAAGCTGATAGCGGAGAAGCTGGCGCATGTAATGTGTGGCGGAGACCTGTCACAGGCAAGTATAGTGAGCGAACAGTACCTGCTGGACCTGGAGCGTGAAGCCTTCCTGAGCCTGTGCGGACAGAAGAAAACGCTGGAGCGATTGCAAAGCATACTGACCACCGGAAAGCCGTTAAGGAACTAGCGGGTTCTGTTATAAAAATTTGTATTTCCACAACCCGGAGAAGTATATAAACATTATACTTTTAATAAGAAACGGGGTTAATAATATAAGTTACATTTGGGTTCAGAACGGATCATGTATCGACAAAGAAAAATAGTATTGCGGGGCCTGCTGTGTGTATTGTTAGTACTACCGGTGAGCCATGCTTTTGCACAGCATACTGTTATGGAAGGCAGACAATTTGCTGCCGAGAAGAACTACGATAAGGCGATACCTGTTTTTGAAGAGATCTACGGATTGTCGCCGGACTCTGTATATAAAGAATACCTGGATATGCTGCTGCTTGCCAAGAAGTATAAGCAGGCAGAGAAACTGGTAGAACGGCAGATCAGCTTTAACAGCCAGAACTACATACTGCGGATAGACCTGGGAAATGTGTACCTGAAACAGGGTAAGGAAGCACAGGCGAAAGAACAATTCAATATGCTGGTGGGGATGGTGAATGGCGATGATATGCTGACCACACGTATAGTAGGTGCATTTACCGATGCAGGTAAGTATGATTATGCAGCAGCCACCTACGAGCGTGCAATAGAGATACTGCACAGTGCCTATATTTATTCGGCACCACTGGCCAAGCTATATGCGTTATCGGGCAAGCTGGATAAAGGGCTGGATATGTTGTTTGCGCCGGGTGGTACACAATTCATGACTGCGGATGGTGTGAAGTCGCTGCTGCTGGAACTGCTGGGCAATGACCCTGCTAAACTACAGGTAGCGCAGAAAGCACTGATACGCAAGATCAATGAGCAGCCTGAGAATGTGTATTATGTAGAACTACTGACATGGATATACACACAGAAAAATGACTGGGACGGTGCACTGATACAGATAGAAGCAATAGATGAGCGAAACAGGGAACTGGGTAAGCGACTTATGGAGTTTGCACGGACAGCAGTAAGAGCCGGGCAGTACGAGATAGCCGCAAAAGCATATGACGACATAATAATACAGGGTAAAGAAGTGCCAAACTATATGCTTGCAAGAACTGAAAAACTTGCGGCATCTATGACCCGATTGAAAAAGGATCCTGATTTTAAACCGGCAGATGTAAAGGGATTGGTGGTGCTGTACGATAGTTTCATGACGGAGTTTCCGGCATACTATGCTACGGCTACAGCAGCAGACTATGCGATGTTGGTAGCGCAATATGGTAATGATGTGCCTCGAGGCATAAAGATATTACAGAAGGGTATTGCGAATCCTAATACAAGAAGGGATATGGCAGGCAAGTTCAAGCTGCAACTGGGTGACTACTACCTGCTGATAGGCCGCAGATGGGATGCATCGCTGACCTATAGCCAGGTAGATAAAGACTTTAAGGAAGATATGATGGGCGAGGATGCAAGGTTCCGCAATTCGAAGCTGGCTTATTATCACGGAGATTTTGACCTGGCACAGAAAGAATTGTCGATACTGAAAGCATCAACATCGGAGCTGATAGCTAACGATGCGATATACCTATCTGTACTGATCACGGAGAATGTGGAGGACAGCAACCTTGTACCGTTGCAGCGTTTTGCTTATGCCGACCTGTTACTGTTTCAGAATAAGGATGCCGAGGCAGAAACATTGCTTGACAGCCTGAATAAAGCTTTTCCGAAGCATCCGCTGAATGATGATATACTGATGCAGCGGGCAGAGATAGCGCTGAAGCATAAGGACTATACAAAGGCACTGAGCTATCTAAAAACCATCAATGAACAATTCGGGCAGGATGTGCTGGGTGATGATGCGGTGTTTATGATGGCAGATATTTACCAGACAAACCTGCACCAGGTGGACCTGGCAAAAACCCTTTACGAGCAACTTATTATTGACTACCAGGGCAGCACTTATGTGCAAACGGCCCGGCAACGATTATCTGAAATAAACAATGGCGCAAATCCATAGAACCGTTACCCGTCTGCGGTTATTACTACTCTTGATGCTTATACCTTACTGCGCCTTTTCGCAATCGAAGGAGTATGTGTTTAAAGGACTGGAAGTGCTGAAGAGCGCACAGTCGTGCAAGTATGAACTGGTATTCACTGTTACGGGTACGATAGTAAAAGGATACTCTGTAAGTTATGTGCAGGAAGGCATGCAAACAAAGACAGAGATAGAAGGGGTAATGAATGTGAAGCAACGCTCTATATCATTCAGTGAAATGCTGATACCGGTGAATACACCCGATGATATGTCGATCTGCTTTATTAAAGGCAAGATGAGCTTTAAGCATCATATGGGTCATGACCTGTTCATTGGTAAGTTTACGGGTAAGGATTATAAGGGAAAGAACTGCGGCGATGGTGTTATTGTATTTGAGGCGCCGCCGGGATCTAAGTATGTATTTGATATACCTGCTGCAACACCAAAAGTAGTGAGCAGCACAAAACCTGCTACCAGCCTTCCCAAAAAAGCGATGAAACATGCGGAGCCTGAGCCCGATATACAGTTCACTAAAATTGCCACAGGGGATCATAACGAGCTTGCGTGGAAGACGGACAGCTTTGTGATAGAGGTTTGGGATGGTGGCTTTGTAGACGGTGATATTGTTTCGGTGCAGTTCAACGGCCAAAAGGTACTGTCGAATGTTACGCTTACCGGTAGTAAGAACAGGATAGCCCTGCCAATGCCTCTGAAAACAAATACGGTAATAATTACCGCAGAAAATGAAGGTGTAGCGATACCGAACACGGCACAGATCATTATTTATGACGGTAAAACGAGACATGGATTGCTGGCCTGCCTGAAAAAAGGTACAAGTACTTCATTGACACTTAATAAAAAATAAACAGATAATTTCTATATTTGTTTATCTTTCGGGTCATTCATCTCCATGAAAAATTTCATTTATAAGCTATTCTTTGGTAAGCCTGAGTATAATACGATGCTCAGGGATTCTGCCTACCATACACACTGGAAGAACATAAAGCGCATATGGAATAACGAGAAGCACCACGATATCGGGTTTGAGAAGATACTGAGGCTATTCCTGGTAATGATACAATTCGTGTTCCCCGGCATTCATGTGCGAAACTTCTTTGGCAGATTCGGAATGGTGAGGAGGAATGTAGGCGTTGAGTTTTTTGTATTGTTCAAGACATTGTTGCCGCTTTTCTTTTTGTTTTCGGGGCTATACAAGTATAATGGGGTTGTCTTCATATCCTTTTACCTGTTGATGGAGACCATCTGTTATGTAGCCTCACTGATCTTCGTAGCAGACATGTTTGTAAGGCCGAGATCGTACAGGCGTAATATACTGATGCTGTTTCTGAATTACCTGGAGATATCATTCTCTTTTGCTGTGGTGTATGCGGGCCTGGATCTATTGGGTAAGGAGGTCACATCAACCTTCGACTATGTTTATTTCAGCGTTGTTACTTCCACCACCATCGGGTATGGTGATATACACCCGGTAACTGACCTGGGTAAACTGATGGTGTGTATACAGGCTGTACTTGTGGCGGCGTTCATCATCCTGTTCCTTAACTTCTTCGGATCTAAGATGGAAACGCTGGACCATGATGAAGAGTAGCAGGTATTAAATTCATTATTATTTGAAGTAAAAACCAGATAAAAGGCATTTTTTCCTGACTATTAGCATACTTAAAGAATATTGATTATTTTGCGATGAACTAATAATCGGATTTATTACTTTTACCCCGAAGAAATAATTTTTTATGATGAAAAATATGCTCAAAACTGTTCTTCTTGTATGTGTAGCGGCTATGCCGTTCGGTGTTTTTGCGCAGCACACAGAAGCCAGGTTGCCGGATAACAAAAACCCCATTAACCGTTATGAAATGGTGGATAAGACATGGCACTTTATAGGGATGAAATGTCCGGATAAGATCGGTGCAGAAGCACAATACATCCATTACTATTCTACGCTGAAGCTTACTGTAAGCAATAGCAACAATGTTAACTACGGTACTTATGAGCGCACATTCCGTGACGCACGTGACAATCCGAAGGAAACTGGTACTTATTCATTCACTAACGATGAAGTAGGCAATGTGCTGATGACCCTTAAGAAAAGCAAAAGCACTACCAGGTCTGTGTATATGATACCAATGGTTGAAACCAATCACCTTACGCTTATCCGTACTGATGATGGTGACAAATGCAATATCACTTACGCTATTGCTCCATAATTGTATGCGATGATATTTTGAACGCCCTGCTATTGCGGGGCGTTCTTGTTTTCAGCAATCATCATCCTTGCACGGTAGTTGTGCGGATTCCAGCTCTATAGTAGCGTGGTGAATACTCTTATGAAGCAGTTCGTGCTTGATGTGTTGTACCAGTTTCATTTTATCATCAAAGCTCAGTTTGTCGCTTAGCACAAGGTGAGCTGTAAGTGCATTTTCTGTGGTACTCATAGCCCAGATGTGCATGTGGTGTACGCTATCCACTCCCTCTACCTGCTGTATTGTGTCTTGTATGTGTTCCGCATCCACATTCAGCGGTACCGCATCCAGCGAGAGGCGAAGGCTGTCTGTCAGTAAAGACCATGTGCCAACCAGTATGACGGCAAGTATGATAAGGCTGGTAGCACCATCGAGCCAATACCAGTTGGTATAGCGGATAACAATACCGGCAATGACCACAGCAGCAGATACCAGCGCATCGGTAAGTAAGTGCAGGTAGGCACCTTTTACATTGAGGTCGTGTTCTTTGTCTCTGAAGAAAAGGAAAGCTGAACCGAGGTTGATGACGATACCAATACCGGCCACGATAGCCATCGTATTGCCTTGCAGTGGTTCGGGATGAAAAAGCCGCTGTAAGGATTCGTAACCAAGTATGCCGATAGTGATGAACAATATAACTGCATTGGTAAGGGCAGCAAGAATGGTTGTTTTTTTGTAGCCGTAACTGAATGACCTTGACGGTTTCATCTTTGCCAGCCGGAAAGCCATAAGTGACAAGGCCAGGCTAGCCACATCGCTGAGGTTGTGGCCGGCATCGGACAGCAGCGCTACCGAGTGCGTCATAAACCCCGCAATGGCCTCTACAAGCACATAGACACTATTGAGTATAATGCCTGCAATAAATGCTTTGTTGGCTACTGTGGCTGCGCTTACGTGATGGTGATGCCCCGCATGGCTATGATCGTGATCATGGTTGTGCATACCAGATTCTTTTTTGTGCAAGCTACATAAAATACAGGCAGCTTAATTAAACCCACCAATCTGAAATGTGTACCCCGCTCACATTGGTAGGTGTGCCGGGAACTGGCAGGAACAGGTCGATATTTTTCTCTGTTGCATACTTCTGAACAAGCTCTACAGGCTCCCTCCATGCATGCAGTGCAAGATTAAAAGTGCCCCAGTGTATAGGCATCATTACTTTGCCCTTTAACGCATGATGTGCGTTTGTAGCATTATCGGGACCCATGTTTATATGCGGCCACCCGGTGCCATAGGCACCGATCTCCAGCATAGTGAGATCAAACGGGCCATAAGTATCACCTATGTCTTTAAAACCCGGGAACCAGCCGGAGTCTGCCCCGAAGAATATATTATGCTTACTGCCCCTGATGACAAATGACGACCATAAAGTCTGGTTCCTGTTGAGGAGGCTTCTGCCGGAGAAGTGCCGTGCAGGTGTTGCCGTGATAGTACAATCATTACCTAATGATGCCGTATCGGTCCAGTCCATTTCGGTGATCCTGCTTTTGCTGATACCCCACTTAGCGATAATATCACCAACACCAAGCGAGCAATATACCGGTCTGGTGCTGTTACTTAATTGGCTGATAGTAGGTTTGTCGAGGTGGTCGTAATGGTCGTGTGATAACAGAATAGCATCAAGTTCAGGCAGTTGATCGAGCGGACATGGCGCGGGAAAAAACCGCTTTGGCCCGACCGCAGTAGAAAATGATGCCCTTGTTCCCCATACAGGGTCGGTCAGGATACGTTTACCATCAATTTCTATGAGTATTGATGAGTGGCCCATCCATGTGATGCGTAACCCGGTTGAGGGTTTTGTGTTATAGAGGGAAGTATCTGTGACGAAAGGACCAAGAGGTTTAGCAGGTACTCGCTCAGCTTTTGCGGTTGCATAGTCACTTAACAGTTTCCAAAAGCTTTGGGTGGTTTGTACTGTAGGGATGGGGTTGATGAATTCTTTTCCTTGCTTTTGAGATCTGGCGATTGGCATAATGTTGTATGAGGATGTAAAAGAAATCAATGTTTAGTTAACGATAACTGAAAATCAGATTTAATTATTATATAAATTCAACTATGTGAATAAAAAGTCAAGAGCAAATTTTGAGAATGAATATAATTAATTATAAATCAATTATTTATGAGGCATGTTTAATTATATTTTAATTTCATAAAACAAAATCCGTTACATTTAAATTCCTATATGAAAGTCTATGAGATCTTTTCAAGGATAAACCTGATAAGGCAAAATTATGCTTTGAAATTTTTCGTGGCAATGTTGCCCTTGCTACTGCTTTGCCTCATATTGACGGTGCTGCTGGGCCTGGTGCAGATGGGTAATATATATATACCCGTGCCTGTTATTTTCATTTCAGGCTTTGTATTAATCACTCTATCCACAATCCTGACCATTTCGTTATTCAAAAAATTGCTGAGCCCGTTGAGGCTTGCAGAAACTGCATTAGATAACTATACGAAGGACCGACTGATACCTGAGCTACCCGTAGAATATGGTGATGAAGCAGGCATATTGCTCAGCAAGATACAGGCCGCAATAGGTAAACTGGACGGGCTGATAACGGATAAAAGTGATATGATAGACCTGTTATCTCATGACCTGAGAAGCCCTGTGGGCCGCATACTGGGATTGAGTAATATCATTAAAACAGCAAATGATGAAGAGAAGGTCTTATATGCAGATTATATCTCCAATGAATGCTCTGGATTGCTGAGTATGCTGGAGAATATATTGCTGATGCTTAAAGAAGACAGTACCGTCTTCAGGCTGGAGCACGTGAACCTGAAGAAGATGATACTGGAAACTGTGAGCTTCTTCCACTTCCCGATAGCTGAAAAGAACCTGGTACTTAATGTAAACATCAACGAATCTATATACGTGTATGTACAGCAGAGTTTATTTGTACAAGCGATAAGAAACCTGCTGGGTAATGCGATCAAATTTTCACCGGAAGGTAAGATCATAGAAATAACAGGTAGCGAGGAGATAGACAAAATAACGATAGTGCTGAAAGATCAAGGCCTTGGTTTTAACCCGATGGATATCCAGAAGATATTTGACCGGTTTACCACCGCAGGTAAAAAGGGGACCCATGGCGAACATTCTACCGGGCTGGGCCTGTACCTGAGTAAAAAAATCATAGAAAAACATAATGGCAAGTTGCTGGCAGATAGTAAGGGAATCAATACAGGAGCGGCATTTACGATAATATTATACAAGCTCATCACCAAAAAGCCCCAGGACAGGGTCTTTAAAAAAGACGTGAAGAAAACGATAGCCTTCAAAAGCAGATCTGCTTAGATAATACATTGATTTGCGTGCTACTGAATCTGTTACTTTTGGCTTAGTTTTGCAGCCATATTTGATCTTCAGACAATGTTAAGCGCCAACGAAGTACGCAGCCAGTTCCTCGAATTTTTTCGCAGTAAAGCACATGATGTTGTGCCATCTGCGCCTATAGTGGTAAAGAATGACCCTACATTATTATTTACCAATGCCGGGATGAACCAATTCAAGGATTTCTTCCTTGGTAACCGGACACCTGATCATACACGAATAGCTGATACGCAGAAATGCCTGCGTGTGAGCGGCAAGCATAATGACCTGGAAGAAGTAGGCGTAGATACCTATCACCATACCATGTTTGAGATGCTGGGCAACTGGAGCTTTGGTGACTACTTTAAAGAAGAGGCAATAGCATGGAGCTGGGAACTGCTTACAGAAGTATATGGCATACCTAAAGACAAACTTTACGTAACTGTATTCCAGGGCGATGCATCTGAAAATCTGCCTAAGGATGAGGAAGCCTATAATTTCTGGAAACAGCATATAGCTGAAGACAGGATATTGCTGGGTAATAAGAAAGACAACTTCTGGGAGATGGGCGATACAGGCCCATGCGGCCCGTGCTCTGAGATACATGTGGACTGCCGCACTGATGAGGAAAAGAAACTGGTAGATGGTAAGACATTAGTGAACGCAGACCACCCGCAGGTGATAGAAATATGGAACAACGTGTTCATGCAGTTTAACAGGCAGAAAGACGGCTCACTGGTGGAGCTGCCGGCACGCCATGTGGATACAGGCATGGGCCTGGAAAGGCTGGTGCGGGTGCTGCAAGGCAAGCAGAGTAATTATGATACGGACCTGTTTACCGGAACGATAAGTGCAATAGAACACATAACCGGCAAGAAGTATGGCTACACTGACAACAAGCAGGATGTGGCATTCAGAGTATTGTCGGACCACATACGTGCAATAGGTTTCACGATAGCAGACGGACAGTTGCCATCTAATACAGGTGCGGGATATGTGATACGCAGGATACTGCGCCGTGCTGTGCGGTACTATTATTCATACCTTGATTTTAAACAACCACTGCTTCATAAACTGATGCCGGTATTGGCAAAACAATTTGAGCATGTGTTCCCGGAACTGCATCACCAGCTAGACCTGGTAACCAAAGTGGTGAAGGAAGAAGAAGATGCCTTTTTGCGTACACTGGATAAAGGGCTGAAGAAGATAGATGACATCATCAATGAAACAAACAGGCAGGACACCAAGACAATAAATGGTAAGTCGGCTTTTGAGTTGTACGATACTTTTGGTTTCCCGATAGACCTGACGAGGCTGATAGGCAGTGAGAACGGGCTGCATGTGGATGAAGCGGCCTTTGAGCAGGAAATGCAACAGCAGAAGAGCAGAAGCCGTGCCGCAACAACGCTGGATACCCATGACTGGGTAACGCTGAAAGAAGGTGTGACAAGCACCTTTGTAGGGTATAACAGTATGGAGGCAGAGGCATCGATAGTGAAGTACCGTAAAGTAACCGCAAAGGGTAAAGACTCTTTTCAACTGGTGCTGGACACAACCCCATTCTACGCAGAGAGCGGCGGACAGGTGGGTGATACTGGGGAACTGATATTTCCTAACGAGCGTGTAGCCATAACTGATACTAAAAAAGAGGACGGCCTCACCATTCACTCTGCCAATACACTACCTGAGAATATAGAAGCGGGGTTTGTAGCAAAGGTAGATAGCGTGAAGCGTGGTGCAACAACCATACACCACAGCGCCACTCACCTGATGCACGCAGCCCTGCGTGAGGTGCTGGGTACGCATGTGGCACAGAAGGGATCGCTGGTAAATGAAGAGCATCTGCGTTTTGACTTCTCTCATTTTGCGGCAGTAACAGAAGATGAAATAAAACAGGTAGAGCTGATAGTGAACAGGAAGATACGTGAGAATGTGCCAGTAGTGATCAAGGAAATGCAGAAGGAAGAGGCAATAGCACTGGGAGCTATGGCATTGTTTGGTGAGAAGTATGGTAATACCGTGCGGGTTGTGATCATGGATCCGGGTTACTCAATAGAGTTGTGCGGAGGTACGCATGTGGGCTCTACCGGTGAGTTAGGGTTCTTCATCATCACGCATGAAGCGGCTGTAGCGGCAGGTGTACGCAGGATAGAAGCGAAGACAGGAGAGGCAGCATTTAACTACGTGCATACAGAACTGGTAGTGCCATTTCACGAGATCAAAAAATTCACAAAGAAGAAGCCAAAAGAGACCATAGCATTCATAGAGCGGCTGCAGGAAGAACTGGCGCAAAGCAAGAAACATGCTGAACACCTGGAGGCCCGCCAACTGGTAGGCATACGCAATGAGCTGCTGACCAAGGATGAGATCATTAACCAGGTGACATTTGTAGGGCAGATAGTAAATGTGAGTTCTGCTGACGCACTGAAGAAGTTGTGCCTGGACCTGAAATCGCACCTGAATGACCATGTGATCGTGCTGGGAGCGAATATAGACGGCAAACCATTTGTGGCAGTGGGCGTGGATGAAAAAGTAGTTGCCGCAAAAGGACTGGATGCCGGCAAGATCATTAAAGAACATGTGGCACCGATTATAAACGGCGGCGGCGGCGGGCAAAAAACACTGGCTACTGCAGGCGGGCAAAATGCATCGGGACTGCAGGCTGTGATAGAGAAAGTGAAAGGGCTGTTGTAAACCATACGGCATGTGCAGGGTTGAAAACGTTTATTAAGTTTAAATGATAATTGTTATATTTACTTAGTAAAGACATGATACTCCGTAATCTTTTATATTTTATTGCGATACTGCTGATCATCGGGTGGTTGTTAGGGTTTTTCGTCTGGAAACATGAGGGTAATCTCATTCATATACTGGCGGTGCTGGCCGTCATATCACTTATTACAGGCATCATACAAAAACCGAGTGCGGACTGATCTGATTTATTGGCAGTAAATTAAATAACCGTCTTTCAGACTGATACCTGTGCATTTGGGGAGAAGTTATCCACATTGCATATTGCCCATTTATTTTTGACTTTATTTAAAATATCTTTGTTCAAAACCAATAATTAAGATGCGCTTTATAGTAACATCAACAGCTTTACTCAAGAACCTGCAGCAGATCAGTGGTGTGATCAGCTCTAATACAGTGCTCTCTGTACTCGAGGATTTCCTCTTTGAACTGAGGGGCAATGTATTGACGCTTACCGCTACCGACCTGGAAACGATGATGCGTGTGCAGATGGAAGTTAATGATGCCCAGGGCGATGGCCGTATCTGTATCCCGTCGAAGATACTGAGCGACTATTTGAAGAACCTGCCTGAGCAACCAATTACTTTCAACATCAATGAGACTGACCTGTCGGTGGAAATGTCGAGCGACGTGGGTAAGTACCGTATAGGTGGCGAGAAAGCGGATGATTTTCCGAAAGAGCCGGCACCTGGTGATACCACACAGTTTACTATTCCGTCAATAGCACTCCTGGAGTGTATCAATAAAACATTGTTTGCAGTGAGCGGTGATACACTACGCCCTGCAATGACCGGCGTATTCTTTGAGCTGGGTAGAGACAATATCTCATTCGTATCGACCGATGCGCACAGGCTGGTACAGTTTCGCCGCACAGACATCAACTGTCCTGTACAGGATGGTTTTGTAGTGCCTAAGAAACCTTTACAGCAACTGCGTGCCACATTGCCACCGGATGAGTCTGTACTGCAGCTGGCCTATAACAACAGCCACCTGTTTGTAACGGGTGAAAAGCTGAGCCTTAGCTGTCGCCTGATAGATGCACGCTTCCCTGATTATAAAGCAGTAATACCATTAGATAATCCGTACAAGCTGACCATTAACCGTGCTGATTTTGTAAGTGCACTGCGCCGTGTAAGCATATTTGCCAACAAGACAACTAACCAGGTTGTATTGGACATTAACGGTAACGCACTACAGATAAGCGCACAGGATATTGATTTCTCTTACGAGGGTAAGGAAATGCTGAGCTGCCAGTACAGCGGTGAGGATATGAAAATAGCCTTTAACGCAAAGCTGATGGTAGAAATGGTGAACAACCTGGATGGTAATGAAATACAGGTGGAACTGAGCACTCCTACACGTGCCGGTATCTTCCGCTCAATGGATAAAGTAGAAAATGAAGATGTACTGATGCTGCTGATGCCGCTGATGGTGGGGGTGTAGCCCCCTGACCCCCTGAAGGGGGGACAGGTCAGTAAGTGATATTATAAATAGTAACGCCCTCAATTGAGGGCGTTACTATTTATAAATAATCCTCTTAATAATTTATTACCTGTTCTTCCATTACTTCGGGCATTTTGCGGAAATCATATTGCTGATTGCGGAGTTGGGGTTCAAAGCCTGCTTCGCGGATGGAATCCTGTATGCCCTGTGCTGTGAAGCGATGTGGTGCACCGGCAACACTTACTACGTTCTCTTCGATCATTATAGAGCCAAAGTCGTTGGCGCCGGCATGAAGGCAAATCTGAGCAACAGCCTTACCAACTGTAAGCCATGATGCCTGTATATTCTTCACATTGGGCAGCATGATACGGCTCAATGCTATCATACGGATATACTCCTCGGCAGTAGTGAGGTTCTTTGTGCCGCGTATCTTCTGCAATAGCGTATCTACATCCTGGAAGGTCCATGGTATGAATGCGAGGAAGCCTTTTGCTCCTTCGGGTTTCTTGGCCTGAACCTCACGTAACTTCACCAGGTGCTCAAAGCGTTCCTGTAAGGTTTCGACATGGCCAAACATCATGGTAGCACTGGTAGTGAGGCCAAGTTTGTGCGCCTCGTGCATTACATCGAGCCACTCCTGCGCACCACACTTACCATTGGACACCAGCCTGCGCACCCTGTCATTCAATATCTCTGCACCTGCGCCGGGCAGACTATCGAGGCCAGCGGCTATCAATGCTTTCAGCACCTCGTGATGCGTGCTTTTCTCGAGCTTGGTAATGTGCGCTATTTCCGGCGGGCCGAGTGCGTGTAACTTAAGGTTGGGGTATAATTGCTTCAGTTCTTTGAACAGATCCACATAGTAAGAAAGGCCAAGACCGGGATGGTGGCCACCCTGTAGCAGCAACTGTTCGCCGCCATACTTGAAGGTCTCATCTATCTTGCGTTTGTAGGTTTCTATATCTGTAATGTAAGATTCGGGATGGCCGGGGATGCGGTAAAAATTGCAGAACTTACAATTGGCCACGCATACATTGGTAGTATTTACGTTGCGGTCTATTATCCATGTAACCTTGCCGTGCGGCACCTGTATCTTTCGTAACTCATTGGCGAGGTACATCAACTCGGTAAGCGGAGCATGCTCATAAAGGTAAATACCTTCTTCAGCGCTCAGAAACTCAAATCTCATTGCCCGCTCATACAGATCCGGTAATTGCATCCTATAATTTTTAGGCTACAAAATTACTGAATAAATACGAGGTTGGCTTTTAAAACACTTTATACCCCTATACCGTTATTCCGAGGCATGTTATTATCTAAAGGGCCGGTCAATGGTTTATCCATAGGGCCGAATTTTGCATCATGTATTTCTGTAATGTTCCTGCAAAATGAATACAAGAGATCAGTATCTATATGATCTGCATTAGTGTCCATTTCAATATTGTGCTTGTTATGTGAAAGGGAGAACTCTTTAATACCCATACAACTCAATATATCTTCGAGATCATACAATGCCCTGTTTAGCTTTCCGTAGTCTTCCTTGTTTATAGTTTTCATGATGATAAGTATTTAGTCTATTACTCATTTGCCTTACTCAAAGCCATTATCAATCATATTAAATGAAATCCATGCCAACAGATACACCAACAATTGAGTTCAAAAATATTAACAGTAACTAAAGCCTAGTGCTTTAAAACATAAGCGGTAAAAGGTGGTTTTTTATATAAATTGTCATCAATTTCGCAATAAAATGTATTTTAATATATAACCTATTCCCGTTTTTGTATGGCTATTGTGGAGCTATGTAGGGATACGGGAAAATAGCAAAGGATGTCTCTTGCGAAACATCCTTTGCTGTTTTGATTATGTAAAGAGGGATTAACCTTTCTTCATTTGCTTAGATTTCTCGATGAATGCATCAGCATACTTTTCCAGTGCTACTTTAGCAGCTTCCTTGTATTTAGCCCTTGTAGTTTCTATAACCACAGGATCCATTTGCTTAGCAAAACCAAAGAGATTGTTCTTCAGCCTTGAGCGGTCTTCATTGATCGAAGTATGGTAAGGAGCATTCGACTCTATTTCCGCATCAAGCAATATATTTTCTGCAACACCTTTCTCATTCAATAGCATAGAATGGCCCATTTCGCAGGTAGTAACCTTCATATTTGCTTTTACGAAAGTCGCATACTTCTTGGTAGTAGTAGTGGTAACCTGGTAGTAACCCACGTGGCTACCCGAACGGATCTCCATGTTCACCAGCACATCAGCGAAATCGACAGTGATGTGGAAGAAGCCCATTGGGGCTTCGAATTGCTTGGCAAATTTAACTGCCCTCACACCTTTACCAAAAGCAAAACCGATGTTGCCTCCGTACATTTTATTACCATTATTGGCATTGCGGGTGATCCATACCTGGCCGTTCTTTTTTTCCTCTTCACCGTCTTCGGTCTTATCATCTGCACTCTTATAAAAATCTGAAGCTGTAATGGCGCTCCATGCCACTGTGTCGATACCATTCTTTTTCAGCGCGTTCTGGAAGTAATGGTAAAAATGGTCAGTCACTTCCTGGAGGTCTGCTGCAGTAAGATCACCATCAGTGGTCTCCATAAATGCGGTGATCTTGGCACCGGCGACCTTGCCACTTGATTTATCTTTTGCCACAGTTCTCTCGGTAGTGGTGAGCTTGTAGTTGACAGTGATCTGTGCAATACCGAGTTTGTCAAGATGGGTCATGATCTTTGACTTGCCAAAAGTGCCACCCACGCCGACATTGATGTATTCGGCGTTTTTAGCGGTCTCCGATTGTGCGTTTGCCGTAGCTGAACAGGCCAGTAAAGCGATGGCAATGGCTGCTGTAGTAAAGTTGTGTTTCATATATTTTGTATTTGTTGTTTTTATATTATACAGCAAAAGTAATCTGAGAAGTGCATACCTGCAATGCGTACTTGCAGGTAATTTCATCTACGTATTTTTACGGATACAGCTGATAAGTTGATTTATAGTAATATTGTTATAAACGCCGGATAAATGGATATACAACAACATGATCATGAGAGCAAGGGCCGATTCTTTATAGAAGCAGAAGGCAAGGAGATAGCCTCCATGCACTATGTATATGCGGGCGAGAAAATGATCATAGACCATACAGAAGTATCGAGCGTATATGAAGGAAGAGGACTGGGCAAACAACTGGTAAAAGCAGCGGTGGAGTTTGCCAGGGCACGGGGAATCAAGATCATTCCGTTGTGCCCGTTTGCGAAAGGTATATTTGACCGTGTGGAAGAATACCGTGATGTGCTGTGAGTAACAGTTATTCTATATAATAAGCCTGTATAGTAACATCTGCGTTAACATCGGCTTTCTGCCCCTTAGGGAAGATACCAAAGATGGTAGAGCCGCTTCCACTCATAGCGGCATAGATAGCACCCTGCGCATATAACTGAGCCTTGATAGCAGCGAGTACGGGGTGAGCCTGGAAGACCGGAGCCTCAAAATCATTACTGATGACATCCTTCCACTGTGCGAGCGGCAGGGAATGCAGTTGCCGGAGATCGAAGGGAGCGGAGCGAGGTGTAATTAACTGAAATGCCTTGCCGGTGGCTATGTGTACCTGCGGACAGATAAGCTGTATGCTATATGCAGATAGATCGATCGGGGTGTCCAGCATCTGCTCACCACGACCAGTGGCAAACTGAGGTGTGTTGTAGATAAAAAACGGACAATCGCTGCCGAGTTGTAAGGCATACTGTGCGAGCTGCTGCTTAGGGATATTGAGTTTGCAATAATCATTGAGGAGGCGAAGCATAAAGGCACCATCAGCGGAACCTCCACCCATACCCGCACCCATAGGAATGACCTTGTGGAGGTATATATCCAGCGAAGGTACCTGGACCGGGTATTCGCGCTGCAAGAGCTCGTATGCTTTCCATACCAGGTTGTCGTTGCTGGCGCCTGCTACTGCAAGGCCGGAGAGGTGCATCTGTGTAACCGGAGCAGGAACTACCTCGAGTACATCGCGTAGCTGAACGGGATAGAATACGGTCTCGAGATCATGGTACCCATCCTCGCGGCGGCGGGTAACATACAAACCAAGGTTAATTTTACAATTTGGAAAGCACAGCATAACAAAGGGTAAACGAGCGTCAAATATACATCAGATATCAAAAGGTCAATTAGATAATCGCTTCTTGTTTAATTTCTTCCATTGTTGATATATGCCATCTAAATCATCCCAGTCTTCTGCGCAAGCACCGTCAAATGGGCCGAATTTTTGCGGGAATGATTTTAAATATTTTTCTGCTTCTTTGCTTCCTGAAATATAGGCCCAAAACAATCTGGTTGCTATTGCGACGTTATATTCACAATTTTCTTTTTTCAACTTTTTATATTGGTTTAATACGTCTGCAATTTGTAATTTAGAATATCTTTTTATTCCTTTTTTAAAGTAAACTCTTTCAACCAAACTATCCTTAATAAAGAACAACTTAGTAACATAAAATGGTTGCCAGATAAACTGATAGTTCTTGCCATTAGGAATTCCAATTATTTCTTCTACAAACAGGCTATCTTTTATTTGGTTCACTTTGAAATTTATCATTCCGAAATCAACCATATCATATACAATACGACTTTTGTTGCAGTAGCAAATAGCAATACCATTATAGGATGTATCTTTTCCTTCTATATTTTGGTCACCATATAAGCCAAGTATGTTATTGTTCTTAAAGGAGAATAGTTTTACCGGTTTGAACGAGCTGCTGTCGTATTGATTGAAAAGACAGTTACAAGTCTGTCCTTTAAGATTGATAGACAAAATTGCCACAAACAATATTATGAGTAGTACTCTCAAGTAATAGTATTTAGAACCGGAAAGGGACAATAAGATGAAAAGTGCATAACAAAGGGTGAAATTATGCGTATTTTTGAAAACCCACAGCACGGAAATAAATGAAAGAAGTAATAAGGCTGAATGAGATAAAGAAGAGCTACTATATGGGCAGGCAGGAACTGCCTGTACTGAAGGGTATAGACCTGCTGATAAGCGATAATGAATATGTGGCGCTGATGGGACCATCGGGATCTGGAAAATCGACATTGATGAACATACTTGGTTGCCTGGACACCCCATCGAGCGGAAAGTATATACTGAACGGCAAGGATGTGAGCAATATGGACCAGGACCAACTGGCCGATGTGCGCAATGTGGAGATAGGCTTCGTGTTCCAGCAGTTCAACCTGCTGCCGAGGCTGACAGCATGGGAGAATGTGGCATTACCGCTGATCTACGCAGGGGCAAATAAAAAAGAAAGAGAAGAGCGCGCACGTGCTATGCTGGACAAAGTAGGGCTTGCAGAAAGAGCACACCATAAACCAAACGAACTATCGGGGGGACAGAGCCAGCGTGTGGCGATAGCCAGGGCGCTGATCAATAATCCATCGCTGCTGCTGGCAGATGAGCCAACTGGCAACCTGGACAGTAAAACAAGTGTGGAGATCAT
>CAYZKL010000004.1:20710-25122 GCA_964478855.1 uncultured Flavipsychrobacter sp.
AGGGTGGTGGTGGTGAGTCATGAAGAAGTTATAGCATGATTTACCCACAGAGTGATAAGGATACGTGATGGCGTGGTGGAAACGGATAAGACACAAAAGCCGATGCTCAGTACCTGATATTTTTTTTTGAATTTTTAATTTTGAATCGACTCCATGTTCACGATATACACAAAGACCGGTGATAAAGGTGGCACGAGCCTGATAGGCGGAGTGCGCGTGCCTAAGAACCACATACGAATAGAGAGCTATGGTACTGTAGATGAACTGAATTCGTTTATAGGTATGGTGAATGATATGGCACAGCATGAGCAGGTGAGTGCATGGCTACGCGAGATACAGGATAGGCTGTTCACCATAGGATCGGCGCTGGCGACGAACCCTGATAAAGAGGTGAAGATGAAACTGCCCGACCTGCATGAAGCCGATGTGCAATGGCTGGAGCAGCGGATAGACGAGATGAATGAACAACTGCCGGAGATGCGTTCCTTTATACTACCGGGAGGTAACCTGGCCTCATCGACCTGCCACGTGGCGAGGTGCGTGTGTCGCAGAGCAGAAAGAATATGCGTGGATATGCAGGAGCATGATGAGTTTATACCTCCGTTAATTATACAATACCTGAACAGGTTATCTGACTACCTGTTTGTGCTGGCACGCTACCTGGGGCACATCAACAATGCACCGGAACTGCCATGGCGACCAAGGATGTAACGAGGAGCAAAAAATAAAAAAGCTGCATGGATACCATGCAGCTTTTTTGTGCTTACGCAAAAGTGATATTAATGCCACCACTGACGTGTGCGGGTAAATACCTTGTAATAAAATGATATAGCGAATGTGGAATAAGAATCTTTATTGCCCGGGTTACCTCTCATATTGCCGGCAGCATTAGGAGGAGCCAAGCCTGCATAATATCCTTTATCGGCAACCTGCTCGGCAAGATATGCTTCTTTAGGAGCCATGTTCAAACCATAAGCAGCCTTGTCGATATACTTGCCGCTAACACCATCAAGATAATCGGTCATGGTAATACGATAACTGTACTCTAAACCGAGGTTGAGGTGCTGGCCGAGATCCCAACGGTAACCGATAGTAAGCGGGAAGCAAGGAGCCCATAATGAATAAGACGGAGGGAAACCAACACCGAAGCCCTGACCTTCGAGGTGAAGTTCGTAAGTTTTTACATAACGTGGACTTGCGGCTACATTGCTATATGGTGTGTAATGGAAATAGCCGATACCCAAGCCAATCCATGGCTGACCACGCCTGCTTGCTGCTTTACTTTCGGGATTGGACCTGAAAGGTATGAACTCCATACCAACAGTACCTTCCATAACAACCGCTTTAGCTGTCTGTGAACGTGCATAACGCTGGTAAGCATCTTCGCCCTGGCTCTTAGCAACTAATGCGAGATCATAGTTCCACTTATCTGTAGCAAAAAGAGAACCAAAATTGGCAGAAAAGCGAACAGCAAAGCAAGGATGCACTGAATAGCGACCAAACATGCCACCCATAAAAGCCACCCTATCGAAATACTTACTGTTCATGTAATGGGATGTAAATGACTTAGTGCCAACATCGCCCCACATATCGCTGAGGCCTACGCTTGTGCCTATAGACCAGCCATTAGGTTCTACATAGATCCTGGATGCATGTTGTGCAATGGAAGTATAGCTCATTGCCAATGAAAGGCAAATAACTACCAAGTTACGTATAGAGCGGGCCTGCATGTACAAAATTTTGAGGTTGAAGATATAAATTATTTTCCTTTAAAAACAGGTTTTCTTTTTTCGAGGAAAGCGCCTGTGCCTTCTTTCATATCATCTGTAGCAAAACAATCACCAAAACGGCCAATTTCATTATCAAACCCTTCAGGATCAGACACCGCAGACTCATTAACACAAGCAATAATATTAGCTATAGCTACCGGAGCCTTGGTGTGGATCTTCTGAAGTATTTCTTTTGTCTTAATAAGTAGTTCTTCAAGTGGGAAAACGTGATTGACGAGACCGAGACCTTTAGCCTCTTCCGCACCAATCATATCGGCGGTCATCATGAGTTCCATTGCCTTGCCCTTGCCTATGAGCTGGGTGAGGCGCTGGGTGCCACCATAACCGGGGATAAGGCCAAGGTTCACCTCAGGCTGTCCGAATTTGGCATTGAGACTTGCTACCCGGAAGTGGCAAGCCATAGCCAGTTCGCAGCCGCCGCCTAAAGAGAACCCATTGACAGCTGCAACCACAGGCTTAGGACAATGCTCTATCTTATCGAAAACGAGCACCCTGCCCCTTTGTGCGAGGGCAGATCCACCTTCTTTGCCAAGCGAGAGGAATTCAGTAATGTCTGCACCGGCTACAAAGGCTTTTTCTCCTGCCCCTGTAATGATAGCCGACCTGATCTCGCTGTTGGTATAAACCTCTTCAAGTGCCTTGCCCAGATCTTCGATAACATCTTTGTTCAGGGCATTCATCTTATCAGGACGATTGACGGTGATGATGTAAGTACCGTTTTCGAGGGTAGTAAGCAGTGTATTGTACATTATGTTATTATGTTTTTGCTTTATAAAAGGTCTTTACGGTGTTCTTTCACCCAATCGGTAATGTAGCCCGCGATCTCTGAGGTAACTGCACCGGGAGCAAAAAGCTTGCAGACACCTGCAGCATTGAGCTCCTTCATATCCTCATCGGGTATGATGCCACCACCGGTAAGTAATACATCGTCCAGGCCTTTTTCCTTCATCATCTGCATGACCTTGGGGAATACGGTCATGTGCGCGCCGCTGAGAATACTGATACCTATGGCATCTACATCTTCCTGCAGGGCAGTATTGACAACCATTTCGGGGGTTTGCCTGAGCCCGGTATAGATAACCTCCATACCTGCATCGCGCAGGGCTGTTGCCACTACTTTTGCGCCACGGTCGTGACCATCGAGCCCGACTTTGGCAACCAGTACACGGATAGGTCTTTTCAGCTCATTGCTCATTTGTGAGAATTAGGGTGCAAAAGTAGTGATTTATAGTGCGTTTACATAATGGAAGGTTTAAACCTGATGAGGGTGAAATTTATAAAAAACCGGGTAGCATGCAATAACAAGCCTAATAAAGCGTTAATTTTATATTATAATACAAATACGACCTTATGAAAAAACTTCTCTTTATCATTCTATGCTGTTGCAGCAGCTATGTTTTTGCCCAAAAAGGCTTTTATCTGCTACCTGAAGCAGGGATAGGTTTTACGAATGCAAGAATGCCCGGAAGCGCTAACTTCTACGGCCATACTCAACTGAATAGCATTACCTCAATACAAGGTCAACTCGGTATAGGATATAAAACGGGACGATGGCAATTTTCATCGGGTATAGGTTTTTTGCGTACAGGAATGCAACTGACCGGATCCGCATTATTGCTGAGAAGGGACGTAGCTATAACAACAACTTTTCCGGAACTGCTGGTGCCCATGGTGATCAGGATCGATAAGATGACAACTTACAATCCGCATATAACAGTGCCTGTGAAAATAGGATATGAGGCATACAGATTCAACAACAAACTTACAGTGACCCCGGCAATAGGTGCGGAGCTTGCATATAATACACGGAGGACATTCACATACGCGGAACCCAATTTTAGAGACAGGGAAACACAGGCATCATTCAACTATAACTGTAACCGACTGGGTGTGATAGGACTGGTGCAGGTGAACCTGGAGTATAAACTGAATAAACGCTGTGACCTGGTAGCAGGACCTTCATTCAGGTATATGTTCAGCTCGATGCTGAACTATGCGCCGGAGCATGATTATGCTGTGCTGATGAATGTGGGTATCAAGTATAATTTCAGGCAACATAGCAAAAAAGCTATGAATGCTACCAGCGCTGAAGCCGGCAAGTAAAGCAATATTGAAATCTATTTACCCCAATGAGATACCTTACCCTACTCTTTCTATGCGTTTGCACTCTTCATGCAGATGCGAAAAACGGATATTACATTCAACCGTATTTTGGACTCGGTGTAACCAATTCTGACAATATATTTATGTCAGGAACCAGTGTAAGTGGTTTAAAACGCGTATCCAATAAATCCTATTCATTGGCGGGCTATAACGCAGGGGTTGGGGTAGGTTACCGGATCAATAAATGGCGCATCGTGTCCGGGTTATCATTCATGCGCTCGGGACATGAAATTTATTATCTTGATGTCTTTCCTTCCGGATTTTCATCTGCACGGTATGAAAGGCGGGAACGTGAATCGTATTATCACATCGCTGTGCCGCTGTGCGTGGGATACAGGATACGGGCCGGTAACGGCATATCGATAGTGCCCCAGGCAGGACTTGTATACACCTACACTACATCGATGAAAAACAGAGGTGATGCCTCCGGGTATAAGTCGCGCATGATCAAAGGTGAGG
>CAYZKL010000004.1:25132-29117 GCA_964478855.1 uncultured Flavipsychrobacter sp.
GATAATAGCTTTAATCGCAGCAATCTTTGGTATAAAGGCCAGGTGGATGTAGAAATAAAGACCGGCAAAAATACAGCGCTTGTGTTAGGACCGTCAGTCCACTATATGTGCAATAACGTGTATGATAAAAAACCCGCCGCAACGTTCTATCACTATCCAACTGATTTTCCATCAATACTATCTTCCAAAAATTTAGTAGCGCTATTTAATATCGGCGTTAAAATAAACCTGCACGGGCAGGCTGCTAAATCTGATCAAAAGAAGAAAGGTTAGCGGGCGTGCTCCTGTATGATCTTTTCAACAATGCCAGCTGTGAGATCGGGGTATGAAACGTGCATGGGCTGACCGTGACCGATCCATGATCTGATGATGCCATAATGATGTTCATCCAATGAATTTACAACCGTAACTCCTAATGCATTTGCGCCTGCGGCGTTGCACTGCTGTTCGTATTGTGTATGCATGGGTATCACCAATACTTTTTTGCCAAGGTACATAGCCTCTGCAGGCCCTTCGAAACCGGCGCCCAGTAATACACCTTCTGCCGAAGCCATACTGGCAATGAAGGCACTGTTGTCAATCCTGCTGACAGAAACATTGGCAGAAGTAAAAGGTTCTTTATTGTGTTTGGAGAATACCTGCCACTGAGTGTTGGGGAACCGTGATAAATGTTTTACGATAGTATCATCATCATAAGCAGGGAGGTAAACAGTATAGTGACCATTATTGACGGGTGTAATCGCCCTTATCTCCTGGCGAATAACGGGAGTGAACACATTGCTGCTGAATGATGTGAAATGAAAACCATAAGCCGCAGTGACCGGTGCATAATGTTGTAATACCAGTTTGCCAACCATGTCATGAGCGGTTGGCTTTGGTGCATCTTCATGCAACACGGCACATTGATGGCTCAGTGAGATGCACGGCTTGTTGCGCAGCTTGCAGGCCCAGGCAGATACCGGCTCGAAATCATTGATGACGATATCATAACTGGTGACCGGCAGCCGCTGAATGTCTTTTATCAGCCTGAATAATTTCAGTTTACGGGCTGTATCCATAATGTCAACACCACCCTTTTTGCCGAAAATAAAACTGAGGCCGTAGTACTTGTATTTTACCGGGAAAGGCACATCCACATCGGACTGTATGCCGCTGATGAGGACATCTACATCTCCGTACTTTGCGAGCTCAGGATATACATCGCGCGCACGGCTCAGGTGACCATTGCCTGTGCCTTGTATTGCAAATAGTATTTTCATGTGTAAAAGTGTTGGTGATGTTTATTTAAGCTGCCTCGGGAGTTTCATTAATGCTTCCCACTTCTTTTGCCGGCCTCATATTCAGTTCGAGCATGAGGCTAGCCATCATGGCTTTTGCAGTTTCTTTTTTCTGCTTCTTTTTGTTGATGTCTATTGTCTTTGCCACAGGGTCTTCGTGGTAATTGTACAAGCTCCATTTAGTATCTGAATACTCGAGTGCTGTGAGGTTCTCTATCCAGTCACCGGAGTTCATGTAGATCACTTTCCCTTTCGGGGTATTTACTTCTTTTATCTCGGGATGGTGTATGTGTCCGCAGATGACATAATCATAATTGTTCTCTGCAGCTATGTCGCATACTGTGTCTTCGAAATTGTTGATGAACTTGACCGCGCCCTTGACCGTGTTTTTTATTTTTTTGGAGAAAGATATTTTGCCACGTCCCATTTTGAGGGAAAGGTAATTGACGAACCTGTTGATAAGGATGAGTGTGTCATAGCCTACTGCACCGAGCTTTGCAAGCCATTTGCTGTGCTGCATGACCACATCAAACACATCACCATGAAATATCCAAACCCTGGAGTTGTTGACCTTGAGCGAGAGTTTGTTTTTGATCTTCAGCGACCCGAGGTTAAACCCTTTGAACTTCCGCAGCATCTCATCATGATTGCCCGGTATGTAGTAAACCGGAACGTCTTTGGCGATCAGGCCTACGAGGTGCTTAATGACCATCATGTGTGTGGCGGGCCAGTACCGTTTGCTGAATTGCCAGACATCGATGATGTCTCCGTTGAGTACTACTGCTTTGGGTTTGATGCTTTTGAGGTATTGAAGAAGTTCGGTTGCATGACACCCGTAAGTACCAAGGTGTATATCAGAAAGGACTACGACATCCACTTCCCTTTTTGCCATTATTGTCTTCGATGAAGCATTTGGTTGTACAAAGTGACGAATCTAATATGAACTGAATATTATGGGACAGTTAATGTATTCTTAAAGAGTTAACTACAATCAAAAAGGGCACCCTTGCGAGGTGCCCCTTAAGTCTTTCCCTGTATGAAAGTATTTTATCGCTTTGGGATATCGTTGAATTCACCTACTGTAACTTCTACAGTACCGGAAGTACCGGTAGCAGTGAAGTGAAAAGTACCACTCATTTTTGTGCCGTCAGATTTAGTAATCTTTACCTCACCGGTAGTGCTCTCGTATATCTTGCTGCCTGCATTGAAAAATACGGAACCTGAGTTATTGCCTGCACCAAAAGCTGTAAGCGGATATGTACCTACGGTGCTGTTTGTCAGGTACATCTCCATAGTTGTGGTGGTAGGGTCGTCACCTACGATCTGTATGGTAGGGCCTGAGCCGACGGTATAATAGCGGCCGCCGCCTGCGGGCTCGTAAGCTGTACCATCTATTTTGCAATAAAATGGTTTACCAGTGCCGGTGGTAGTGGGTGTAGAGGTTGTTGTCTTTTTGCACGAATAGGTGCCTAATAGTCCTATGGCAAGGATGAAGACCGATAATAGTTTTCTTGTGTTCATGATCGTTTTATTTATGCTGCAAACTTAGGCAGGACATGGTGCGCCTGAAATACCCTGTTCTGTGTATTTTTATATCCGTATTTCTACGGATAAGCGCCTGTTTTCTGCTATTGCTGCTACCAGATGCAGATTGGGGTATATACGGTTTAATCAGCATTTAAGCAGTACCTTTGCATTCTCAAGCTCATGCCCGAAAACACAAACCTAGTTATTCACACCTGTGCATTACTTTGTCGTTTTGGTGAGCCGGGGAGTATTAATTTCGATAGTGAAAAGAAAATGCAGAGAGTATGGATATCGAACAACTGATGCCGCATGTGGAAGCCCTGATATTTGCCAGTGAGCGCCCATTGACCCAAATAGAAATGACAGAGATCATAGGCCAGGCACTGGAAACAGTGATCGAAACTGACCGTATATCTACCTGCCTTGAAAAAAAACAAAAAACTGTCGACCGCTGCAAAGGAAACTCTGTCTATAATATCTTAAAAACAACCGATAACCAAGAGCGAAATTGAATATATACGTGGTGTAAGCGCAGACTACAGCATACAGAAACTGCTGGAAAAAGAGCTTATCGTGATATCGGGCAGGAATGAGGATATGGTAGGTAAGCCACTGATCTATGCAACGTCGAAGAACTTCATGGATTACCTGGGTATCAACTCTCCGGCACAATTGCCACAGTTGAAAGACATTACAGATGTACAAATAGTGATGCCGACGAGCGGACTGGAAGCTGTACCTGAAGATGCTGCCGGACTGGTAGTAGCTGAAGGTGGCGAACTGAAGCAAGCATCATAATTAAAGAGAATGGATTCAGATATTATGAATTCACAACTGCCGCTTCCTTCTGAAGCGGCTTTTTTGTGCGGAGAATGTTGGTAGTAATGGTTTTTATTCGAAAACCTTGTTTTGCTTTTTATTACATTTGCAATAAATATAGTTTATGAGTTGGCGTATTTTTTCCTTTTTGCTGCTTAGTGTATCAATGATATGGCACCTGCCTGCTGATGCAAAGGGTAAAAAAGATAAAAAAGTGATCAAGCAGTTGCAAACGGATATTACTTATCTGGCATCTGACGAACTGGAGGGAAGGCGCACCAGCTATGAGGGTGAGCGCAAAGCGGCAGACTATATAGAAAAGAGGTACAAAGAAGCAAACATTCTCCCGTATAAGAACCAAT
>CAYZKL010000004.1:29127-36520 GCA_964478855.1 uncultured Flavipsychrobacter sp.
CGTTCGGGTTTGTGTATGGCAAAGAGATATCAAGTGCAAGCCGGATAAGGATCAATAAGGCGGTGATGCGTATGAATGAAGAGGCGTTCCCATTACCATTTGGCGCCAACAGGCATGTGTATAGTGAGCTGTCGCCTGAAATAATGGAGCAAGGGAGTATATGGCTGATAGCACTGTATGCAGATGAGACCGAAGCTACCAATCCTCACTTCAATGCAGAGAAATTCATGTTTGAGCAAGCGAAGGATGCTGAGAAGCGTGGGGCATCGGGTGTGGTATTCTATGAAGGGTATAAAGGTAAATGGGAGCCGGTGTTCAATAAACAATCGGAATATGAAACGCTGGGCATACCGGTAGTGTTTTTGCAGGATAAGGCTTATGTAAAGTATATAAAGAACGAAAAGGGCACAGTAGGTATAGACCTGAATGTAAGTGTAAACAAAGCAGAGCGGACCGGAAATAATATTGCGGCATACATAGATAATAAGGCACCCTACACAGTAGTAGTGGGTGCGCACTATGATCACCTGGGCTACGGCGAAGATGGTAACAGCCTGTATGCCAATGCTGCTACTGAGCACCAGATACACCACGGAGCCGATGATAATGCAAGCGGAACAGCAGCAGTGCTGGAGCTGGCCCAACGAGTGAAAAGTAAAAAGCTGAAGCACTACAACTACCTGTTCGTCAATTTTTCCGGTGAGGAACTTGGATTGTATGGGTCGAAAGCATTTGTGAAAGACCAGCATATAGACAGCGCACACGTTGCCTACATGATCAACCTGGATATGATAGGCAGGCTGAATGACAGTACCCACAGCCTGGAAATAGGCGGTATAGGCACATCGCCTGAATGGAGCACCATAAGCAGCCTTGGCGGAACAGAGTTTAAGGTCAGTATAGATAGTTCGGGCACCGGACAATCAGACCATACGAGTTTTTACAATGTGGGAATACCGGTATTATTCTTTTTTACGGGGCAGCACCAAAACTATCATAAGCCGAGTGACAAGGCAGACCTGATCAACTATGCGGGTGAGGTATCGGTGATCAACTATGTGGAAAAGGTGCTGGTGAAAATGGATGCGAAACATGTGAAGCCGGCATTTACCGCCACGAAACAGAAAGCCAGTGGGAAAAGGGAATATAAAGTAACATTGGGCATTATGCCCGACTATACCTATAAGGATAACGGAGTGCTGGTAGACGGTGTGACCGATAACAGGCCGGCAATGAAAGCCGGTGTGAAGCGCGGAGATATAATAACCAAACTGGGTGCGAACAAAATAGGCGGAATGCAAAGCTATATGGAAGCATTAGGCAAATTTGCGCCCGGAGATAAGACCGAGATAACCCTGATGAGAAACGGTAAGGAAATGGTGCTGCCGGTGGAAATGGCTGGTAAGCAATAAAAAAGGAAGATACCGGGCATAAAAATAGCCATCCTTTGTGGGATGGCTATTTTATTAAGAGAAATTAGTATTTCCTTATTTTTTAACTTCAGCAGCTGGAGCAGCTTTAGCAGCAGTATCAGCTTTAACTGTAGTATCAGCAGCTGGAGCTGGAGCTTCTGGAGCTGGAGTAGCTTCTGGAGCTGGAGCAGCAGTAGCAGTTGAATCAGTTGCAGCAGCTTCGCCACCACCGTTACCGCAAGATGCTACGAAAAGACCCATTGAAAGAGCAAGTACGCTTAATTTTACAAATTTCATAAAAGTTGTTTTTTAGTTGTTCGAAGGTTAATACCGAGATTTAAAATAGGTAACCCAAAAAGGGTGAAAAACATTTAAATATTTATTTTTATTATCTCTAACCTTGCTGATGCACAGCCGCAAAAAGGCTATAAAACAACAAAACCACCCCGAAAAGGGATGGTTTTATAAAAAGCTATTTGAAAAGAATTACTTAGTCTTTTCTTTAGTTTCTGTAGTTGTAGTAGTTGTAGTTTTAGTTGAATCCGGCTTAGCAGGAGCAGCTGTAACTGTATCAGCAGGAGCTGGAGTAGCTTCTGGAGCAGCAACTTCTGTAGTAGTAGTTGTAGCAGTTGAATCAGTAGTTGAAGTTTCGCCACCGCCGTTACCGCAAGATGCTACGAAAAGACCCATTGAAAGAGCGAGTACGCTTAATTTTACAAATTTCATGTTGTTTGTTTTTAGTTGTTATATAGGTTAATGCCCTAAATGGGAAAAGGTAACCCATCAAGCCGAAGATTTATTTTTAAATCTTTATATATTGTTAATAAAATGTGAATCGAACGGCTTTAAGTTAATAGTTGGCCACAAAATTCTGCTTATAAATTTATTTACCTTTACGGTTAGTTAAAAACGCAAAATATTCCCCCGATAGAGGGTTACTTTTTTCATAATCAAGTATTAATAAGTGCACAGCCCGATAAATACAGAGCAGCAACAATTAGCAGCACTTGCGGCAGGCGACAGAAGAGTTACCGAACAGATCTACCAGCAACACTATCATATAATCAGTGGATGGTTGATAAAGAACGGAGGAACGGCTGACGATGCAGCAGACCTGTTTCAGGAAGCAGTAGTTGTATTATTTGGCAAGGCGCAGGAAACAGATTTCAGGCTGACCTGTAGTATAGGTACCTACCTTTTCTCTATAAGTAAGCACCTGTGGTATAAAAAGCTACAGCGGCAAAGCAGGGAACCGGTATATACCAAAGAAAGTGCAGGAGAGGAAGAAGGAGAATACGGTGTGGCCTGGGAGGATGATATAAAAGTGCACCACGAACGCGAAACCCACTACGAACAACTGGGTGTAGCATTAGAGCAAATAGGAGAGCCCTGCAGATCTTTATTAAAAGCGTATTATCATAACGATAAGAGCATGCAGGAAATAGCAGCAGACTTTGGGTACACTAACCCTGACAATGCGAAAACACAAAAGTATAAATGCCTGACACGATTGCGTAAGATATTTTACACGATGCAGGCCAAATGAGGAGTAATTATTATGTCTATAAACAATAGTAACACCTGGGAAATAGCAGAAAAGTATGTGGCAGGCACGTTGTCTGCGGCAGAACTAAGCGAATTGCAGGCCCGACTGGCAAGTGATATAGAGTTTGCGAATGAATTCAATGAAAGTGCCAACCTGGTACGATCAATAGAAGGCAGCGGAAAGCAGCGCCGTATGAGGAGCATGCTGAAAGATATACATGCACAACAGGCAGGCAAGCAAAATAAAAAGGCGAAGTTGCTGCAATTACCTCCACATTTCTGGCGCACAGCGGCAGTAGCTGCAGGTGTAGCAATAGTTACCACCTTTGGTACCTACTGGACATTGAACCCATCGCTGAAAAAGAACGATTCTCAATACAATATCATACGCCGCGAGGTAGCTAACATAAAGGAGTCGCAGAAGCAACTGAAGAACTCGCAGAAGCAGCTGGAGAAAGACCTGAAGAAAATAAATACACCACCACCTGCACATGTGAAGTACACAGGTACGGGCTTTGCACTGAGCAATGATGGTTATTTTGTAACGAGCAACCACGTAATAGACGGAGCTGATTCGGTATATATACAGGACCATAACGGTGAATACTTTAAGGCTGTAAAGCTGTATAATGATGCAGCCACTGACCTTGCAGTATTAAGGGTGGAGAAAAAGAACTTCCATTTTGGTAAAGGCGAAGTGCCATATACATTCGCAGCGGGCAAATCGGGCCTGGGAGCCAAGATATATACCATCGGTTTTCCTAAAGACTACATAAAGTACAGTGAAGGATATATAAGCGCAAGAAACGGCTATGACGGCGATGACCTGCAATATACCCTGGAACTGCCTGCAGGACACGGACAGAGCGGATCGCCACTGATAGATGATAAAGGAAACATACTGGGTGTGCTTACTGCAATAGGCAGCGAAGCGGAAGACAATACTTATGCGGTAAGCTCTAAGGCGCTGATAGATATGCTGCATAAGAAGCTTCCGGATAATACACTGCACCTGCCTAAAACTAACAAACTGAGTAAGATGAGCAGGGAAGAGCAGATAAAGAAGATGGAGTGCTATACATTCTCAGTAAAAGTTTATAAAAAGTAATAATCATATATATATTTAAGAGCCGCACCACCTGGTGCGGCTTTTTTGTTTTAGGATTATTCTGTTTTTTCACCTTTCAGCTATTCACCAATGAACTTATCCACCTACCTTTGCACCCGCTAATACTATATAGTGGGGCTATTAAATAATTTTCTGAATATAAGGAACGGCGATTCGAAAGGTGAAATGAGTATCATGGATCACCTGGAGGATCTGCGGTGGCATATCGTGCGGTCTGTGATAGCCGTGGTGATAGGAGCGGTGCTTGTGTTCATAAAAGTAGAGTGGATCTTTGACCGTATCATACTTGGCCCCACGCACGATGATTTCGTTACGTACAAATGGTTCTGTGCATTAGGCAAGTTTTTGCATTATGATGATTTCTGCCTGCCCAAGATCAATATCCGTTTTCAGAATACTACGCTTTCGGGACAATTCATGATGAGCCTGTCGGTATCGCTGATGCTGGGGTTTGTGATCGCATTCCCTTATATACTATGGGAGTTATGGAAGTTTATAAAACCCGCACTGAAACCCACGGAAATAAAAATGGCGAACGGCATCATATTCTGGTGCTCTATACTTTTCTTCTCCGGGGTATTATTTGCTTACTACCTGATAGCACCATATACCATCAACTTTTTTGCGAACTATAAACTGAGTGCGCAGTTTGAGAACATCATTACGATGGATAACTACTATGATACCATGAGTAATATGGTGATATGGCTGGGTATCGTTTTTGAGCTGCCCATACTGATTTACTTTTTGTCGCGCATAGGTGTGGTGACACCACAGTTCCTGCGCTCGAAAAGAAGGTACGCATTCCTGATACTGTTTATACTGGCAGAACTGATAACACCACCTGACCTGTTCAGCTGCCTGTTTGTATTTGTACCATTATACCTGTTGTTTGAAATATCGATAGGCATAAGCGGACGCACTGCCAAAGCAAGAACTAAAAGAAAAAAACTAAAAGACAACCAATAATATGAGCAACCTGACTTTTGACAAAAACCTGCCGATAGTTATCGGAGCTGACCATGCGGGATTTGATTATAAAGAAGAGCTCAAGGATATGCTCACCAAGGCCGGCTGGCAGGTGGTAGATAAGGGCACCTACAGTACAGATAGTACAGACTACCCTGACTACGCGCACCCTACCGCAGCAATGGTAGAAGATGGTACGGCAACTGCAGGTATACTGGTATGCGGCAGCGGCAACGGTGTATGCATGACGGCGAACAAGCATAAAGGAGTACGCGCAGCACTATGCTGGAATGAAGAATTGGCATCGCTGGCAAGACTGCACAACAATGCCAATATCATTTGTATCCCATCGCGCTTTGTGGCGCTGGTAGTTGCAGAGCAGATGGCCAATACTTTCCTCGCAACCGCATTTGAAGGCGGCAGACATGAGAAGAGAGTGAGTAAGATATAAGCTATAGCCCGCCTAACTTTACTATCATGTCTGACCGAGTTTCCGGAGCAGGGGTTTCGGTTAACCTGAGGCTATCTGTAATCACGCCCGTTTTTTCGGCATAATAATATTGATCATCTATTTTGGAAATTACAGCAATTTTATAGTTTACGCCTATAGGTGCTTTTTTGAGCATAAATGTGGAATCTTTCTCGTACCTCATTTTGATAGTGCTTTTGATGTCGGGATAAATAACATAAACCTCCGTGTTTTTTGATGTAAATGGCTTTCCTTCCAGCGCTAATTTTATAAAAGTGAATTTATACCCGTCTCCCCACTTGTAATCACAATTGATCCATTTAAAATCAACACAAGAGTCGAAAATGAAATAGAAATCAGCATCGGGGCCATATTTTCTGGCAGTATCTTTTACAGTACCTTTTACTATCGTTCCTTTTTGAGTCGTATCTGCTGCATTCCACACGGACACAGAGTCAGAACTGCCGGAATTGCCATAGTATAATGCCATCGGTTTATTTGAAGGAGCACTCTGCCTGAATGCAATACCATATTTGTTTGCGTAAACGGTCTTATTGTTCATTGTAGCAACAATATTTACCTGTCCGCCGCTCTGTAATGCCGATCCGTCGGCATCGGCAGTAGTAGCACGGTTTTGGATCATGGAACCGGCTTTGTACATTTCTGTTATCTGTATATTTACTGTGCCGCTGGTTATGATATTTCCGGCTTCGTCTTTAAAGGAGTTAGGGTAAAAATTCATTGCCGTACCATTGGCGGCAACAACTGTCTGGGCGACCCCGGCCGTGACTTTAATATTTTGCGGAGTGGTTCGGAGGTCTGCGAAAAGGTTGCTGAGGCTGGTGTCAACCGGTGCGTAGTAGTCTTCCTTTTTGCAGCAAAGCATAACAGTGATGAATGCGAGCCCTATAATAAGAGCTGATAGATGTTTGCGGTACATAGAAATGATTTTGTTTAATTAAAAAAATAAAAATTATCATCATGAAGTTAAGGATTGTTTATATATAAAATACGTATTAAGCAGTTTTTTTTAAAAAGATATATGATTTAGGTATATTTTTACAGTAATAAATTCAGCAAACGGGATAAGGCATGTTAGTTAAAGTATTTGGCAGCGCAGTATATGGAGTAGAGGCAATGACAATAACCATAGAGGTGGACCTGGCGCAGGGTACCACGGGTTACTTTATAGTAGGGCTACCGGACAATGCGGTAAAGGAGAGCATAGAGCGTATATTATCAGCAATAAAGAATACAGGATTTGAGCGGCCACGCACCAAGGTGGTGGTGAATATGGCGCCGGCAGATATAAAGAAAGCAGGATCGGCATATGACCTGCCTATAGCGATAGGTATGCTGGCAGCTACAGGCCAGCTACCCGCAGAGGAACTGAGTGAATACATAATAATGGGAGAGCTGTCGCTTGACGGCTCCGTGCAACCGGTAAAGGGCGCACTGCCCATAGCCATACAGGCACGAACAGAAAAGTATAAGGGCCTGATAGTACCTAAGGCCAACGCAAGGGAAGCAGGCATGGTAAACAACCTGGATGTATATGGCGTAGAGAGCATATCGGAAGTGATAGGGTTCTTTAATAAAACACAAACACTGAAACCAACTGTGGTGAATACGCGCGAAGAATTCTTTGACGCACAGAGTAGTTACGATATAGACTTCAATGATGTAAAGGGACAGGAGAATGTGAAGCGAGCGCTGGAGATAGCGGCCGCAGGTGGTCATAATGCTATACTGATAGGGCCGCCGGGAGCAGGCAAGACCATGCTGGCGAAAAGGCTCCCTACTATACTGCCACCACTATCGCTGCATGAGGCACTGGAGACAACCAAGATACACTCTGTGGCAGGGAAG
>CAYZKL010000004.1:36545-67478 GCA_964478855.1 uncultured Flavipsychrobacter sp.
ACCTGAGTTTAAACGAACAGTATTAGAGGTCATGCGGCAACCAATGGAAGAACGTAAAGTATGTATATCGCGGGCGAAGGTGAGTATAGACTTTCCGGCGAGCTTCATGCTGATCGCATCCATGAATCCTTGCCCGTGTGGTTATTTTAATCACCCGGAAAAAGAGTGTACCTGCTCGCCGATAATGGTGCAGAAATACCTGAACAAAATAAGCGGACCGCTGCTGGACCGTATAGACCTGCATGTGGAAGTGACACCGGTGCCATTCAGCGAGCTATCATCGACCAACAGTACTGAGCCGAGCAGCAATGTGCGGGAGCGTGTGCTGAAGGCAAGGGATATACAGGCCAAAAGATTTGAAGCACACGAAGGTGTGTACTGCAATGCGCAGATGGGTAGCAAGCTGCTGAAAGAGATATGCGTGATCAATACACTGGGGCAAAACCTGCTGAAGACTGCAATGGACCGGCTGAACCTGAGCGCACGCGCCTATGACCGAATATTGAAGGTGAGCCGCACCATAGCGGACCTGGCAGATAGCGAGGAAATAAGACCGGAACACCTTGCAGAGGCTATACAGTATCGCAGTTTGGATAGAGAGGGATGGGCAGGATAAAGGTGAGTGCGGGGTGCGTGAGCGAGGCACTTCAACCAGTAGACTTTTTTACCCTTAAATAAAAACTCATGAAAAAATCAATCTTATTTACTGTATTCGGGATTGCGTTGCTGGTGATGGTAGCCTGCAGATCATATTGTCAGCAGACGGTTACAGTCGAAACTTATACTGATACCGATACTCCTCCAACTATTCACGATTTCAAAGTAATGTACGAGTCCCAAATACAAGCGGAGAAAAAGATACAGGAATCAAGAACTCAATATCTGATAAGTGCTATCGCGCTGGAGGGAATTGTTATACTAATACTTATTCCTATCGTTTTTGTTCAAAAAAGGAAAATTAACAGACTAAGAAATAATTAGTTTGGTGTATCAAATTTCAATACAGGAGTTTAGACATAGAAGGTTGGGCAGGGTAAAGGTGCGTGTGGGGTGTGGAAGCGAGACTTTTCGACAAGTGGAGAGTACTAACGGTGAGGCTCCTGTTATAATAAAAAGTGAGTTTGCATCGTTTGATTTAAAAACTGGTGATATGAAAAAGGTTTCCGTGAACCTAGCCATTGTATCATTGCTTCTGGCTATCATCATTGAATGGGGTTATTACCTGAAAGGATGGAGAGCGGATTTCTTTTCGATGAAGGAGTTATTCAGTATCATCACCTTTGCTGCTTTTTTGTTCGTTGTGCTTTTTGCTGCCAGAAAGCTCTTTATAAAGATCAGGAAGGAGCGAGCCATAATGTCCAATGGCAAAATACTGATGAGCATCGGGTGTTCATTGTTGCTTTCAACGATCTTATTTTACTTAGATGATGATGAAGGGTTATTAATGAAACTAAACCTTAATAACCTGGTATGGCTGCTCATTTATTCCTTCCATTTCTTCTGTGTGTTTTCCTTTGTTTATTTATTGGCTAGGAAAAGGATATAGCCGGGGGGCCATTTAGTTGCTTTCAAAATTACCGTTTGTGAACTTTTACGACCATTTGGAAAGAAATGGGAGGCAATACTATATGGTAGTTATAACTTAGGTAGTGCTAATAACTGAACGATTCATTATGTTTTATCATTATCTATCACTCATAAAACTAATATCTATGAAAAAATCTACAATTACTAAGCTGTGTGCAGCAATTGCGTTGTTTGGTGTTAATGCTACGTCATTTGCACAAACAACAACATCGTTTAGCTATACGGGAAGTCCGCAAACCTATACGGTTGCCGCGGGTGTCAGCTACCTGATTGTGGATATGGAGGGAGCTACCGGCGGTCAACCTAACGGAAGTGGTGTTGGTGGTGCAGGCGGAAGGTTAAGGTGTATGATAGCCGTTACCCCTGGATCAGTATTGCAGGTGAATGTGGCAGGAAAGGGGGATGATTTTCTTGTGTTAACCACGAGGGCAGGTGGCTTCAATGGTGGTGGTGACGGGTATAGTTATGGCGCCGGTGGTGGTGGTGCATCAGACTTACGCATGGGTGGTACTGCCCTGGTAAACCGTGTAGCCGTAGCTGCCGGTGGCGGTGGTGGCGGCTTCAACTGTGCCAATGAGGACGGTGGATGTGGTGGTGGACTTACGGGAGGTAACGGAAAGACTTGCGGTACTGATGATGGTATGGGTGGTACTCAGACAGCCGGCGGCGCCGGTGGTGGCACTTCGCCTACCGGAATGGCAGGAGTGCTGGGAGTAGGCGGAGACTGTGCGACTTCGGCCTATGGCGGCGGTGGTGGCGGTGGTGGCTACTATGGCGGTGGTGGCGGTAGTCAGTATGGCGGCGGTGGTGGAGGATCATCTTATGCTGATACTACGGTGTGCACTGCAATAGTTTTAGACTCATGCTACAACACTACCGGCAACGGCAGAATGATGATACGGGACAGCGTAGTGGCATCAACACTTGGTGTAGCATCTGTAAATGGTAACGGCAGCATGAGCGTATATCCAAATCCCAGTAACGGAACGCTTAACATAAAATGGCAAGGCCAGCAAGCAAGTATTGCTGATGTGGTTGTTGCAGACATGACAGGGCGCGTGGTATTCAAAACAAAACTGAACATAACAGTTGCAGCAGCGGCACAGCAGGTAGATATGAAACGACTTGATAATGGTATGTATATGATCAGTGTTAAATCACCGACCATCAATTACAGCAGTAAGCTGATGATACAGAAATAGTTAGCCTGACTTTTGAAATAATATTAGAACAGCTTCCGGAAACGGAGGCTGTTTTGTTTTAGCATTATGGCATAATTTTAAACGACGTAAGCACACTATGGAACAACAAGCACAACATACGATTTGCCCTGGTTGCGGATTGAAACTGCCCGAAAAACAGTTGCCACCTAACGACCGGTACAATGCGTCTGGTGAGTGTACGGAGCTATACTGGCAATTGAGTTTTTATACGCTGGCAAAACAGGATGAAGACTTCATTCACCAATTGCTGGTGGATACCTATGGCGCACAACATAGTGGCGGAATTACTAAAAGAATAACAACGGCTTTCGCACTGGCGGGGCTATACCTATACCTGGAGAAAGGATACAGTGGTGCACGGGTGCAGGAAATACACCTGCTTATGGCGCAGAATAAAACATATGAATGGCCGGCTTTCGCGCCGGCACAAAATAATACGATGACCATAGCCGATGTGGTACATGCAACAGACAAAGATGAGCAACTATTGAAATGGGCGCGAAGTGTGTGGCGCAATTATGAAAGCGCCAAACCACAGATCATACAAATGATTGAAGAATTGTTAGGGCCTTTATAGCAATGCCCTACTTCTATTCATCTAACACCTTTGCTATAGCCTTGCTGGGTATGATCCATAAAATGGCGACCAGGATAAAGAATGCTTCAGCTATTGCAGTATGAACAAATAAAGCCACAGGAATAGACAGCACATACAATGAAGCAGAGATGTACCCTTTGATGTTGTCTTTAGCTATCGCGTTAGTAAGCGGAGTTTCTTCTTTATAGCTTTTTTTGATGACGCTGCTGAGGATGTTGTATGCTAAACCACTTAAGAACAATAGCGCGCCATAGGTAGCCACTGTTACCTTGTCAAATGAATTGCTACCCATCCATCCGGTAGCGAAGGGGACCAGCGAAAGCCAGAATAACAGGTGCATATTGGCCCACATAATGCCGGGAGTTACTTTCTTTACTGTATGCATCAGGTGATGATGATTGCCCCAGTAGATACCGATGAAAATGAAGCTGAGCAGGTAGCAATAGAGTTTAGGCAACAATTCTTTTATTGCTTCCCACTCGGTGCTTTTGGGGATCTTCAGCTCCAGCACCATAATGGTAATAATGATAGCGAAAACGCCATCGCTGAAAGCTTCTAACCGAGTCTTGTTCATAGAGAAAGTATGTGTGGAACAAACATAAGCAATTTAATCATTGCATAACCGGCCTGATAATACGAGGCAGTTTTCGTAATTTTGCCATTCATATTCCATTATGCATTCCATAGTCATATTCGCATCGGGCACCGGCACTAACGCAGCCGCCATCATTGACCATTATAAGAAGAACGGCAAGGCAAGAGTATCGCTGATAGTAAGCAACAAAGCGGATGCAGGTGTGCTGGAAATAGCAAAGCGTGAGGAAATACCATTCCTGATCGTGAATAAAAAGACATTTCACGAGACAATGATGCTGGAGCAGATCAATGACTGCAAACCATCGCTGATAGTGCTTGCGGGCTTTTTGTGGAAGATACCTGAAACACTGATACATGCCTATCCGGGTAAGATCATCAACATTCACCCGGCCCTATTACCTGCATATGGCGGTAAAGGTATGTACGGTGCCAATGTGCATAATGCTGTTATAGATTCAGGTGATGCTGAGTCGGGCATAACGATACACTATGTGAATGAATTGTATGATGAGGGCGGCATAATATTGCAGGCGAGATGCAAAGTGGAACCTAACGATACGGCGGCAATCCTTGCCAAACGTATTCATCAACTGGAGCATTTCTATTACCCGAGGGTAACAGAGTTTTTGTTATCAGCGATCTGAGCTATTATTTATTCAGAAAATCCCGCAGGCCTGGATGGGTGAAGGCCTTCCAGATGATCAATATCCAAAAGATGACGATCAATACCGTACCACATGTCAGTGTTATGTTTGCACCGGGCCAGTGCCGAATCTTGAACAGCACACCGACACCACCAACTATTGAACCGAGGATGAAGAGCAAAAAGATATATTTTGTTTTCATCCCAGCCAGTATTTTAGAACTTATTGAGGAATAGCTGTGGTACGATACCTATAAGCAGTACTATGATGCAGGTGATGACCAGCATGAGCTTATCGCCGGCAGTAACCTCTGATGTAAGCTCAGGATTACCGGGCTTGAAGTACATAGCAATGATGACCCTGAAGTAGTAATACACACTGATAGCGGCCATAAGCAATGCAAAGATGACCAGCCATAATAGCTGCCCCTGCTGCACAACTGCAAGCAATACATAATACTTGGCCATGAACCCACCTGTAAGCGGGATGCCGGCAAGAGAGAACAGGAAGATAGAAGCTACGAATGCCAGCAAGGGTTCTTTTTGCGCAAGTCCATTAAAACCATCGTAGGTATTGTCCTTCATCTTGATAAGTACTGAGAAGATACCAATGGTAGCTACGCTGTAGGCAACCGCATAGATGATGATACCCTGCCATGCCACGGAATTGACCGCCAGTACGGCAAACAACATAAAGCCTGCCTGGGCAATAGAAGAGTACGCCAGCATACGCTTAACACTCTGCTGGAATACAGCGGTAACATTACCCACAAGGAGGGTAGCCGCCGTGATGATAGCCAGTACGAGTATCCAGTGCGAACTAAGGGTATTGAATGCTACCTGGAACAAGCGAAGGAATGCAAAGAAGGCCGCAGCTTTTACCACTGTGGACATAAATGCAGTGAATGCAGTAGGAGACCCGTCATAAACATCCGGTGTCCACATGTGCATAGGCGCAGCAGATACCTTGAATGCCATAGCGATCATAATGAACAGGATACCTGCAAGAGCCAATGGATTGAGCGTATCGCTGTGTAGCACGCTTACCATTTCCATAATATTGAACGTACGGGCAGCACCATAAAGCAAAGTAATACCCATGAGTAAAATACCTGTAGAGAAGGCACCCATCAGGAAGTATTTGAGGGATGCTTCGCTGCTTTTAAGATTTCGCTTATCGCTGCCGGCAAGTATATACTGGGGTATAGACAATATCTCGATACCTATGAACAGCATCAGCATATTGTTGTAAGTAGAAAGAATGAAGAGTCCGCAGAGAATAAACAGAATAAGAGCAAAGTACTCGGCCACATGCATGCCTACCTTTTGTATCTCCTTGCCCATGAGCAGGACATAAAGTAAGGAACAGCCAGACATAAGTGTATTGAACCAAACCGAATAACGGTCGATACGCAACATATTGTTGAATAAGAGCACTGGTGCATTTGCTGATGTAGTGGTCAGCTCCCAAACATTGACACCAAGCAGTAAAGCAAAAAGCAGGGTAGCAACAGCAACCACACTTTTCTTATTGTTTACCATTAACCCGGTAAACATCATGATAACACCAAAAACCGTTGTAGCAATAATTGCCTTCATGTTTCAAATTCAAAAGTCAAAAACCAAAATTCAAAATTCCCTCACACTCTGTTTCACAAAAAATCAAAAATTACTTCACTATCATTCCTGCTATGCCTGAGGTAAGATCCAGTAATGGTTTAGGATATACACCCAGGAAAATTATAATAGTAATGATAATGGCCAGGCCGAGATATTCATTTATAGCCAAGTCTTTATTCACTGTCATTTTTACTGCATTGCCGTAGGCGGTCTTCTGTATCATATTGAGGGTATAAACCGCACCAAGGATAACACCCAGGCCCGCAACCACCATTATAGCAATATGAGCGGCAGAATCGCCACGGAACAAACCATTAAATAACATGAACTCACCTACAAAACCATTGGTAAGCGGCAATGCGATATTGGCAAGGGAAATGATCACCAGTGCAACAGCCATCTGCGGTGCCACGGTAGCCATACCACCCAGCTTGGTCATATCACGTGTGCCCCAGCGGTCTTCTATCATGCTTACCATGATCCACATACCGGTAATGTTGATACCGTGATTGAACATCTGAACCATGATGCCATGCATGCCCACACCGGAATGCGTAAAAGCAACAGCACTCATAAGGCCCATGTGCGCAATAGATGAATAAGCAATAAGACGTTTAATATCTGTTTGTACAATAGCGATGCAGGAAGCATATACAATACCAATAACAGAAAGAATAACAACAGTATCTGACCAATAAGCAACACCGGCCGGCAGTACAGGCAGTAACCAGCGTAGCACAGCAAACAAGCCCATCTTCACCATCAGCGCACTAAGAATGATAGTAACAGGCGTAGGTGACTGCTCATAAGTATCGGGCTGCCATGTGTGGAACGGGAATACCGGCATCTTGATAGCGAAAGCAATAAAGATGAGCCAGAATAACCATTGCTGCTTGTCGGCAGGTAATGAAGAACCGGCACGAACGATATCGGGCCATGAGTAGCTGCTCATACCCTGTGTCTGTAAAGACAGGTATATAAGGCCGGCAAGCATCATAAGGCTACCTACAAACGTATAAATGAAGAACTTGAACGTAACCGCAATACGCTTTTCGCCACCCCAGCGTGAGCAAAGGAAGTAAACAGGTATCAATGCCAGCTCCCAGAAGACGTAGAATACAAGTGCATCATAAGCAAGGAAGACACCCATAAGGCCTGCCTGCGATAACAGCAGGAAGCCATAGAATGCGCCGGGTTTTTCCACTTCTTTATTGATACTTACAATCATGACCACCATAGTGACAATGCCGGTAAGCAGGCACAGCATACTGCTCATACCATCGGCATGAAGGCTGAACTGTGTACCCAGTATCGGGATCCACGGCTGAGTGAACGTAATAGGTGCAGCAAAATTGGCACCGCTTACATAAGCAGACAATGCAAGTGTAAGTATAGAACTGATGAGTGCAAGCGCTTTGGCCGCATCGCCTTTTACAGCGAACGAGCAGATGCCTGTCAAAAACGGAATAAGTATAAGAAATATTAAAATCATATTGTTAAATCAAAATTCAAAAGCAAGCACCGGGGTATTTGCCCTTTTATTGAATATTATTTTATCCAGAAAAAGCTAATTGTAAATAATACCACTATGCCTAAAACCATAATAAATATATAGAAGCCAACCTGGCCACTCTGCAACAACCGCAAACGGTCGCCACCCCAACGTACGGTCTTACCGACACCATTAACAATACCATCTATACCTCTTTTTTCCGCAAACGCATCGAGTACACGGGAAAGTGCTTCAATAGGTTTCAGCACGATTGCGTTGTACAATTCGTCCACATACCACTTGTTTGCCAATACTTTTTTGAAACCGGAATACTCTCCATCGAATGAGCTGACAGCAAACATCTTTCTTGTGGCGATGAATATGATGAGTAAGCCGAGGCAGGTAGCACCAAGAAGGGTAAGCTCCCTGAAGTTAGCTCCGGCATCTTCATGAATGAGTGCGGGAATGTTTGCCTTTGCAAGGTATTCATTGAGGAAATCGTGGCCGCCAAAAAGATGCGGCAATTGCACCAGTCCACCAACCAATGATAACAAAGCCAGTACTATGAGCGGTAAAGTGATAGCAAAAGGAGATTCGTGCAGGTGATGTTTCTGCTCCTCGGTCCCACGGAAACTACCCATGAATACCAGCATCAGCAAACGGAACATGTAGAATGCGGTAAGTATAGCTGCAAATGATGCTAAAGCGAAATAGACCTTGTTGTGCGAATAAACGGCAAGCAAAATCTCATCTTTAGAAACAAAACCTGAAGTGAACGGGAAACCGGAAATAGCCAGCACACCGATAACGAATGTAATGAAGGTGATTGGCATCTTCTTGCGGAGGCCACCCATGAACTTGATATCCTGCTCGCCACCCATAGCATGGATAACAGAACCGGCACCAAGGAACAACAGCGCCTTGAAGAATGCATGTGTCATAACGTGGAACACCCCTGTGGTATAAGCGCCTACACCAAGTGCCAGGAACATAAACCCAAGTTGGCTTACGGTAGAGTAGGCCAATACCTTTTTAATATCATTCTGGAATAATGCAATAGTGGCACCAAGCAGCGCAGTGATAAGGCCTATGACAGCTACGAGGTCTAACGCAAGCGGGGCAAGATCGTATAAGGCATTGCTACGTGCTATCATATAGATACCGGCGGTAACCATGGTAGCAGCATGGATGAGTGCAGATACAGGCGTAGGACCAGCCATCGCATCGGGAAGCCATGTATATAAAGGCACCTGGGCGCTCTTACCCATAGCACCTATGAAGAAACAAATAGCTATCCAGTTGTACGTAGAAGTAGTAACGATGGCAGTGTTGCCTGTATGTAACTGAGTGAAGAAATCCTGGTAGGTAAGTGTACCGAAGTTGAATAATACCATCAGCATCCCTACAAGGAAACCAAGGTCACCAATACGATTCATAACAAATGCTTTCTTTGCAGCATTGGTATAATCACGATTCTTGAACCAGAAGCCAATGAGCAGGTAAGAGCAAAGCCCCACACCTTCCCAACCAACGAACATGATAAGATAGTTGGCACCCAGTACCAGCAATAACATAGAGAACACAAACAGGTTGAGGAAGGCGAAATACTTCACCATACCCTCATCGTGATGCATATAAGAGGTAGAGTAAACATGGATAAGGAAACCGATACCTGTAATGATGAGCAGGAATAAAGAAGAAAGCGCATCTACCTGGAACGCAAATGGTATCAGCAGCTTGCCAGATTGTATGAAATCAAAAAGATGAACGATAACAGGACCCTGGAAAGAGGCAGACTTAACCTCGAAGAAAATACCCAATGAAACTACGAAAGAAGCAAGGATAGCAACAGAACCAATAACCCCTCCGAGGGATTTTGGCATTTTTTTCCATAAAAGGCCGTTGATCAAAAACCCGATCAAAGGGAAAAGCGGTACTAAGTAAACAAGATTAGCCATATACTCCCGATCCAGTGATAACTGAATTTTAGTGTTTAAGTCTGTTTAAAATATTAATATCAACTGAATGCACCTTACGATACATCATCACTATAATTGCAAGTCCTACCGCAACCTCAGCGGCTGCCACAACCATAATAAAGAATACAAATAACTGTGCATCAGGATCGCCATATATCTTAGAGAAAGCAACCAGCAGCAGGTTCACGGCATTAAGCATCAGCTCTATGCACATGAAAATGATAATGGCATTGCGGCGCATTAAAGCTCCCATGATGCCTATGGAGAACAGCAGCAAGCTTAAAAACAAATAATGTGTTGAATTAACCGGCATATCAAAAATTATATAAAAATAAACTGATGTTAGTCTGCTTTCTGTATTCCACCTGTATCTTCTTTCTTACCTATAACTACCGCACCTATCATAGCACTTAAGAAGAGTACACTGCTTATTTCGAAAGGCAAAACATATTTGCTGAACAATACTTTACCAAGATTAGTGATCAGGCCAATGTCGCTGGGCATTTTATCGATAGCCTCAGAGCGGGCAGTTTTAATAGCAGCCAGCACCACAAGGAATAAAACACCACCTGATATAACACCCGCTAACTGGACCAACTGACCCTTTTGCGGTTCTACATCGGCATTGAGATTCATAAGCATGATAACGAACAGGAACAGTACCATGATAGCGCCCGCATAAACAATAACGTTGACGATAGCAAGGAACTGTGCGTTCATAAGGATATAATGCCCTGAGATAGCAAAGAAGGTAAGTATAAGGAACATGACACTATTCACAGGATTGCGGCTAAGAATAACTCCCAAGGCACAACTCACCGCTATAGCTGACAAGACCCAAAATAAAATATCGTATAAGTCCATACTATTTGCTGTCCTGATTTTTAGGGTGAGGAATAAGCAGGTCTTCTTTTTTATAGACAAAGCCGGCACGTGTATAATTGGCAGGCATTATTGTTTCGGTAAGGTAAACGGCATCTTTAGGGCAAGCCTCTTCGCAATAACCGCAGAAGATGCAACGCAGCATATTAATCTCGTACTTAGCTGCATACTTTTCTTCGCGATACAGGTTCTCTTCACCGGGTTTACGCTCGGCAGCCTCCATGGTAATAGCCTCTGCAGGACATGCTAATGCACACAGGCCACAGGCCGTGCAACGTTCAGCACCGTTCTCATCACGGTTCAGTATATGCAGGCCACGAAATACCGGGCTAAACGGACGTTTTTCTTCCGGGTAGCTGGTAGTAGCCGACTTCTTGAATACGTGACTAAGTGTGGTACCCAGCCCTTTTACTATAGCAGGCAGGTATATACGCTCCCCGAATGTCATCGGGCTGCGATCTATCTGCACTGATCTTTTAGTTAGTTTTTCCATTGTTTTCGTTTTCCAAAACCACTATTAATTATCAATTACGGGCTGTAAGCTATTTCTTAACAGTCCATAATATCACTGCACCCGTTACCACCATATTTACCAATGCCAGCGGTATTAATGAGCGCCATCCTAATTTCATCAGCTGATCGTACCTGAAACGAGGTAGGGTCCAGCGGATGAACATGAAGAACAGGATCATACACACCACCTTAGTGAGTAAAGCCATTATACAAATAACACTAAAGAGCAAAGGATGAACTGCACCGGCAACCTGGTCCATGAACGGGAAGTTGTAACCGCCAAAGAACAAAGTAACTATGATAGCAGAGCTTACAAACAGGTTGATATATTCTGCGAAGAGGTAGAAACCGAGCTTCATAGAAGAATACTCCTGGTGGTAACCCATGTTCAGCTCACTTTCGCACTCAGGAAGATCGAAAGGAGCACGGTTAAGTTCGGCAAAGGCGCAAGTAAGGAATATAATAAACCCTACAGGCTGCTTAAAGAAGTTCCAGGTAAAGTAGCCACCATCCCAGAAACCATGCTGTTGAGCAACAATATCCCGCAGGCTAAGGGAACCTGTCATCATGAGCAGTGCTATAAGGCTAAGGCCCATAGCCAGTTCGTAAGAGATAGCCTGGGAAGCAGCACGGATACTACTGAGCAAAGAGAACTTATTGTTGGAAGCCCAGCCACCCAGCATAACACCATATACACCAAGGCTAACCACACCAAATACAAACAGGATACCAATATTGATATCAGCTACCTGGAATGTAATAGTATGACCACCGGGAGTAGTGAAATCGGGACCCCATGGCACTACAGCACTGGTCATCAGTGCAGTAAGCATAGCAAGGCACGGGCCGAGTATGAATATGAAACGTGTAGAGCGGTCAGGTATGATCTCTTCTTTAAAGAACAGTTTTAAACCATCAGCTAGGGGTTGCAACAGCCCGAAAGGACCCGCACGGTCAGGACCGATACGATCCTGCATCACGGCGGCTACTTTACGTTCGCCCCATGTGGCATACATAGCTATTCCCAGTGATCCCATCAGTATAACTGAAATTAGGATGACCTTTTCTATAATAAGCGCTGTATCAACTTGCAGTAACAGCATAATGACGCAAAAGTAATTTTAGTTAGTTAATTTTCTTCTTTCTTTTATTCATCGGCTGCGGACAACCAAATTACCCGCAATTTCTATTTAAAATCATCTGAATGTGCCGGACCTTCTATTTTTGACAGATCGATCTCAGGCCTGTTCACATCACTCACATCGTGTATATCCAGCAATAGTTTTGGCTGCTTGCCAATAACCTGGTCTATCAATACCGGTGTTTTCTTAGTACCTACATAGTGGCCCTGAGATATAACGCTGCTGCGAGCTATCTTGGAAGGACCTTCTATAACCCAGTCCTTAGTTTCTTTCTTGTGGAAACGGCAGTCGTTGCAAATGAATTCCTCCACTTCACCCCACTGGTCTTTACGGGCCGTAACACGGAATACCTCTTCGCCACGCATCCATAAGCGTACCTTACCACTGCAGGTAGGGCAATCACGATGGGCATCCATAGGTTTGGTAAACCATACACGATTCTTGAAACGGAATGTTTTATCAGTAAGCGCACCAACGGGGCATACATCTATAACATTACCTATAAAGTCATTATCAAGTGATTTGCCTAAGAGTGTGCTGATCTGTGCATGATCGCCACGGTCAAGGATACCATGTTCACGTTTTTCGGTCAGCTGATCGGCAGTGTAAACACAACGGAAACACATGATACAACGTGTCATGTGCAGCGATATGTATGGGCCGATGTCTTCTTTCTCGAATGTGCGGCGCTTGAATTCGTAACGGGTATTTTCCGCACCGTGTTCATAGCTCAGGTTCTGCAGGTCGCACTCTCCGGCCTGGTCACATACCGGGCAATCGAGCGGATGATTGAGCAGCAGGAACTCGACAACGCCTTTACGGGCATCGACCACTTTCTCGGATGTGATATTCTTCACCTCCATACCATCCATAACGGTGGTACGGCAGCTTGCTACCAGCTTAGGTATCGGGCGTGGGTCTTTCTCAGAACCCTTGTTCACCTCTACCAGGCAGGTGCGGCACTTACCACCACTGTCCTTCAGTTTGCTATAATAGCACATAGCCGGTGGTGTAACATCACCGCCTATCATACGCGCCGCATTGAGTATGGTAGTGCCCGCGGGAACTTCTATACTAATGTTATCAATCGTTACTTTAAACTTAGGTTGTTCTGACATAAGTCAAATTCAAAATTCTAAAATTACTTTATGCTGATGCAGGTACATGAATAGGGTCGGCATAGTGTGCCAATCCGAAATTCCTGGTCTGTGATTCTTCAGGGTTCAATATATGCCATTCAAACTCATCACGGAAGTGGCGAATAGCAGCAGCAACAGGCCAGGCGGCAGCATCGCCCAACGGGCAGATGGTATTACCTTCTATTCTGCGCTGTATATCCCACAACAGGTCAATGTCACTCATCTTACCTTTTCCGTACTCTATGTTCTTCAGTATCTTGTACATCCAGCCGGTACCTTCACGGCAAGGGCTGCACTGTCCGCAACTCTCATGATTATAAAAGCGCGCAAGTGTCATGGTATGACGAACCACGCACTGTGTATCGTCTAATACGATGAAACCACCCGATCCCATCATGGTACCTGATGCAAAGCCACCATCTGAAAGACTTTCGTAGTTCATATAGCGCGTCTCTCCTTTTGCGGTTTTCAGCAGCAGGTTAGCCGGTACTATCGGTACGGAAGATCCACCCGGGATACACGCTTTCAGTTTCCTGCCTTTAGGGATACCACCACAATACTCATCGCTGTAGATAAAATCTTCTACCGAGCAGGTCATATCTATCTCGTAAACGCCGGGCTTGTTCACATTACCGCAAACTGATAACAGTTTGGTACCTGTAGATTTACCCACGCCTATTTTAGCATACTCATCGCCACCTATATTTATGATAGGCACAACGGCAGCAAGTGTTTCTACATTGTTGACAACTGTAGGGCGCATCCATACGCCCTGTATAGCGGGGAATGGTGGTTTCATACGTGGATTGCCACGCTTACCTTCGAGTGACTCGATCAACGCTGTTTCCTCGCCACAGATATATGCTCCCGCACCACGGTGCACATATATCTCGCAATCGAAACCTGAACCTAAAATGTTTTTGCCGAGCCAGCCGTTGCTTTTTGCTTCTGCTATTGCCTGCTCCAGTATATCGGGGATCCATGCATATTCTCCACGGATATAGATATAGGTAGCATTACTGCCCAATGCAAAGCTACTGATCAGCAACCCTTCAATGAGTGTATGCGGATGAAACTCCATCAGGTAACGGTCTTTGAACGTACCGGGTTCAGACTCATCGGCATTGCACACCAGGTGACGAGGCACACCTTCAGGCTTTGCCAGGAAGCTCCACTTCATACCTGTAGGGAAGCCCGCACCACCACGACCACGCAGACCGCTCTTCTTCACTTCTTCCACTATATCAGCAGGGCCCATTTTAAAAGCCTTTTCAGCTGCACGGTAGCCCCCATGCTTACGATAAGTATCATAATACCTGATACCTTCTATGTGATCGTTCTCTAATAATAGTTTCACTGCCATACCACAAACCCCTGAAAGGGCCTTATTGTTTGTTTAGTATTTAAATCTTCACACTTTGCCTGGCAAATAACTTCCAGTTCCTGTGTTCTTTCTTCCAAACCTGCAGGATACTTAATTTGATCTGCAATGGTTTGTCATTAAAAATTATATCAAGGTCTGCAATAATTCTTACAGATGCCACTTTACCATTTATTTCCCGGCTCTGTGATGCTTGTTTGATCTGTTTGTAAGTAAGCTTACCATTATACAGATCACTGATCACATCCTGCTTTACTTCTATCCACCCGTTAGAGTGGCCATACGTCAGCTGATCGCTCAATAGTGTTTTCAGCATCACTGTGTCCTTGCTGATCAACGCTTTATCAAGCTGAGTTACCGCCTTGCTAAGTGCATCATCGCTTTTCTGAGCGATGGCAAAATTGCATATCAGCAGCAGGGTTATGACCACTAAGTACCTCATCAGCTTTTGTCAATGATCAGCATGAAATCTTCCATAGGATCGAAGAAGAAATCTGTCCAGCCAGATTTGTGGCTTTTCATTTCATCTTCGTTCGGGAAGCCGGTATGACGCAGTATTACCTTTGTCCCACCGTTATCTGCCTTCAATAAATAATGAACTTCAGTTGGTTTTGTTTCTTCGGGCCATTCGCTGGTCTTCCACGTATAAGCCAATTCGTTGTGGCCAACACTTATTACTGTTCCGGTAACCCATCCGTCAAACATTTCAAAACGGCCACCGGGTTTGTTTTCAAATACTGCTTCACCACCACTCCACTTCCTGATCAGTACCGGGTCAGTGAGTAACTGCATCACCCTTTGGGGCTTACCGGATACCGTAAATTCGAGCGTTAGGTCTAAAGACATAATTTAGTTTTTAGCCTGTGCCCTCGCTTCTTCTATTATTTTATCGATCTTCTCTTTTGTCAAATGTTCCCTGTATGTTTTGCCCAACTGCATCATAGGAGCATAACCACATGCACCAAGACACTCAGCAGGCTTCAGCGTGAATAAACCGTCAGGTGTAGTTTCACCTGCGTTTATTCCCAGCTTTTCTTTTATGTAGTCTATTATTTCGTCGCTGCCATTGAGCATACATGGCCCTGTATGGCATACTTCAAGCAGATGCTTGCCAACAGGCTTAGTATTGAACATGGTATAAAACGTAGCCACTTCATATACTTCGATAGGAAGGATATGCAACAGCTCTGCCACATAGTCCATGACCGGGGCATCGAGCCATCCGCCAAATTCATCCTGTGCAAGATGAAGAACAGGTATGAGCGCACTTTTCTGCTTCCCCTCAGGGTAGCGTTCAATGATCTCTTTTACCTTATTCAACCGCTCTTCTGAAAACCTGATAGTCATTTAATAAACCAATTAATATTAAGCATCTAATTCTCCTGCAATAACATTCAAACTACTTAGTGTGATAATGGCATCACTCAGTAAACCATTCTCTACCATTTCGGGATAAGCCTGGTAATAAATGAAGCATGGCCTGCGGAAGTGCAGGCGATACGGGCTGCGCCCGCCATCGCTTATCAGGTAATATCCTACCTCTCCGTTGCCACCCTCTACCGCATGATAAACCTCGCCCGGTAGAGCATCTATCTCACCCATTATCATTTTGAAGTGCCAGATAAGCGCTTCCATTTTTGTATAAACATCTTCTTTTGCAGGGATGTGGAACTTATCCGCTTCCTTAGCATAGAATACATTTTTCTGATCAGGGAACTCCTGTTCTATTTTTGCGATCTTTTCGAGTGCCTGGTGAATGATACTTACACTCTCCCATATCTCGCCATTGCGCACCATGAAACGATCATAAACATCGCCTATGGTACCAACCGGTATCTTAAAATCAAAATCTTCGTATGAAGAATATGGCTCGGCAACACGTACATCATAATCTACACCGGCAGCACGCAGGTTAGGACCTGTAAAGCCATAATTCAATGCCCTTTCGGCACTGATAGGGCCGGCGCCGATACAACGATCCATGAACACACGGTTACGGTTGAGCAGCGATTCGAACTCCTTCATCACCTTAGGGAACGTAGCTAAAAAGTCATTCAGCTTTGCAAAAGATGCTGCGGAGAAATTACGTTCAAAACCGCCGACACGTCCCATATTGGTAGTAAGCCTTGAGCCGCAGATCTCTTCAAATATCTCGTATATCTTTTCGCGATACTGGAATACATAGGTGAACGGTGTAAGCGCACCGGTATCCACCGCAATAACCGAATTACAAACCAGGTGATCTGCAATACGGGAAAGCTCCATAAGTATAACACGCAGATACTCTACGCGCTTAGGCAGTTTAAGGCCCAGCAATTTTTCTATGGTCATGTGCCAGCCCATATTGTTGATAGGGGCAGAGCAGTAGTTAAGTCTGTCTGTAAGCGTGGTGATCTGGTAATACGGGCGGCGCTCGGCTATTTTTTCAAAAGCACGGTGGATGTAACCGATAGTAGGTACGGTTTCCAGCACACGCTCGCCGTCGATCTCCATGATGTTCTGAAACACACCATGCGTGGCAGGGTGCGTAGGCCCCAGGTTCAGCGTGGTGGTCTGTTTCTGAAGGGATTCTTCAGAAAGTTTTATATGCTGCTGCTGATGTGGTTGTAGTTCCATAACCTAAATCCCTGAAGGGACTTTCCTTGTTTTAAAATTTAAAGCATATACAATGCTGCTCCTGCCTATCTGCCAAACATTTCATCATCCTTATCCCTGCGTGTAGGGTCTTCCATTTCGTATTCTTTACGCATAGGGAAGTAATCCATCTCATCTACATTAAGAATGCGGGTAAGATTAGGATGGCCTACAAAATTGACCCCGAAAAAATCGTAGGTCTCACGCTCCATCCAGTTGGCCGCAGAAAAAAGCTGGCTTGCAGTAAACACATCCGGCTTCTCTGAAGGTACATATACTTTCAGGCGCAGGCGGATATTGTCTACCAGGTTGTGGAGGTGATATACCACGCACAATTCTTCGCCTTTTCTTTCGGGATAATGAACTGCAGTGAGGTCTGTAAGAAAACGGAAACGCAGTTGCTCGTCATCAAACAGAAATTGCATCACCTTCAGGTTCATTTCGGCAGGCGCTGTTATCGTTTGCATACCGTATGGTTCTTCCCATGCAGTAAGCACTTCGCCAAATTTATCCGTCAGTCTTTGTTTTACTATTTCGTTGGTCATAAACCCTGAATCCCTAAAGAGACTTTCTTGTTATCAAATAAACCCGATCACTGTATTCCGTAACTTTCCAGTAACCCTTTGTACTTGTCGCTGTTCCTCCTGCGAAGGCTCTCGTTATGCACGAGGTCCTGCAACTTGAGGATACCATCCAGGATGCCTTCCGGACGTGGAGGACAACCCGGCACATACACATCTACAGGGATCACCTGGTCGATACCTTGCAACACTGAATAAGAATCGAATATACCACCTGAAGATGCACAGGCACCAATGGCAATGACCCAGCGAGGCTCGGCCATCTGCAGGTAAACCTGGCGAAGGATCGGTGCCATTTTTTTGGCGATGGTACCGGCTACCAGCAGCATATCGCACTGGCGGGGGGTAAAGCCCATACGCTCTGCGCCAAAGCGGCCAAGATCGTAGTTGGAACCCATAGTAGCCATAAACTCAATACCACAGCAGGATGTAGCAAACGGCAACGGCCATAAAGAATTGGCACGAGCCAGACCTACTACCTTATCGAATGATGTGGCATGAAACCCTTCACCGGAGTACCCCTCGGGTATCTCCACCATTTTCACTTTAGTATTATACTGTACCGGACGGGGCATAAAAAATGATTAAAAATTTAAAAATAAAAATCAAAAACACCGTTTCACTGCTACACTCTACCTAACTCTTTTGAATTTTTAGTTAAAATAACTAGTCTTCCCAATCTAAGGCGCCCTTCTTAACTATATATATGAAGCCGCATAAAAAGAAAGCCACAAATAGTAATACTTCCATAAAGCCGTCTTTGCCCAGGAAGCGGAAATTGACAGCGTAAGGATAAAAGAAAATAACTTCTACATCGAAAAGCACGAAAAGAATGGCTACCAGGAAGTACTTGATACCCATAGGTTGGCGGGCATTACCCACAGACGGGATACCGCTTTCGAAATTGATGAGTTTGTCTTTGGTTTTGCGCTTAGGACCCAGAAGGTGAGTTACCCCCATCATTACTACAATAAACCCTACTGCAATGATAAATTGTAAGGCTATCGGGAAATAATTATACGGAGTATTATGCTCCACTGCCAATAATAAAAGATTCATATATGGTCCCCTTACTTGGTAAGCATTTTAACGGAATACGCAAAGTTACAGTTATAGCCCGAAAGTGCAAGCGATTTAATATAGATTGTTACCGCCTGAATGAATCAGTATTATTGTTCATTTTAATTGATTGCATAACAGATAAAATACATTTGACTATAAAAAAATATTAAAATAGCATTTTCCAATCGTTATAAATCAACTATAAATTTGATATTTTTGCGCTTATCATTTTAACATAAACCCAATCTATATGAATAAGTTTCTATCAGGCTTATCGTCCTGCGTTGCCTTACTCGGCATTTTTTTCAATACAAACTCAAATGGGCAGACAATAAATACTATTGCGGGTAATGGTATAGGCAGTTATAGCGGTGATGGTGCAGCGGCTACTGCCGCAGGTATAGACTGGCCAACCCGTACAGCAATGGATGGATCAGGAAACCTTTATTTTACAGATTATTCAAATGCACTAATTCGCAAGATCAATACTGCCGGTATCATCTCTACATATGCCGGTAACGGAATGTCAGGTTATAGTGGCGATGGCGGACCTGCAACTGCAGCATCAATTAATGACCCAACCGGGATGGCAGTAGATATTGCTGGTAATATCTATACATCTGACTATCATGGTTATAGGGTCAGGAAAGTAAATACATCAGGCATTATCAGCACAATTGCCGGCAACGGGACCTTAGGTTATAGCGGCGATGGTGGCCCTGCTACCTTGGCTCAAATAACTACTCCATGGGGCATAGTAACTGATGCGGCAGGCAATATCTTTTTTTCTGACCGGTTAAATCACTGTATCCGTAAAATTAATGCCGCAGGTATTATTTCCACTATTGCAGGTGACGGTATTGCGGGCTTTAGCGGCGACGGCGGACCTGCAACTGCTGCCAGGCTCAATCAGCCGGTGGATCTCACCTTTGATGCAACCGGAAACTTATATTTTTCTGATGGCGCTAACAATCGTGTCAGGAAGATAAGTACATCGGGTGTTATATCTACTGTAGCCGGAAATGGAACAGGTGGGTATACCGGTGATGGCGGAGCGGCTCTGTCTGCACAGATGAACTTTCCTGTAGGGTTAGGGATCGATGGTGCAGGCAATATATACGTGGGTGATTATTTGAATAGTGCGGTAAGAAAGATCAATACGTCGGGTATCATAACTACTATAGCAGGAAACGGCACTATGGGTTATGGCGGAGATGGCGGGCCTGCAACAGCAGCGGTATTAAACAAGCCACAAGGAGTTGCTGTGTATGGCTCTGATGTATATATATGTGATGTACAAAATAACCGTATAAGAAAAGTGATCGGCGGAAATACTCCTCCAGTTTTTTCAGGTGGGCCGATACAAAGCTTAACCGTTTGTACCAGTGTGTCGGTGCCAACAGTTTCTATTAACACTTTACTGGCAATAGTTGATCCCGATCTGGCACAATCAGAAACATGGACACTGCTAACCCCACCTACCAATGGTACGGTGGTAGCTGCTTATACTGCATTATCAACCGGTGGTACACTTACACCTTCTGGCCTTAGCTATACACCTACAGCAGGTTATATAGGGCCGGATATGTTTATAGTAGTTGTGAACGATGGTTCCGGCAGCGATACCACAACGATCAATATTATGGTACAACCATACCCGAACGCCGGCATAATTTCCGGGATCGATAGTGTGTGCCCGGGCCGTAAGGTTACCTTATCTGAAACAGTTACAACAGGCATTTGGAGTAGCAGTAATCCTTCAATCGCAACCATCGCTTCCACAGGTATAGTAACAGGCATTGCTCCTGGTATTGATACTATTATTTATACTGTTATTAATTCCTGTGGTATAGTATCAGCCATATTCCCGATCAAGGTACTGTCACATGCTTTTTGCCGCACAGGCCTTACACAACTGCAGAATGCCGGAAATGAAGGACTAAGGATATATCCGAATCCGAATAACGGGGTGTTTAAAGCAGAATTTTTATCAGGATCGGATGAAACTGCTCAATTTGTGCTAATGAATTCAGTAGGCCAGAAGATAAAGGAGTTTTCAGGCAATGCAAATCAAAAAATCGATATTGAGATGGACAGCCCGCCCGGAATTTATTTCCTGGCCGTGTCTGGCGCTTCTTCCAGTTATTTTGTGAAGATCACACTTACCAGGTAATCAGCTTGCTACATTCTGCTGATGTTATTGTACTCATGTTGAGTAATAGACGTTGAAATGAAGGACCTTAAGATCGCATTGATAAATGAGATATTGTACTTGCGTGCGGCATAGGCAATGTTGTGAAACCATTTGTATTCATTATTGTACCTGTTCCACTTAACAAATGCTTTTTTGATCCTGTCGTCATTATAGGTTGCAAATATCTTTGCTAATTCCAGGCTTCTTTTGTCGCCGCCTGAGCCGCTCTTATGGGCCTCATGTATCCGGTATAGCGACAGATATTCATTTATTGGAGTAAACCGGACATTGCCTTTCTTTGCCCGGATAAACCAATCCCAGTCGAATGTGAAGTGCAGGTCTTCATTTATTGTTCCGTTTTGCTCCCATGTCATCCGGTTCCAGAAGCTGGATGGCTGAATGATAAAATCACAAAGTTCGAGGGTTAAATTATTAAATGCATCATTTACATCACTACCCCGTGTTTTAGAGCCGTTCTCATGAAAATGAAGGCAATTACCAAAAATGATAGTCGGCTCATTTATATCTCTGAACATTCTTCCGATCTTCAGTAATGTACCCGGCATGTATAGATCATCTGAATTGAGCCAGCATAGGATATCACCGGTAGCTTTTGCAAACCCTGCATTTATTGCGGAACCTTGTCCGTTGTCTTTCTGACTCTGCCAATAGGTAAAATGCTGCTCATATTTTTTGATGATATCAATGCTCCCGTCATTACTGCCGCCATCCATTAATATGTACTCCAGGTTGGGATATTGCTGTCCTATTACCGATAAAATCGTTTGCTCAAGGAACTGCGCCTGGTTATATGAGGGTGTTACAACAGTGATCTTAGGTAATTTTTCCTGCATCCGGTTAGCTACATTTTATAGCGCAAAAGTATTACTTTTGTCTGCTATACCATAAATATATAACAAGCCCGGAATAGACCAGTCTACAGGCTTACATATCATAAATCAGAATAAGAATGAAGTCTCATAAATATACCTTCAAGGACCTGAAACCCAAAGCGATCAATGACCTGGTACGTGTAGGCAATAAAGAGTATGATGGCGGATATGTATTAAGTAAAAAGCAAATAGGAATAACTAAGGTACTTATTGGCCTGGGCGTAAATTATGACTGGACATTTGAAGAAGACTTTAAAGCCAGGAGCGGAGGATGTTCGGTGTATTGTTATGATTTCAGCGTAGGTGAAAAAGTATACCTGAAAAGCCTGGTCTCTTCTCTTTTTAATGTGATCAGCGTAAACAGTTACACCAAGGAAATATTTAATAAGCGGTTGCCATTCAGTGTGTTGCAAAAACCCTTCAGTGTACTGAACACGTATCTTAAGTTCAAATCTTTTTTTAAACCTGCGAATAAGAACTTTTTCTTTGAACTGGGGGTTTCAGACACAAGCTACGATCAGTTTATTCCTGTTAAGGAAGTGTTTGCAAAGATCGGCCCGCAGGAATCCATCCCTGATAATTCGGTGTACCTGAAAATGGACATAGAACAATCAGAGTATGATATACTTGAAGATGTACTCAATTACAGTTCAAAGATCAATGGCATGGCGATAGAGTTTCATGACCTGAGACATTTCTGGAGCGATTTTACTTTCCTGATGGACAAGATCAGGGGTGAATACGAGATAGTACACATTCACGGCAACAATTGCTGTGGTTACATACCTAATACCGAGTTACCTAACTTCATTGAATTATCATTGATCAAAAGATCGCTGTTGGGTAACGACGAGCTGACCACAAAAAATGATAAGACCTATCCATTAAAAGAACTGGACAGACCTAATGTGACGGGAAGAGCCGATCTGAAAATATCTTTTGAATAAGATACACGGCAATGTATAACGAATTGTTTTTTGATAAAACCATACTTTAATGCTGCAAATAATAGCAAAGCCTGTTCGTAAAATTTTAAACTCTTTCGGTTACGAGATAGTAAAACAAGAGAGTATACTCAGCCATATGCAGGCAAGTAGCTGGTTAGAGAAGCTGAATATTTCCACTATAATAGATATCGGGTCAAACGAGGGCCAGTTCATCAAGGCAATTACGCATATTATCAAGGCAAAGAATATCTATGCTTTTGAACCTATAAGAGGTTGCTATGATAAAATGGTATCCAATACGCAAGGGCTTAATGTAACACCATTCAACTGTGGACTGAGTGATACCAATGGTACTTCGGAGATCAACATCAGCGAAAATTTTGTGAGCTCATCTATACTGGATATGGAAGCACTGCATAAGAACCTGTATCCCGAATCGAAATACGTTAAGAAGGAGACGATCGAGTTGAAGAGGCTTGATGACGCATTGGCCGGTAAGGACCTGCAAAAAAATGTACTGTTGAAAATCGACGTTCAGGGTTATGAAAATAAAGTAATAGCCGGTGGTGCTGAGACGATCAAAAAAGCAGATGTGGTCATCATTGAATATTCTTATGAGCCTATCTACGAAGGCCAATGGCTCTTTGGTGAAACGTATAATTACTTTACTACCAACGGATTTAAATTCGTAGGCATATCAGACCAGACTGCATCGGCTAAAACGGGGATACCTATTTTCGGCGATGCTATATTTATAAGAAAAGAACTTGCAAAGCTGGCGTATTAGAGCGACGGCAGGAATCCTGATACATGAACCGCATCTCCGTCATAACGATCTGTTTCAACAATCTAAAGGATGTGATTGCTACATGTGCTTCGGTAGATATGCAATCGGAGAAACCATTTGAGCATATCATCATAGACGGATCTACCAACCCGGAGATAAAGACTTATCTCGAATCTAATGTACAACCTCTATACCGCAGATGGATATGTGAGCGTGATAAAGGCATAGCAGACGCCTTTAATAAAGGGATAATAAATGCTACCGGCGAGATCACCTACCTCCTCAATTCCGGTGACACTATTTACGATGAAACAGTACTCTCCAGGGTAGCAGAAACATTCATTAAAAATCCGGCTTCTACCTGGTGCCATGGTAAACTGAACCTGTTGCGGGGCGGGTTATGGGTAGCAATAGGTAAGCCATTTGAAAAAGATAAACTGTACCGTGGTATGCGGGGAACACTGCACCCTACCATGTATGTGAAACGTGAACTGTACGACAAATACGGCATGTTTGATATCAATGTAAAGATGGCCATGGATTATGATTTCCTGTGCCGTATTGCCAATGAGCCATATGTCTTTATTGACTATCCGCTTGCCACATTCGATCCTACAGGTATCAGTTCAGAAAATTATCTGAAAGCTATGAAGGAGTCTTACAAACAATACCGCAAATATTACGGAAGCAGCCTTAAGCAACTGCTATGGGGATGGCGACTCACAGCATTACATTACCTGTTGGAAAGCAACTTCGGTAAGTACCTGTACAAAATAAAAGTAAAAATGGGTAAGGCGAATTCCTGAGGCTATTTACTCTTTACATCTTCATGCAAAAAACACTGGTATGCCTGTGCCAGGCCATCTTTAAGACTGGTCTTATGTTTCCAACCCATAGCATGAAGGCGTGCGGTATCCATTAGCTTTCTGGGAGTACCATCAGGCTTTGATGTATCAAATTTTATTTCACCGGTATAGCCTACTACCTCTTTGATGAGGTGGGCCAGCTCGCCGATAGATACTTCGTCACCGGTGCCTACATTCACAAAAAGCCTGTCATTGTATTCTTTCATCAGGAAGAAACATGCATCCGCCAGGTCATCCACAAACATGAATTCTCGCAAAGGAGTTCCTGTACCCCATATCTCGGTGAACGGGCTGTTGTTTAGCTTAGCTTCATGAAACTTGCGCAGCATCGCAGGTATCACGTGCGAGTTTTGTAAGTGATAATTATCGCCTGGCCCATATAAATTAGTAGGCATAGCAGCAATAAAATTACTACCATACTGATCACGGTAAGCCTCGCATAATTTTATGCCTGCGATCTTGGCAACAGCATAAGGCTCATTGGTATCTTCGAGTAGACCTGTCAGTAAATATTCTTCCTTTAATGGCTGTGGAGCCAGCTTTGGGTAGATACATGAGCTACCGAGGAACAGTAATTTCTTTACTTTATTGGTATATGCTGCGTGTATGGTATTGGTCTCTATGATCAGGTTGTCGTACAAGAAATCGGCGCGGTAAGTATTGTTGGCCATTATGCCGCCCACCTTTGCCGCAGCTATGATCACATACTCAGGTTGTTCCTGCGCATAGAAATCATTTACTGCCTGCTGGTTACGCAGATCAAGTTGCTGTGAAGTACGTGTAATAATATTGCTGTAACCTTCGGCCTGCAGTTTTCTTACTATAGCCGCACCAACCATTCCCCTATGTCCTGCAACGAATATCTTTGCTGATAACTCCATTATTCATATTGATTGACAGTACGGAAACCGGAATTGTGCAGCACAATACTCTTTTTAAAATGCTCTATATCGGCCGCTACCATTTCTTTAGCTAACTCATCAAGGGTATATTTAGGTACCCATCCTAATTTTTCCTTTGCCTTGGTAGCATCACCCAGCAGCAGGTCAACTTCCGTAGGTCGGAAATATCTTTTGTCTATTTCCACGATCACATCTCCTACATTCACTTTACAGTCAGGGTCATTCACTTTAGCAACTATGCCTGTTTCATTTTCACCACTGCCCTCAAACCTTACCTCGACACCTGCATGTGCAAATGCCAGCTTAACGAAGTCACGTACAGAAGTGGTAACACCGGTAGCAATAACGAAATCCTCAGCTTCCGGTTGCTGTAGCATACGCCACATAGCTTCTACATAATCTTTAGCATGGCCCCAATCCCTTTTTGCATCAAGGTTGCCCAGCCATAACTTATGTTTAAGGCCCAGGATTATCTCGGCAACACCCCTGGTTATTTTCCTTGTTACAAAGGTTTCTCCACGCAACGGGCTCTCATGATTGAACAGGATCCCATTGCAGGCATACATGCCATAAGCTTCCCTGTAGTTAACTGTGATCCAGTAAGCATACAGCTTGGCTACTCCATAAGGCGAACGTGGGTAAAAAGGAGTGGTCTCTGATTGAGGCACAGCCTGTACTTTACCATATAGCTCAGAAGTAGATGCCTGGTAAATCCTTGTTTTTTTCTCAAGGCCAAGTATGCGGATAGCTTCCAATAACCTTAGGGTACCGGTAGCATCTGTATTGGCCACATATTCAGGCTCTTCAAAACTCACCTGTACGTGGCTCATAGCACCAAGGTTATATATTTCATCAGGCTGTACTTCCTGTATAATGCGGATAATATTGGTAGAATCAGTGAGATCGCCATAGTGCAGGGTCAATTTCACACCTTTCTCATGCGGATCCTGGTACAGGTGGTCTATCCTGCCGGTATTAATAAGCGAGGTGCGGCGTTTTATGCCATGTACTTCATACCCTTTTGAAAGCAGCAGTTCTGCCAGGTATGCGCCATCCTGGCCTGTTATTCCCGTAATAAGGGCCTTTTTCATTCAGTTTCAATTTGTGGCAAATATAACTTATTCGTTTCGGTATATAAATATGCATTTTACAATAAATATAACTACCTATTGTATAGCTGACTTTAAGGTTAAGTTTTACCTTTGCCCTCATGGGCATTGTTTTCCGGCAATCGGCAAAAAATTCTATCATTGTAATTACCGGCGCAATAATGGGCGCACTCATTATCTGGCTGGCAACTAAATATATTCCGGACAAGCATCAATACGGATTTACCCAAAGCCTCACTACCAATGCTGTCACAGTATCCCAGATCCTGATCTTTGGCCTTAACTATACCCTTGCGGTATATGTGCACAAGTTTGCTACCGATGATCGTAAAAGGAAACTCCTGCTGACATTGTGCCTGCTGATACCACTAATATTATGCATAGCGGTAACTATCGGATACTTTTTGCTGCATTCGTGGGTCATAGGGCACTTTCAGCCGGAAGATGCACCTTATATGCAACGGTACTATGTACTACTGCCCATCTACATATTGCTGTTTATCTATCAATTATTGCTTGAACAATTTCTTGGTTCCCAGATGAAAGTAGCCGTCGCTGCCTTTATGAGGGAGGTGGTAGTAAGAGTTATCAACATAGCTTTACTGTTGCTGTATGCCTTTAGTTATATAGAATTCCAGGTACTGGTATATGGCATGGTACTGATGTATGTCGTTCCGGTAGCAATATTCCTTATTTTATCATTCAGAACAGATGCATTTGGGCTATCCCTTGATTTCAATAGCTTCACCCGTACGGAATACAAAGAACTTATCAGCTTTTCATGGTACCACTTCCTGCTGAATATGGCGATAATACTGATGAGCTACATGGATGTGCTGCTGCTGCAATTTCAGGGTTTTGGGTCCGTGGCTGTGTATCGCAATGCTGTCTTCCTTATATCGCTGCTACAAATACCATCAAAGGCGCTCTCTCCGGCAAGCTTTACTGTGCTTGCCAAAGCATTTTCCGACAATGATCTTGATAAGGCCCGGGATATATTTGTGCGGTCATCGGTCAATATCCTGATTCCTACTATTGCATTTGCTGTGCTCATCACCTGCAACCTGCACAATGTAGTACGTATCATACCAAATGGCTATTCCGAAATGATCCCTCTGTTCCTGATACTGGCAGTAGGTGCGGTTATTAACCTGGCCACTGGAATGAATGACCAGGTATTGTCAATAGCGAATTACTATAAATTCAACTTTTACCTTTCACTCGGGTTGATTGCAGTGCTTTATGTGCTTATACGCTTATCTGTGCCTGTATATGGTATCTATGGTGCCGCATGGAGTACCACGATAACCCTGGCAATATTCAACTTTGCAAAATTCCTGTTTATCTGGAAGAAACTGGATATGCAACCCTTCTCCAAAAACACAGTATTGGTGCTACTAGCCGGCCTACCGGCACTGGCAGCAGGGTATTATTTCCCAACCCTGTTTGACCTGACAAGGCATATCTATGTTCATTCTTTTATGGATGCTGCATTGCGCAGCCTCGTGATAGTTATCGTGTATGTAGTGATGCTGCTATGGTTAAAACCATCCGATGACCTGGTAGAATACATGGCATCTGTAAAGAAAAATAAAAGGCTGTTTTAGGCATGTGCTACACTCTTTGCGTGAAAGACGTTATATTTACGGGCTGTTATGGATCTGAAAAAATTCAGGGTTACCGCTGCCCGTAAAAAAGTATCTCTTTCTGCTTTTCTCGATAAATTAGATACAGTAGTACCAACTGAAATGCCTGAGCTGGTAGCTAAGGCTGAAGCTGAAGTGTGGAATAAGGTGAACTGCATGGAATGCGCTAACTGTTGTAAGACCATGACTCCGACATTTACCACTAAGGATGTGAAGAGGATAGCTGCACACCTGGGTATGGCCCCAAAAGATTTTAAGGACAAGTGGCTTGTAAAAGAAGAAGAATCCGGAGACTGGGTGAATAAACTGCAGCCCTGTCAGTTTTTGGTGAATAATATGTGCTCGATCTACGAGGTGCGCCCGGTGGATTGTGCAGAATTCCCACACCATAACAAAAAACCATTCGATCTATATAACGATACTTTTAAAAACAACCTGGTACACTGTCCTGCTACGCTGGAACTGGTGGACAGGCTGAAAAAGACCGTTGAGAAAGAATACGAATGGTAGTGAATTAAAATCTACTTACTTTGTTGTACGTATCATACTATGGCATCAAGGATCCGGAATATTTATGAATTACTGAAAGAAACAGGTAATGAGTTTGCAGATGACCATGCAACCAAGCTAAGTGCATCTCTTGCATACTACACTATATTTTCTATCGGACCATTATTGCTGGTAGTGATAACACTACTGGGTAATTTTTATAAGAAAACAGTAATCACCAAGCAGATATTTGACCAGGTAGCAGGCTTCATCGGCCAGTCTGGTGCAGAGCAGTTGCAGAATATACTGACCAATATAAGCATGCAAAACAGTAGCACTCTTTTTGGGATCATAGGAGGTATCGTACTGTTCTTTGGTGCCACCGGAGTGTTCACGGAAATGCAGAGCTCCATTAACTACATCTGGTCTATAAAAGCAAAACCCAAAAGAAGCTGGCTGAAATATATCATTGACAGGCTGTTGTCATTCGTACTTATAATAGGTATGGGGCTGCTGATGATCGTAACACTGGTACTGAATGTGGTGATAGATGTGATATCGGGTAAGTTGCATAGGTTCCTGGGAGATGCAGATATAGTATTGCTGAAAGGCGCTAATATTGTTGTACTGTTGATCATTGTCACATTTTTCTTCGCGGTCATCTACAAAGTATTACCTGACGCCAAAATACACTGGAAGGATATACTGGTTGGTGCCTCATTTACGGGTGTTTTATTCCTTATTGGAAAGTTCCTTATTACCTACTACCTCACCACCTCTAAGATGGTCAGTGCATACGGTGCTGCGGCATCGCTCATCATCCTGCTCTCATGGATCTACTATTCAGCATTGATACTTTACTTCGGGGCAGAGTTTACGGATGTATATGCCCGAAAGTGGGGCAAAGGAATAACGGTGAAGGAGAGTGCCGTATTTATCATAAAAAGGGAAGCTAAGGAACTGCCTAACCTTAAACATCCTGTACAGGAAAACTGACCTTCTTTTGAGGAATAGGTTACACAAAACACTGTTAGCCAGCCCGCTATATATCATATCCTGAACTGCAGACCCTCTTGGCATTATGGTTGTATGTCATTTAAAAAATGATACACAGCTATGATCTCTAAGTTTCGTGAATACTTTGCTCTTGTAAAAAGCGCAGGCAGTGAGTTCAGTGACGATAATGCCACCAAATTAAGCGCATCCCTTGCCTATTATACCGTCTTTTCTATTGGCCCGCTGTTATTGGTAGTAGTAACGCTATTGGGTGTTTTTTACAAGAAGGCTGATGTGACCGAAAAAATTTTTAACCAATTGAGTAAGCTGTTAGGGCAGTCCGGAGCTAACCAGTTAAGAAGTATACTGGACAGTATCAGCACCCAGGATAATACAACGCTGTTTGGCATAATAGGTGGTGTGATACTGGTATTTGGTGCCACAGGTATATTCACAGAGATACAAAGCTCCATTAATTACATATGGTCTATAAAAGCGAAGCCCAAACGCGGCTGGCTGAAATACATTACTGACAGGCTTATTTCCTTTTCACTTATTATAGGTATAGGTTTCCTGATGCTGGTGACCCTGTTCATCAACATACTTATAGATATGCTTACCAACAGGCTGCAACGGTTTTTTGGTGATGCTAATATCTTCCTGGTAAAGGGGATCAACCTGCTGCTGTTATTAGCTGTGGTTACCTTTCTGTTTGCAGTGATCTATAAAGTATTGCCTGATGCGAAAATTGCATGGAAAGATACCCTGGCGGGTGCTTCGTTTACCGGAGTGTTATTCGTTATCGGTAAGTTCCTGATTGGTTATTACCTGGCCAGTTCATCATCAATAGATTCTTATGGTGCGGCCGCTTCTATTATCATCCTTTTATCCTGGGTCTATTACTCTTCTATGATCTTATATTTCGGTGCTGAGTTCACCAAGGTGTATGCCATGAAATGGGGCAAAGGAATAACTGTATATGAAACAGCTGTGTACATTATAAAACGTGAAGCAAAAGAATTACCGACCAA
>CAYZKL010000004.1:67488-74217 GCA_964478855.1 uncultured Flavipsychrobacter sp.
TGATTCCGCAGTGCGTTTATTAATTAGTTGCTGAATATTGTGAATGGAAATGAACCGGAAAACAAACATAAAGCCTGTGCTGATGAGGCAAAATGTAAGCAGTTGTACCATCCAGTGCATTGAACTCATAATAGCGACAGTGCCATATGCGAGTAGTATCAGTAAGCACAAATAACCAAGTAGCGCAAGCATCCATTTGATATTGACTGGCAATTTAATAATACGCACCACAGCAATTATAAATGCTAATGCAAGACCGGTTTGGGTAATGAATGAAACCATAGCACCACCAATGGCCTTGTACTGAGGTACAAGGTAAAAGTTGAGCGACAGATTGATGGCCACACCTGCCATTGCTATGATGTTCAGGGCCTTCATGCTGCCGTTGGCAGTAAGCAGGGTAGAGTATACATACATGAGACACCAGGACGGAAAAGAAGCGATTAGCCATGAGAAGACAATGTTGTACTGAACCGCCATACCCGGCTGATTGTATAATGCGTTATTGCGGTAGAGCAACTGCATAATATCTGCGCTGAAAAAAATGCCACCCACTGCCAGCATACAGGAGAACGGGAACATAAGATTCACGCTCAATTTAACGATAGGCTGAACGTCATTCTTTAACAACAGCATGCGCCCGAACATGGGCAGAAGCATAGTGGCAAACATAAGGCCAAGTATGTTCACCATATCTAGCCAACGGAATGCAGCAGCCCATATACTTGCCTGTTCTTTTCCATCCACACATATACGCTCAATGATCATTACATCGGCGCGATTATAAACAGACATAAGAAATATGAGGAATGCATAAGGAAGACTCTGCCGCATAATGCCGAATACCTCTGGTCCGTTAAACGAGAATTTCAATTTTACCTTACCTATTCTCCTGAGAATGATATACCCAATGGCTGCTGCAATGAAATAACACACGAATTGGGTAATAACAAACCACTCGATCTTAAAATTCCTGGCGGTGGGCGGATATAGGAGCAAAAAACCGCAGATAAGGATCATCAACAACCGGTCTGTTATAGAGATAAGGCCATCTGTTTTGAAACGGTGCAATGCCGCAATATTGCTACGGATGAAAGATACCAGTGCATTGAAAGATTGTATTAGTAGTACGCCTGCTAACAGGTGTAGTTCCCAGCCCCTGTAGCCAATGGCAAAACCCCAAGTACAGGCAAGGGCCATATAGACGCACATAAGCACTAACCGGGCAGATAGCATGGACGGAAACATTGTTGGCAACTTATCGGGGTTTTGAGCGATCATGCGGCTGTTATAGCTACTGAGTCCGAAATCCAGGACGGTCTGAAAAATGATACTGACACTGAGCAGTGCCTGGTAGGTGCCGTAATCACCCCCGTTGACACAATTTTGTACATTCCTGTCTATAAAAAACACCCAAACCGGCTTCACCAGTACGTTGACGGCTATGACAAAAAGGATATTTTTTACAAAAAAGCGCTGCATCAGGATTTTAAACGGGTAATAAGCAGTAAAAGTATATTTTTGTTGCCATAAGGTATGCGAATTGCAGTAAATACACGGTTGCTTTTAAAAGGGAAGCTGGAAGGAATAGGATGGTTTACTTATCAGACACTTGAACGGATAGTCAGGAACCATCCCGAGCATGAGTTCATTTTCTTTTTTGACCGTCCATACGACCCGTCTTTTGTTTTCGCATCCAATGTGACACCGGTAGTTGTTCATCCGCAGGCACGTCACCCTGTCTTATTTTATATATGGTTTGAGTGGAGTATCCCCTATATGCTCAAAAAATATAAGGCGGACCTGTTTTTGTCTCCGGACAGCTATATGTCGCTCAGTACCAATGTGCCTACCTGCCTTGTGATCCATGACCTGGCTTTTGAGCATTACCCGGAGCACTTTGTACTAAGCCATAGATTGTACTGGAGGCATTATTCCCCCTTATTTGCAAAAAAGGCCACAAGGATAGCCACTGTATCTACTTTCTCGAAAGAAGATATCAGCAAGCATTACAGAATTGACCCTGACAACATAGATGTGGTATATAATGGTGCCCATAAAGAATATAAACCATTGGATGCAGCAGAGCGGGAAGCAGTGAAGCAGCAATATGCTGAAGGTTGTGAATATTTTGTATTTGCAGGTGCGCTGCATCCGCGTAAGAATATTGTGAACCTGCTGAAGGCGTTCATTGCTTTTAAAAAACGCCAACCTACAAACATGAAATTGGTGATAGTGGGCAGGCTGGCGTGGAAGTATGAAGAAGTGGAAGAGATGAAGGCCGAGATGTTGTTCAAAGATGATGTGAAGTGGGTAGGGTATATGAATGTGGATGAACTTTCGAAGGTAATAGGCGGTGCCTATGCGCTGGTATATGCTTCACTGTTTGAAGGATTCGGGATACCGATACTGGAGGCATTGCAATGTGGTGTGCCTGCTATCACCAGCAATACATCGTCTATGCCGGAAGTGGCCGGCGAGGCCGCACTGCTGGTAGACCCCTCAGACCCGCAGGATATTGCCAATAAGATGCACATACTCTATAAAGATGAGGCATTGAGAGCCCGGCTGGTACAAAACGCCAAGGTGCAGGTAGCAAAATTTAACTGGGATAAATCTGCAGAAAACCTGTGGGCATGTATGATGAAATGTGCAGCCGCTGCAAAGAAAAAATAAATGCTAATAAAAATGCCCCGTGATCACGGGGCATTTTTATTATTAGTATGTTGTATCCACTATGGGAATTTTACACCCGGATGTCTGTTCACATCTATTACAGGTATAGTAGAATGGTAGAAATCATTGATCACTGAAGATATCTTATTTGCTATAAGCGCATAACCTCTTGGAGTAGGGTGAATGCCATCGAGAGAGAAAGCACCACCTGCTACGAACTGAGCATTGTATTTGATACCATTGTAAGTGATACCGCTGGCTACCTGTGACAGGTAAGTATTCATATCCACATAAGCAAGGTTGTGCAACTGTGCTTCAAATTTGATGAAACCATTGAACCTTGTTACTGCAGCCCTGATATGCTGAAGCTCATCAGTAGTAAGTACATATTGCTCAGGTATAGGTGTAGTACTACCCCATCCTGCGCATTTTATTGAATCCATAGGGATACTCAGGAGTATAAGTTCACCCGGAACAGCCTGGCGTACGTTGCCATTATGATCCCTGATGATAAAGTAGTTTGCACCTACCTGGAATACCTTGTTCCAAGTGCTTGTCGCATAGTAAGCCTGCATGTTAGCTGCTTCTTCTTCTGTGTTCAGCCTCAGTCCGTTTGCAGGAACCGTGGTGAAGAATGGTAATGATGCAACATCCGGGATATTGATCAGCGCACCACTGGCACCGGTGCTTATGGCTACGGTCAGGGCAGTATCATAAATTTTTTCGAAAGTAGTATAAGGGCTGATATCGTTAGGATTGTAATAATTTAAAGCTAACGGAACAGCAGTACCTGTACCATCTCCTTGTCCGCCACTGAGCGCATAACCCATGATATCATCTGTACCCATCCACAAAGTGAAGAAGGTAGGATGCAGGTTATGTACCATAAAAGCCAGCTGATCCAACGGAGTACCGAAGGTATTATTGAAGAAACGTTCGGCGTATTTATTCTGTAAAGCATAACCAGCTACCGGATAATCAACTACGCGTAACCCAGGCACACCGATATTATTGATCTGGCCACTGTTCGCAGGACTAACGAAAAGTTGAGGATCTATAGGATCGGGTACATAATTAGGATAATCAACAGCACTCCACATGGAATCCTGCGGGTTACAGTAATTGTACACCAGTCCTAATATTTTTTTAGGACTCGGATACCCGTTATCGCTATGCAACAATGGATGTACGAATGGACCTTTTGCACCACGGTTCTGTATCAGTGCAAATTGTTCGAATAACCTTTGAGGATATGAATTGAGCTGGCCTGATACTGTAAGGCTGGCATCGGCATAACCTGCTGTATAAGAGTTGCCGATTGCAAGATAGTTGCTGAAATCCACATCACCACTTACTGCCGTCTTATTAACATTCACACTGGGCTTACATGCGGCAAACAAGCATGCCATAGCACCAATGATATATATTTTTCTCATCGTGTATATTTTTGCAGTTTTTAGAAATTATAATAAATACCGAAACCGGTAGTGACAGCCTGAGTTTGATAAGTGCCGTTAAATCCGCCGAATTCATAAGTACCTGCACGTTTTGCAGAACCTGTTCCTTCGAAAGCAGCCATGATCGTAAAGCCCCTTAATGGTTTTACAGCTACGCCGCAGGTAACGATACCGCGGTTAGCATCCGGTAGATCTGGAGAAACATAATTGTTGGTAACAGGAGTAGGATCAAATGCACCACCAACCATTACAGATACTATTCTGCTGATCTTGTAGTTAGCACCTAACCTTGGTGTTAATGTATTTCTGTAATGCCTTGGCGCATGAATATTTTGTAGTGCGCTTGTGTTTTGTGTGAAGTTGAACCTCAAAGAATCAACAGTGTTCCATACTGTATAGTTCAGATCGAACTGAAGCGTAACATCGCCGAGCCTCCATCCTAAACCGAATGAAGCAACCTGTGGTATTGGTAACTGTGTATCGAAATGAGTATCAGGGAAAGACTGCTGCATAGAATATGGTACTTTGAACTTAGCAGTTCCACCACCAAGATCCATAGTAAGCTGAGAGCGGTAAGTAAGACCTAACTGAAGGTTTTCTGAAGGCCTCATCTGGATACCGAGGTTGCAACCTACGCCAGTGGTATTACCATGGAGTAGAGCCTGACCATCGTCTAACCCGGGTCCCTGGTAACCATGCACAGGAAGCGCCATGCGCATATCCAGGCTGCCGGCAGCATATACAAAGCCCGCACCTATTGACAAGAAATCAGAAACACGGTAGCTTAATGTAGGCTGGAAGCATATAGATTTCATATCGACAGACTGAACAATGTATTTTCCAAGCCAGTTGTCATCCCAGGTAAGGCCCATGCCTGCTGTAGAGTAGATACCTAAACCCAGTGCAAATTTGCTGCCTTCCTGTATTGGACCGCCTATATAAATATTGATAGGAGTAAAAGTACGGTGCTGAGAAACAGTACCGGTGCCGTCAATAGCATTGCCGTATGCGGTAACCGGAGCTATAGACATAAAGCTGCCATATACCTGAATGCCTTTAAGCCTGGCAAGACCGCCCGGATTGTAAAATATAGTTGATGCATCCCACGGCCATGCAGTGCCCGATCCACCCATTGCAAGTTGTCTTACCCCTTGCAGGTTTAGCTGATAGCCTGCACCAAAAGTGGTCATTGCTGACAATAAAAATGATGCAGCTAAGAAGTGTTTCTTCATAATCTAAATGGTTAATAAATCAATTTTAAGCAAGTCTATATGCCGATTAATCGGTTAAGGTATGGTGAAATAAATTTAAAAACAATACCCGCCTATAAAAACAGTGCAAATATAAGCGTTAAGAAATGGCAATACCAATGGTTGCGAAGCTTATTTTTATACTTTTCCGGGCAAGTAAAGCCTGCGCGCAAGCCTCTAAAGTGGCGCCTGTGGTCAAAACATCATCACATAATAGTATATGTTTGTCTTCAAAGGAATACTTGCTGTTTATTTTAAATGCATCAGACATATTATCAATTCTTTCGGATCGTGTCTTTTTTGTCTGGCTATCTGTATCCTTTACCCGCAGAACAGCATCATGGCACACTGGTATTTTTAATATGTGACTGATCCCTTCGGCAATGAGGAGGCTTTGGTTATAGCCTCGTTTGGCTTGTTTGGCAGCATGGAGCGGAACGGGAACGATCAGGTCAATTAGTGGGTGTCCCTTATCGGTTTTTTGAGTGAGGCTTTTCTGGATGGCTAACCCAAGCTGCATGCCTAAAAAATATCCAATTTCCTGTTTGTTTTTGTATTTCAGGCCATGAAGCAGGTGCTGTAGTAGGCCATCTTCGGTAAAATAGGCATAGGTGGTAGCATATATAAATGGTATGCGCCCCGCAAAGCGGAGCGCAGTTTCATTATTTTCTATATCAGTATAATTTGTTTCGGGAAGTTCGAGTGAGCAACTTAAGCAGACTACTTCCTCCTTCGCCACCAATGGCTTACCGCAACCCTCGCACAGCTTAGGATAAAATAGGTGTATCAAACCTGCAAGAGATTCGCGGAGCAGCACCATATTATCTTACGCCATCCAATTCATTCTGAAGCAGATTCTCGTTGATGAACTGCACCCCTGCCGGTGTGATGGCTGCAAAAGTGTATCCATTAATGCCTATAGCGCTTTTGATATATCCCTTTTTTTCTAAAGCATCAGCCAGCTCCGGAATTTCCTTTGCATCGCGTACGGTTACAGCATTGCCCTGGAAAAGCAGCTCTAATGGATATGATTGACCATCATTCAGTTCATAGAGCTTTACCATGATCACTTCCATTTTTTGCGGTTTGGCATACACCATACGCTCGGCGATATCCACATCGTTTTTATTCTTTATGTAATCACATACATCAATGATACGCAGATTGTACTGCAGGTAATTTACCTTTTCTGTAGCACCTCCCCCGAGCGCCTGGTAGCGCTGCAGAAAGCCATTGTTCTTATCGGCAAAAGAATTGCTCAATACATTTATCGTATCAGTATCTGCACCCGCAACGTTTTGTGCGAGTTTCTGAATGCATTCTTCAACTTTTAAATGGAAAGATGC
>CAYZKL010000004.1:74227-75371 GCA_964478855.1 uncultured Flavipsychrobacter sp.
GTATGGTATTGTGAGGTATGAATAATTCATGGTCTGCTAATTTTATGGTCAAAAGTAAATATTTTGTTTAATTGTTGGATGTAGGCAGCGAAATTGCTCAATTTAGTTCTTTCATCATCAGTACATCCGTCTGATCATCAGTTCCTAACGTAAAAATGTGGGAGCTGAATATGCTGAACCCCCATCGCTTATAAAACTGTAATGCCTTATAGTTATGCTCCCATACCCCCAGCCAAAGCACGTCATGGCCGCCGTTTCGGGCTAATGTTGTACAATATTCCATCAGCGTAGCGCCTACTTTCCGGTTATGGTACTCCGCAAGTACGTACAGCCGTTCCAGTTCCATCGGGTTTCGGTCGCTTAATTGTTCAGGTATTTTACCGCTTCTTAGTTTGGCATAACCTATAGGAGTATCATTATAATAAGCCAGTAAAAAAGTATTACCGGTATCTGCTATTTCAGCGGTCAACTTACCGATATTCATTTCATCGGCCACATATTTATCCATATCCTCCTTGCTGTTTTGGTCAGCAAATGTTTCCCAAAAAGTAGTGATACCCAGTTGCGTGATAAGCACGGCATCCGAAATTTGTGCGACAGTGATGGTAAGTTGGCCAGGTTCCATTAATATTGAAGCTGATATGGGGTAAAGTTAATAAAGTATTAAACCGCCTGCAATGAAAACCAAATTGCGTTGCGGCTCGTTAATTGTATAATAAACAGAGTAAATTATGTGTAAATTGAACATCGTAACCGCTTTAGCTGCCTGCATGATACTATGGGGCTGCGCCAATGCACAAAATAAAAATGATATGACCGATCACAAACAAAATCCATACTACTCGCATACAGATATCAAGCCATTAAAAGTGAGCAATGAAGAGTGGAAAAAAATTCTCCCGGCTGATGTGTACAGGATAGCGCGCGAAAAAGGTACAGAGTATGCTTTTTCAGGAAAATACTGGAAAGCGGATACGAAGGGCACTTATTACTGTGCTGTATGCGGCAATCCGCTCTTCAAGTCGGATGCAAAGTTTGCCAGCAGTTGCGGATGGCCAAGCTTTTTTGAAGCTATGCGCCCGGGTAGCGTACGGTACGAAGAGGATAACACACATGGAATGAACAGGACCGAGGTGCTGTGCGG
>CAYZKL010000004.1:75433-83936 GCA_964478855.1 uncultured Flavipsychrobacter sp.
ATAGGTCATAAATACCTGAAATAAATTTGCTGCAACCCGAAAGAGTTGCAGTTTTTTGTGCGCATTATATTGATTAGTAATCATCATGCTTTTTTCTATCTTTGCCCACATAAGAATCTTTATTGATTAAAGAATAACAACGCTATTAAACATCCACACATATTATGAGATCAAATTTAAAGAACCTATTTACATGCATTTTCTCTGCTGTACTTGTATTGTCATTCTCTGCAGAAGGGATCGCAAAAGCTAAATCGAAAAAAGTAGCCCTGACCACAGAGAGCGGTGCAAAAATATTTGTGAATGGTACAATGATAGGTGCTACATCAACAGAAATAAAAGTACCGGCTTATTCTACTGTAAATGTAAAAGTGGAAAAAGTAGGCTATATCACAGAAGAAAGGAATTTTGTGAATGACGATCAGCATGAGATGCCAAAATCGTACTTTATAAAGCTGGAAGCTGATGATGCGTTTGAGAACTCATTTACTACAGATATTGCCAACCTTGATATTGATATCAAGACACCGCAGATAGAAGATGAAGCATGGAAACTCATCAACCGTATCATCACCAATAGCTTTGACGTGATACAGGTTACTGATAAAGCAACAGGATACATGTGTACTGCCTGGGTAGTAAAGAATTTCCGGGCAGGTACCATCCGTACCAGGCTGATCATTAAGACAGGTAATTCAGATCCGCTGGTTTATAAAGCTAAGCTGGTATCAGAAAGAGGCCCTGCAGGTATATCTGCAAACCAGGATGAGAATTTTAAACCTTGGGACAGGGTATTGCGCACATTCGAAAATGTGATACCGGACCTGCAGAGCAGGCTGGGCAGATAAACCTGAAATGCATTAAGAAAAACACTAACAATACTAATAACGGTTGTGCATAAGCGTCTTCTAAAAGACACTTATGCATAACTTATTTTTGGCCATACCTATCTCCCACTTGCTCAGTATAATGAGCTGCGTTATCCACACGAAAAAGTTTTATGATACTACGCAGGCGGTATTATCACAGACAGGAGGAGGTCTATGATAAAAACCAGAATTGCCTGTTTGCAAAACACGATTCATCTTTGTGCCCTGAAACGGAAAATCTCCATGTGCGTACCATTTAACCGGTTGTGCACGGATCAGTCAACTGTTTTGCCTATACCTTATCCTTAATCACATGGCCCACCAAGGCCTGAGACCTATGCCCGAAAAGAATTCGATAGTAAAATGGAGTACAATACGAAAAGAGATACGTGCATCAACCCCGGTAAATATTTATGAGGACAGGAATGCATGTATAGCCCGTAGAGCACAACTGGAAGCAACACCCGAAGAATGGTTCAGGTATTATTTTCCCAAGTATGCCTATGCCATACCTGCTGATTTTCATATACAGTCGACACAAAGGATACTGACAAACAGGGAATGGTGCGAGATACGCATGTGGAGCAGGGAACTGGCCAAGAGTACACGCACAATGATGGAGGTATGCTACCTGGTGCTGGTAGGCCACAATGCTATTGACACAGTACCTGAACTAAAGAAGCGTTATGTAATGCTGATCAGTAACAGCCTGGATAATGCAGTAAGATTGCTGATGCCATACAGGGCAAACCTGCAATACAATCAACGCATAATACAGGATTATGGAAAACAGGAGAACCGCACGAAATGGCAATCCACAGAATTTGTAACCAGGCAGGGCGTAGCATTCAGAGCTTTGGGCGCAGGTCAGAGCCCGCGTGGCGCAAGGAATGAAGAAGTAAGGCCCGACATCATATTGTTTGATGATGTGGATACCGATACAGATTGCCTGAATCCGGAACTGATCAATAAGAAATGGCGCTGGATAGAAGAGGCCGCTATAGGTACCAGATCTATATCGACACCTACTACCATCATCTTTTGTGGTAACAGGATTGCTGCCAACTGCTGCATACAGCGGGCCACCAAAATAGCAGACCATGTAGATGAGATAAACATACGCGATACATACGGCCACTCAGTATGGCCACAAAAAAACAATGAGCAGAGCATAGTGCGCGTACTGAGCCAGAAAAGCTATGCGGCACAGCAAAAGGAATACTTTAATAACCCTGTTATTGAAGGGTCGGTGTTTAAAGAAATGGCATACAAGCCTGCAAGGCCGATAAGTGAGTATGAATATCTTGTATGCTACACCGACCCCTCTTATAAAACCACCAATGACTACAAGGCTACGGTACTTACCGGTAAGTGGCAGGGAGAATACCATGTGATCAAATGCTACCTGGATAAAGTGACAACCGCACAGATGATAACATGGCACTACAACATTATGCGCCTGGTAGGTAGCCAGTCCTGTTATTACTTTATCGAACAGGTATTCATGCAGGATGTGCTGATGAAGGAGATGAGCGATACCGCAAAAAGAGAAGGAAGGAACATACCTATACGTGGAGATACCCGCAAGAAGCCGGACAAATTTATGCGGATAGAAAGCCTGCTGGAACCGCTGCACAGGAACGGACAGCTATACCTGAATGAGGCGGAACGACACAACCCGCATATGCAGCGGCTTGCAGAGCAATTTGTAGCATTTGCACCCGGCAGCCGAGTGCATGATGACGGGCCGGATGCAGTAGAAGGCGCCATATGGATCATCAATGAAAAGCAACGGCAAAAGACCGAGAGCAGAATAATGACCTTCGGTAAAGCAGAGAATAAGAAGAGCCTGTAATGTATTGCTAAATGTGAATAACATAATCGGTACAATTGAAAAAAATCAGGAACTTTGCGGCGTTCTTAAAAGTTATAGAAGTATGAATAACAAAATAGCGTTCATCCTGGTTTGTATGCTTGGTATGTGTGTGTCTGCATATGCACAGAAAGAAAAAATGACCCGTGAGGAAAAGCAGGAGAAGAACGATGCACGAATGGCAAGGATCAATAACCGGAATGATTTTGCATTGTTTAAAAAACAGATACTTGCACTGCCTGAATATGCTGATGAACGCCGCAAAATACCAAGACTGCAAAAGGCCAACAGTGGTGTAGTAGTAAAGGTGACTGCTGTAGTAGACACCGAAGGACTGGATGATGCACGCACTATAGCAGGATTTATAAAGCAGGATGTAGGCGACAACTCTATGAATGTATACGAGCTTACCTATGACCGTGCTACAAAGAAAATTGTATCGGTAAGGCGGACGCCGGAAGCTATAGATGCGGATAAAGAAGACCGTGAAGAAAGAGCGGAGAAAGCAGAGAGGGCAAGACCCGGAGCGCAGGCACCTGTAAAGACCACTCGTAAAAAAACCGGCGATGAAGACGATGAAGAAGCCGATACTGATGAAGACAAGCCTGCACGCCCCAAAGGCAAGCAGAAAGATGAAGATGACTGATCAATCAGTTGACCATTACCATAAACCCCTATCTATATGCCTATTATTACCATTGCGGATCTCGCAACCAATTTGTATCCTGAAGTGATCGCGGAGATCACAAGGTCTGATGACAGCATAGCTACAACTGCTATTACCACCGCTATACAGGAAGCTAAGATGTACCTTGCAAGGTTTGATCTTGTGCAACTATTTGGTACAGATACTGAAGAACCGACCGTTAATGACGACTACCTGAAGAGCCTGGTGAAGGACCTCGCCTGCTGGCATTTGCTGCGGCTATCAAATGTACATGCAGATCATGCTGCATTCCGCACAGCGTATACCGATGCGCTTGCCACGCTTAAAAATATTATGGCCGGGCAGGCGCAGCCACAAGGCTGGCCTTATGCTACAATTGCCTCCGCCAATCTGCCCGATGGTGACGCAATAAGCTGGCATAGTAACCCCAGGAGAGAAAACTTTTTCTGAGCAATATTTATCACTTAAACCTTAATGCAATGTATTTTTCTTATTTCGAGAAAGGTGCGGGTGCGATGTACTTTCAGTCAATAGCTCATCCTTTCGCACTAGTATTCAGTGAAGAGTTGCCGGAATTATTCCTGGTAGGGCTTAATTAAATTGAAAATATCCTGTCTCCAAACAATGAGAAGGCAAATACCAGTAAGGACAGCAAAGTGTACATCATTACAGGCATGTAATTCGTTTTTCGCTCCCTCTTCGATAAAAAGTAACTCCATGGCGGGGCTATGATATAGTTGAGCAGTAATACAGCTGCTGCAGTGCCATATAAGTATGGGAAAGAAAAGAGTTTAATAATTAACGTAGCAGGAAATATACCATCAGCTAAAATTGTGAGGCCATACATCATCATCATGCATAGTAATGATACATATGCCAATGAAAAAATAAAAGAGAGAAGCAGCAGGTTTGTAAGCCTGAAAGACAACCTGAATACCCGTACTATTAATTTTCTCATTTTTCTGACGTTAGCTAACAAATATAACTAACTATTCATTAACATACGAATTATAATTAAATGTATTTAATAAATTACTTATTAATTTGATGTAACGGGCTAAGGGTTAACAGATTGGTGAAAGGATCAGAATAGCTCGTTGGAATAACGAGTATAGAGGAATAGCAGGATAGCAATGACCGTATAGAAAATAATTGCCGCATAGAATGGCTTCTTCTTACGTTCCTTAGAGAGGTTTTGCAGCGGCAGTATGAGCCATAGATTGAATAGCAACATACCAATAGCTGTACCTATATAGTAAGGTCGGGCAAAAAGTAAATGAACGATCCTGGCCAGGCGAAGCCAACCCTCAACCAACAGGCCAATACCATAAAGTGTAAGAAGATGAAGCGTGGTAATGTAAACGAGTGCAAATATCAAAGAAACGGTCTTGGCCCCGGTGACCCGATAGACGATCTTGTATATGTCTATTGTTATTTGCTTCATCGCTGATTGTTACTGTATTACAATGGCACAAGATATAGATTTAAGACAACTTTTTATAAATAATAACTCAAACCTTATCATGGCAACAACTTATAAAACAGCACACAGGCAGGAGCAGGTGATCGTGAATGAACTGAATGTGAGATCGGCAAACCGCAACCGGAAAGACATCTCTGCATGGCGGGGCGCACTAACCAGCGCGGAATCTGTTTACTACCCTAACCGTACAAAACTCTATGACCTCTATGAAGATGTGATACTGGATGGCCACCTGTCCGGTGTAATAGCCAAACGCATAGATGCAGTACTGAATAAGGAAATATTCTTTGAGCACAGGGGAAAGAAAGACCACAGGCTAGATGAACTGATACGGTCATCGTCGTTCAGGGATATAGTACGCACCATTATGGAAACACAGTTGTGGGGACTATCAGGTATAGAGTTCATACCCGGAAGGGAATTCTGTTTGAAACCAATACCGCGTAAACATATAAAGCCTGAGCTGGGTATAATAGCTTATGAACAGTCGGGCAGTGAAGGCATACCTTACAATGGCCTGGACAATGTATGGGTAATGGGCAATACTGCCGACTTGGGCCTGATGCTGAAATGCGCACCCTATACACTATACAAGCGCGGCGGCATGGCCGACTGGGCGCAATACATAGAACTGTTCGGGCAGCCGGTACGCATTATTAAGTATGACTCTTACGATGAGCAGACGAAGGCCGAGCTGAAAAAAATACTGGATGAAAGCGGCAGCTCGCTATCGATGATGATACCTCGCCAGGCAGACTTTGACATAAAAGACGGCAAGCAGAATAATTGTGACGGCAACCTGCAGTTGTCTTTCATAAAGGCGATGAATGAAGAGATATCTATAACTGTGCTGGGCAATACGGGTACTACAAGCAGCAATAGCGGCAGCGGCTACGCCCAGAGCAAGGTGCACCTGGAGCAACAGTACGAGATCACCCGAAGCGATCTTATTTATACCGCCGGAATGCTGAATGACGCTAAGTTTATTAATGTACTGCGGGGCTATGGTTACCCGGTTGATGGTGGCAGATTCCTGTTTGCGAAAGATATGGATATAAGCTACCTGGAGTCACGCATAGCTATAGATAAGCAGGTGGCAACAATGATACAGGTGCCCGCCGGTTACTGGTATGATACATATGGCATACCGAATAAGTAGATTTAATAAAAACCTATCGATCTTATGAATTCCCCCTTCGCAAATATCTTTCTTGCGCTGCAGCAGCGTATTGCCAAAGAGATGCCCGGCATCAATTATATAGACCAGGACCTTGGCCAGTTACGAACCAACAACAGGCCACCGGTATCATGGCCGTGTGTGCTTATAGATTTTGAGGATTTTGATTTTGACAATCTTGGCGAAAATGTACAGACCGCTAAAGGAACGGTAGTGCTTCGCCTGGGTTTTGCACCACACAGCAACAGCAGCCATACTACACCCGCACCATATATAGAGCAGGCCATAGGATTTTATGATATAGAGTGGGACTTACATAAAGCCATACAGGGGTGGGCAACTGGTGTAGACTATGGCAGTCTGGCCCGCACAAGTACCACTACACAAAAGAGAACGGATAATTACCGGGTTCGTGAGCTGCGCTACAGTATTGCATTTGAAGACTACAGCACCAAATGGCAGCAGCAGTATGCACCTGCTACATTGGTGGTCACTAATGAGATCGTACTATGACCATTTAAGGTGCGGCCAGTGCGAATTGAAATAATGCATTGCGGGTGATCTTTGTTTCAGGTATTGCACCTGCTCCGAATTATTAAGTACCAGTTGTGCAATGGTGGAAGGAGACAGGAAGAACTCAGCTACCAGCAGCCTTATCGTTTCCTCGTAACATTTGTTCTTACAATAGCCATGATAATAATATCGTGCAATGAGGCATTCATTGCGCCATGTGACCAATGAATTGCTGCGCCCTTTGCGGGCAGTTCCGTTCAGTTTGTCCTGTTTCAGTATTTCGTTGAATACACTTTGTCCACGCATAAAAGATAGAATTTAGCAGACAAATGTAGTATGCAACCAAACTGCAAATAAGAAAACATACCCACAAAAACAGCCGCATTACCTGCGCAAAAGCGCATAGGTAATGGCATGGAGCATTAAAAAATGCTGTGGATAATTTTTTGTTCTTATAGTGATGCTGTGGATATACCCGTTATTCCGTGCCTACGGGTTTCTTTTTGTTTGCTGCCACCACCTGTTCCCAGCCCCATGCGGTTTTCATCATAGATTCCAGGTCGTGTTTAGTTTCCCAGCCCAGCAGGGTACGAGCACGGTTGTTATTGGCATATACCGCTACCACATCGCCGGAACGGCGTGGAGATAGTTTGTAATTGAGTTTTTCGCCTGATACTTTTTCGAATGCAGCGATCAACTCCAATACAGTTACTCCATTGCCTGAACCAAGATTGAATATCTCGCAGTTAGACTTGTTGCGGTCATCAATAATGTATTGCAGTGCTTTTGTATGCGCATTGGCTATATCACTTACATGAATATAGTCACGAACACAGGAGCCATCACGGGTAGGGTAGTCTGTACCGAACACATTCATTTCCTTACGTTTACCGATAGCGGTCTGTGTGATAACAGGCACTACACTTTCAGAAAGATCCTGGAACTCACCTATAAGACCAGACGGATGAGCGCCTACCGGGTTGAAGTAACGAAGCAGTATGGTATTAAAGTCCTTGTGCAGGTTGGTAAAGTCTGAGCAGATCGCTTCGCCCATTTGTTTGGTACGTGCGTATGGTGATTCAGGCTCTGCAAGTGGTGCATCTTCCGATACAGGAAGATCTTTTGCATTGCCATATACTGAGCAGGACGAGGAGAATACAAAATTATCTACATCAAAATCTTCCGCACATTGCAGGATGTTAATGAGTGAGTTGAGGTTGTTCCTGTAATAGGTAAGTGGGTCACCCATTGATTCAGGAACTGATTTGAAAGCTGCAAAATGTATCACACCCACCAGGTCAGGGTTCTCAAGGAATATCGCTTCTATATCGTCCAGGTTGCACAGGTCCACTTTATAATTCTTTACCGCGCGGCCGGTGATCTTTTCTATCCCCTCCATCATTTTTAATGACCCTCTCGAAAGGTCATCCACAGATATAACGTCAAAGCCGTTCTCTATCAGGTCAACAATTGTGTGGCCGCCTATATAGCCACATCCGCCGGTAACGAGTATCTTATTCATGTGCTGCAGTTTCTACCAGGCGCTTATAAGTGCCGTTCCTGCCCAGCAGATCGCTGTGTGTGCCACGCTCTATTATCCGGCCTTTTTCCATCACTATGATCTCATCGGCATGTTGCACCGTACTCAGCCTGTGTGCAATAACGATACACGTCCTGTTTTCCATGAGCTTATTGATGGCTTCCTGTACTATACGTTCGCTCTCAGTATCTAATGACGAGGTAGCCTCATCAAGTATCAGTATAGGTGGATTTTTTAATACGGCCCTGGCTATAGTAATACGCTCGCGCTCGCCACCGCTGAGCCTGGCGCCACGGTCACCCGCCACGGTCTCATAGGCATCTTATATCTGGCTGATGAAGTTTGCGGCATTTGCTATCCTGGCGGCTTCTTCCACACGCT
>CAYZKL010000005.1:0-18947 GCA_964478855.1 uncultured Flavipsychrobacter sp.
CCGGTGAAGCAACCTGTCACCTGTTTTACTTCGCTCATACGCTCACGCTCACTTCGACTCTTTACATATTGCCTGTATGAGTCAATGTCTTTCTTTTGATCCGGCGTTGTTATGCCATCCACCAGCTCATGCTCAGGTGCCAGCACCATAAAGTCCACACCGAAAATAGTATCGGGACGGGTAGTGAATACAGGTATTGTGAAATCAATACGGCCATCGTAAGAGATGCCGTCATCAACAGAAGATTCATCAACAACCACACTAAACCTTACCTCTGCGCCTGTACTCTTGCCTATCCAGTTGCGCTGCATTTCTTTCATCGCATCGCTCCAGTCCAGTTTATCAAGGCTGGTCAGCAGGCGGTCAGCATACTCTGTAATGCGCAGGAACCACTGGCGCATGTTCTTGCGCTCTACCGGGTGGCTGCCACGCTCAGATACACCATTCACTACTTCATCATTTGCAAGTACTGTACCCAGCGCCTCGCACCACCATACCTGTGCATGGCCCTGGTAGGCTATGCGGTAGTGCATCAGTACGGCACGCTGCTCTTCCGTATCCATTGCTTTCCATCCTGCACCATCAAACTTTACTGCCTCATCGCCGGGGCAACCATTATTTAAGTTACCCTCGGTCTCAAATATCTTTACCAGTTCTGTTACCGGCCTTGCTTTATTTTGTTTCCTGTCGTACCAGCTATGAAACAGTTGCAGGAATATCCACTGTGTCCACTTGTAATAAGCAGGATCGCTGGTGCGTACCTGTCGGTCCCAATCGTAGCAGAAGCCTATGTTATCCAGTTGCTCACGGTAGCGGGCAATATTTTTTTCGGTAGTAACAACAGGGTGCTGGCCTGTTTCCAGTGCATACTGCTCAGCCGGCAGACCAAACGCATCGAACCCCATTGGGTGCAATACATTGTAGCCACACAGCCTCTTGTATCGCGCATAAATATCGGAAGCTATATAACCAAGCGGGTGGCCTACATGCAGTCCCGCACCACTGGGATAAGGAAACATATCCAGTACGTAGCATTTGGGCTTGCCGGTATCATTGGCTACTTTATATACCTGCTGTTCGTTCCAGTATTTTTTCCAGTTCCGCTCTATTTCCGAAAAATTATATTCCATGCTTTGAAGTAAAAAGTCAAAATTAAAAAGTCAAAATGTCCTTATCTGTGAAAGGATGCGGGCAAAAATACAAAACTAAATGCGTGTTATATTGGCCAAAGGAATCAAAACTCCAGCACCAGGCCGTCATAAGCTAAGTGCATACCTGAGGGCAGGCCACTTTCCACTACGTCATGCAGGCCCAGCTGGTGGCTGATGTGGGTGAAATAAGTGCTTTCCACCTGTGCACCTGCAGCCACTTCGATAGCTTCCTTGAGGGTATAATGGGATATATGCGGCTCATGGCGCAGCGCATTCAGTACCAGTGCCTTGCTGCCATTCACCTTTGCCAGGTCCTGGGGCGCTATATAATTCGCATCTGTGATGTAGGTAAAGTCACCAATACGGAACCCAAGTACCTCGAGTTGGTAATGCAAGAGCCTGATAGGCGTAATGGTAAGCCCCTTGATGGTAAACGGATCATAGGCATTGATGGTGCTCATGATTATCTCAGGGATACCTGGATATGTGGGATTGGTAAAGATGTAACTGTACTCACGCCTCAGAGCATCCTGTGTCTCTTCTGTCGCAAATAACTCTACCGGCCTTTTGTGGTGATAGTTATAAGCACGGATATCATCGAGCCCGGCAATGTGGTCTTTATGCCCATGCGTGAAGACGATGGCATCGAGGTTCAGCACCTTTGCACGCAGCATCTGGTAGCGAAAATCGGGGCCGCTGTCTATGACAATGCTGACCTCAGGTGTCTGTATCCATACCGATGAGCGTAGCCTGTTATCCTTCTTATTGGTGGAGGTACATACGGGGCAAGTACACCCTATAAAAGGGACGCCCTGTGAAGTGCCGGTGCCAAGGAAAGTGACTTTCACGGTTACAGGTCCATTTCGGTTTGTACAGAGGGATCAACACCTGGAGTAGCCGCAGTAAGTTGTTTGTACCATTTCAGCATCTCTCCACTCAGTTCTTCCTCTTTAACGGTAATAGAAGGCAGTATCTCGATAAGGGCATTGATGCGCCCCTCGACACTGAAAAACTTATTAATGACCACTACCCTGCGCTCTTCGAGAATGCAGTAGCCGCTATTAAAATTTCCTTTTTCGTAACGTATGATGTAACGGGCCTCTTCGTAAAGCCCTTCCAGTTTTTTTAGCGTGTTTGGCGTATATTTGAAACTCATTAGCTATAGCTGTTTCGATGAATAAAAGTAGAAAATTCGCAGCACTTATACTCATTACAATTATTTTATCTGCTTTTTGCAATGCTGCGAATGCCCAGGATGATGATGATGAGCCACACGGAATGTACGTGGACCAGCCCCGTTTATTCTATGCCGGCCTGATAGCGGGCAGTAATTTTGCACAGGTAGACGGCGACAATTTTGCAGGATACCGCAAAGTGGGCGCTAATATAGGCGGGATAGGATATGTGCAATTAAAAAAACATGCGGCCATAAGCTGGGAGATCCTTTTCAGCCAGAAGGGTGCAAAAAGTGATATGGTAAAAAGGGGTGGTGGCAAAGATTCTGTGTTCATCACTAAATATGGCATAAATGTAAACTATGCCGAAGTGCCTGTAATGTTCAACTATTTTGACAAGCGTAAAAGTCATTTCGGAGCGGGGATATCGTACAGCAGGCTGGTAAACAGCACTGAAACACTGGAAACAGACCCGCTTACAGCCATAGACCTGAATAAGTATCCTTTCATTAAAAACAACTTTGACCTGCTGGCAGGGGCACAGCTTCACCTATTGAAATGGCCTTTCCATTATATACGTTTTCAAAATTAAAATCTCCCTATTCGGTGTATATCGCCCACGGGGTTCTCCCGGACCCAGAAACAGTATAATAATCTATGGACCGTTCGGCTCATGTACCTGTTCATATAAGGGCGTATCTTTGGGGGCCAAGCGGCTATAATGTCTTTTTTCAGTAACATTTATAAGATCATACTTATTTTATTGCCTGCAATTGGTATAGGCTGCTGTGCGTATGCCCAGAGTAACTATTATACAGAAAACGAACGGAAATTTTACGGTGGGCTGGTGATGGGCACTAATTTCATTCAGGTAGATGGAGACCAGTTTGCGGGGTATAATAAGATAGGGCTGAATGTAGGCGGCATCATGTACCTGAAACTATCTGAGCAATTGGCCGCCAGCATGGAAATACTATACTCACAAAAAGGAAGTAAATCGGTACAAACCAAAACCATTGGCACCGGCTATGCCATCACAGCTTACGGCATCACGCTGAATTATGCTGAGATACCGGTACTCATCAACCTTATAGACAAGCATAAAAGCCACTTCGGTGCGGGATTCTCCTACTCGAGGCTGGCCACCAGTTCAGAGTACATCACCACCAATCCTCCACAGGTATTTGACCTGACAAAATACCCCTTCAATAAAAGCGACATTAACTGGATACTCAGCGGCAACCTGCACCTATGGAAAGGACTGTACCTGAACGGCAGGTTCCAGTATTCGCTGATACCGATACGTGATAAGATACCCCAGAGCTATGCCAAGGCGACCCAGTATAACAACTTATGGGTGATGAGGCTCATGTACCTTTTTTAATAAATGAACATTTATGCAACACTATCCCGTAAAACTACCACTGAGAATAGACTGGAGTGAAATGGACCTCTTCGGCCATGTAAACAATGTTGCGTACTTTAAGTATATACAAGCGTCAAGGGTCAATTACTGGGAGCTGACCGGTATTGCCGCATCCTTCGACCAGACAAAGATCGGCCCTATACTGCTATCCACCTCCTGCCAGTTCATCAAACCATTGTTCTACCCGGGTAATATAATAGTGGAAGCAGGGATCTCATTTATGAAAAATACCAGCTTTGGTATTAATCACCGAATACTGAATGAACAAAACGAACTGTGCGCTGAAGCAAATGATGTGATCGTAAACTTCGATTTCAACAGGCAGGAGAAAACTACTATTTCAGCATCCTTCAGGGAAGCAGTGAGGAAGATAGAAGGAAGGGATATTCCGAACGACAAATAAATGCCGTTATTTTTTGTTCATTTATACCCATAGAATTTATAAAATAGATTACTTTAGCGGCACTCAACTCCCTTTATTTTATTTTATCAAGTATAAATCGAGGGCGAATTGTATTAAAAAAGGGCCGTTAACATGCATATAACAATTGTACTTCCTGCATATAATGAAGAAGAGTCATTGCCGCCATTACTGGGGCGGATCAATGAAGCTTATAAGCTAAATGGCTGGGATGCAAGTGTATTGGTAGTTAATGACGGCAGCAAGGATAAAACCCTGGAAGTAGCCCGAAATTTCAAAGCAGATATACCTATAGAAGTACTGGATATACAACCCAACAGCGGACTGGCAAATGCTATTAATAGAGGGTTGCGTAAAGCCATTGAGGGTTTGAAGGACACAGATATAGTTGTGACACTTGACGCAGACGACAGCCAGAACCCGTTCCTCATTCAACGGATGATGCAGCAAATAGCTGAGGGCAGTGACCTCGTCATAGCATCGAGATACCAGCCGGGAGCTCGCATTAAAGGATTAAAAAAATCACGAGTTTTCTTCAGTTGGGCAGCAGGCCTTTTGTTCCGGGTGTTCGTAGGTTTTGAGGGAATCAAGGACTACACCTGTGGTTTCAGGGCCTACCGGGTAGATATGCTAAAGAAAACAATAGCATACTACGGGGATAAGTTCATAACCCAAAAGGGGTTTGGCTGCATGGTGGAAGTGCTGCTGAAAGTTGCGAGCCAGAGTGCAACCATGAATGAGGTACCCATGATACTACGCTATGACCTGAAGCAGGGTGAATCGAAAATGAATGTGCAAAAGACAATGAAGCAGACATTAAAACTGCTGCTTGACTATAAGACGGGCAGGCTAAATCCCTGAGCTATCGCATAAAACAAATACAGGTAATGATACCGCCCCGGATAATCAATTTTGTATGCTTGCTTTTAGCGGCCATTATCATACTGATACTGCCACTGAAAAAGGAAATATGGTATGATGAAACAGTCTCTGTACTCATCAGCAAGGGCATCAACCACGATACACCAGCATCTCTGAGTCAAGCCACCACACTTTCGTCAGATGAAATAGCATCGCTTAATACCAACAGCAATGTGTTTAGAGCCACGGTACTCGACAATGCCAACAGCTACATATATAATATATGCCTACACTGGTTCACCTTACTGTTTGGCAACAGCCTAGCCACCTATATGCTCTTTTCTAAGCTATGTGGTATAGCTGCCCTAATAGCATTTTATGTTTTTTGCAACCTGTTGTTCCGGCAAAGCCTGTTCACATCGTTAGCCATACTACTGGTGACAACAGATACTACATTCACAGGTATGAGCCATGAAGTACGGGCATATGCTTTGGGTATATTCTTTGTACTGGCGGCAGCCATATATTTATACAAATTCCTTTATCAGAATGATAAACCAATTTACCTGCTCTTAACCGGCCTTTGCTCTGTAGCGGCAGTACTCACCCACTTTCTAAGTGTATATATTGTATTGGTATTTATAGCCACAATATTGCTTGAAAAAAAGGCAAAACTGTTCTCACTAAAGAACACGGTTGCCTTACTTATCCCGATCGGCCTGATAGCTTATTACTTTTATTGTGCTTACCCGGGGCTGGCCATAATGAGCAGGCAGAATGCTGAGATACAACATAAACATGTGAATGAAGGTGTAGCCGTGACAGAAGTACTGCTGCGGAGTGCGAGATATACGGCTGTAAATTTCAAATCAGTTTTTTCGGCATTCAGTGCAAACAGCGTTATAGCAGTACTCTCATTTATACTGCTGCCTATATTGTATATAACCGGCCTGCGTCATGCCTCAGGCGGAGAAAAGAGAACCACCCACCTGCTGTTTGCGATGGGAATCTCCGGTACTTTTTTCCTGGCATTTTTAAGTTTCCGGTCGCAGCATTATACAGCACTGTATCACCGGTACTATTCTTTTTGTGTGCCGTTCTGCAGCCTGTTTACGGCCTATGTGCTGTACCTGCTTTCAAGAAACAACAATTTTAATAACCTATTAAAGGCAGGTATCATCAGTATTTTTGCCATTCCTGCATGTTTGCTTTTTTTCATTACGGCCGGTAAAAAGACTGCGAAACAGAAATTCAATCATATTGCCGTAGCAAACCAGATAGTGCGGGACCATGTAACAAAAGCAGATGTACCCGAATGGCAGGATGCACTATTGCTGCAATGCTTTTTGCCGGAGGGCTATAAAATAAATTACACCCTTAATCCGTCAGTACCGATATTTACACTTTATAAAACAGATGCTACAGTATCGGTACCTGTAGTAAAAGACAACTCGTAACCAGGCAGATGAAGAAAGTGATCATTTTTTTCGGAACACGGCCGGAAGCTATAAAGCTGGCTCCGGTAGCTGAAGTGCTGCGCAACAATAAACACTTTGATACCGTGGTGTGTGCCACCGGACAGCATAAAGAAATGCTGCAGCAGGTGATCGACTTCTTCAACATACCTATACACTATACACTTGATGTAATGGAGCCCAACCAGCAACTGGCGGGGCTAACCGCCAAACTACTAGTGAAAATAAACGAGGTACTGCTGATAGAGAAGCCTGATTACATAATGGTGCAAGGTGATACCACCACTACATTTGTAGCTGCACTGGCCGCGTTTTATAATAGAATAAAAGTACTGCATGTGGAAGCCGGGTTGCGCACCTATAATAAATTCTCTCCATTCCCTGAGGAGATAAACCGGCTGATGACAACCAGGCTGACAGATGTACACTACCCTCCGACGGCACAGTCGGCAAGCAACCTGTTGCATGACGGCGTGGCGGAACAACAAATACTTGTATGTGGCAATACGGTGATAGATGCATTGCTGCTGGGCCTGAAGAAAATAGAAAATAAAATACCAGCCGGAATAACCGCACTGAAACTGGATGGTATAAAAGACTATATACTCGTAACCATGCACAGGCGGGAAAATCATGGAGACGGTATCAGGAACATCTGCCTCGCATTGAAACGAATTGTGGAAACAACAAAAACACCTGTAATATTTCCTGTACACCTGAATCCTAATGTAAAAGATGTGGTGCATGAACTACTGGAAGACGAACCGCTGATCCATCTTACACATCCATTTGCATATCCTGAATTCATATGGCTGCTCAACAATTCTAAACTGATACTTACCGACAGTGGAGGTGTGCAGGAAGAAGCGCCATCGCTGGGCAAGCCTGTGCTGCTGCTGCGTGATACCACCGAGCGACCTGAAGCGGTTGATGCCGGCACTGTACTTATGGTAGGCAGCAATGCAGACCTGATATATAAGGAAGCGATAAAGCTTCTGACCGATGAAACTGCCTATAAGGCGATGGCAATGATATCGAACCCATATGGCGATGGTACTGCTGCGCAAAAAATAGTAGCGCATATGGAGACATTGTAAAAAATACTCTTAAAACTATAAGGGAGGCCGATGCGGCCTCCCTTATTTATATAAATGAGCTATATTATTTTGTTCCTGTGAAAGAACAAGTACCAACAACACCACCTGTTGCTGTCTGAGTTAAACTTAAAGTATTCCCATTCAGAGTTGCAGTAGCAGATACTGTATATGATATGCCGCAATTGTCAGTAAAGTTTTGAGCAGGGAATACCAGTGTGTTACCGCTGGCTGTCCCTTTTAATGTGATCGCAACCTCACATCCCGTGGTTCCGGCTGTTCCATTTTGGACAACTTCGTTTCCGTTACTTCCAGCATTTAAAGTAAATGATGTAGCACCTCCGCAATCAGATGTCCCTGACCAGGTACCTACGAATTTTGCTCCGTCGTTACTTTCTTCTTTCTTTTTGGTGCAAGATGATAGGGAAAATGCGCCAAGTGCGATGATCATGACGGCCGTTGCAATGCGATTACATAGTAATTTTTGCTGGGGTTTCATATAGTTTAATTTGGTTTAAGTCTAAATATAGATACACTAATTTTAATATCATAGCGTTTTTGAATAAAAATCTATATTTGAACATGGTTTACATAGGCAAATATGTTATTTTTGTTCCCCGTTTCGGGAGGTTTTGGAAAAAATAGGGTACAGAAAAATATTTTTTGAATTTTTACTTTTTGTTTTTGATTTTATCCATTACCTTTGCACTCCAATTTTAATTTTTTTACTCAAAGTAAGCAATGCCTACAATACAACAATTAGTACGTAAAGGCCGTGAGCAAATGCGGACAAAATCAAAGTCCCGCGCTTTGGATTCCTGCCCACAACGCCGTGGTGTTTGTACCCGTGTGTACACAACAACTCCCAAGAAACCAAACTCTGCCCTCCGTAAAGTAGCGAAAGTGCGCCTTACCAATAAGGTAGAAGTAATTGCGTATATACCAGGTGAAGGACACAACCTGCAGGAGCACTCAATCGTGCTTATCCGCGGTGGTCGTGTTAAGGATCTTCCGGGTGTACGTTATCATATAGTACGTGGTGCGCTCGATACTGCCGGTGTTAAAGACCGTAAGCAGAGCCGCTCTAAGTATGGTACGAAGAGGGAAAAAGTAAAAGGCGGTGCAAAACCAGCCGGTAAAAAATAATTTCATTCACTTAATATAAGCCAATCAATTAGATGAGAAAGGCACAGGCAAAAAAACTTCCGTTAGCACCGGATCCAAAGTTCAACGATAAGAACGTTACACGTTTTGTAAACTGCCTAATGTGTGGTAATAAAACAGTAGTTCTGAGTGCATTCTATGATGCGCTTGATAAAGTAACTAAAATAAGTGGTACAGAAGAAGGCTACGAAGTGTGGAAACGCGCTTTGCAGAATGTAACTCCTGCTGTAGAGGTTCGTAGCCGCCGTATTGGTGGTGCTACTTTCCAGATACCATCTGAAGTACGCCCTGACCGTAAGATTTCTTTGAGCATGAAGTGGTTGATCCGCTTCTCTCGTGAAAGAAACGGTAAGACCATCGCTGACAAGCTGGCTAACGAGATCATCGCAGCTGCTAAGGGTGAAGGTGGAGCATACAAGAAAAAAGAAGATACGCACCGTATGGCTGAAGCCAACAAGGCGTTCTCTCACTTCAAGATCTAACACTTGTTATATCAATATTCAAAAAGTCCCGCTTTTGCGGGACTTTTTTTGTTGCCTGTAATGCAGGAACAGCAGCTATTTTATTATTAAAGGAATAGTGCGGAGATAATCTTCTGTGCGTATTATCCTTTAACTTTGAACAACTAAAGAACCAATATGCTCCAATTTGAACGATTTACCTTAGCCAATGGATTGAAAGTATTAGTGCATGAAGATAAGGCTACTCCAATGGTAGCGATGAACATACTATATGATGTTGGAGCAAGGGATGAAGTAGCCGGCCGCACTGGGTTTGCTCACCTGTTTGAGCACCTGATGTTTGGCGGAAGCGTGAACATACCTGAATATGATGAACCACTGCAGATGGCAGGCGGAGAAAACAATGCATATACCACCAACGATATTACCAACTACCACCTACAACTGCCATTAAAGAATATAGAAACCTCTTTTTGGCTGGAAAGTGACCGTATGCTTTCGCTGGCATTCAGCGAGAAGAGCCTGGATGTACAGAGAAAAGTGGTGTGCGAAGAATTTAAAGAACACTACCTCAACAAACCATACGGAGATGCGTGGCATGAACTGCGCAAACTGGCTTATACCAGCCACCCATACAAGTGGCCAACAATTGGAGAAGACCTGAAGCAAATAGAAGAAGCCCAACTGGATGATGTGAGGGCATTTTTCAAAAAGCACTATTGCCCGGTAAATGCAATAATGTGTGTAGCAGGCAATGTGACCACGGAACAGGTAAAGGAACTTGCGGACAAATGGTTTGGTAGTATTCCAGCTGGTGAAAAGTATGTGCGGAATATAACTGCTGAGCCAAAACAGGAAGGTGCACGATCTAAAACCGTAACTGCAGATGTGCCGCTTGACGCGTTGTATAAAGCATGGCATATAGGAGGCAGAATGTCTGCACCATATTATGCCGCAGACCTGATTACAGAGATCATGGGCAGCGGATTTTCATCGAGGCTCTACCAGCGCCTTGTAAAAGAGGAGCAACTGTTCAGCAATATCAACTGCTACCATACGGGCAGCCTGGATCCGGGCCTGCTGGTAATAGAAGGTAAGATACGAGAAGACAAAACCATAGAAGCCGCGGATGAAGCTGTAAACAAGGAAATTGCAAAACTTATGGCTGATGGTGTGACAGAGCAGGAATTGCAGAAATCGAAGAATAAGATAGAGTCGATGATAGCGTTTGAAGATATGGCGCTACTGAGCAGAGCCAATAACCTGGCGTTCTATGAACTGATGGGAGATGCCGCACTGATCAACAAGGAATGGGACAACTACCAGGCGGTAACTACTGCATCGCTGCAGGAAACTGCAAAAGATATTCTGAAGAATGAAAATTGCAGCACACTGTATTACAGGAAGAAAAGTTGATATGTAGCTAAACTATAAAGGAGAAAGGCGCACTATGGTGCGCCTTTCTCTTTTATAAATGTGTTGAACTATTTTCTTGCATCGGGCCTTGCTTCAGACTTTACCTCTTCTGTACGCACAACTCTGCTCTTCCTTGTATGGGTTTTACGGGTAGTCTTGGTCTGAACCGGAGCAGGCGCAGGTGAGGCAGCCGGAGCTGCAGTAGCTGCCGGAGGAACTTTCCGTTCGGTCCTTTCTACTTCTCTTTTTTCTACATCTGCCCTGCGTTGCATGTTGTGAATAGCTTTTTGGGCGAATGAGGTAGACACAGCAAATAATGAGCAAACCATTGTTGTAGCAAAAAATACTTTTTTCATAATAGTGCTTGATTTTATTTTATAGTTCCACAATCCATGCCAAATTAAAGATTTAATAGTTAATAAAAATAAAAAATGCCCCTGTTAGACAACAGGGGCATTACAATATATAATAAACAAAAGAAACGAGGTTATTAATCAGGTCTTTTACCGTCTAAAAATGTATTAATGGTCTGAATACCTGCCTGTGCATTATTTTGTTGGTCATTAACACCTACAGTATAACCGCTATAATAAGAATCAGATGAAGGAACCTGGTTATCCAGCTTCATGTTCTTACGCATATAGGCAGGTACTGCTTCCATATCATCACCACTTTCAGTGCCTTTGATATTGAAACTCATGCGGCGAAGACGTTCAGCCCTGTCTTCAAGTGCTTTCTTCTGCTCTTCAAACCTTCTTTTTTCTTCGATCTCATCTTCAGACAGGATACGCTCACCTATTTTCATTACAACAGGCTCTCTTACGGGCTCTTCGTCCTTGATAACCAGCTGCATTGGAATCTCTTCGCGTTTTTCTTCCTGCACATACATGCTGTTTGTTTGGGTAGCAGCGATGAACTGTTCTTCAACAGGCTGCAATTCGGGCTCAGCTGCTTCCATTGTAGGAGCAGGCATTTCAGCAGGCTCTTCTACTTTATACTCAAATGGAGTATAGCTAGATACCGGTTCAGGCATTTCTACCAGTACAGGCTCCATGCTTACAGGCTGTGAATAAGACGCCCAGTTAGTTTCTCCGCGGGTCTCAGCAGGAGTATTCATATCTCCAAGCTTAACGATGATCTTTTCAGGTTCGTTATTTTTTGCAGGATAATCTGCTTTAATATCCTTGTGATCGAAGCCGGTAGCAATAACAGTTACTGCTATCTTTTCCTTCAGGTTAGGATCGTGGCCCATACCGAGTATGACATCGCAATTGTCACCGGCCATCTGCTGTACATATGCCTGTATAGCTTCTGCCTCATCCATAGTATGCTCAAATTCTCCGGCAGCAGATGTAATGTTAAGTAACAACCATTTTGCACCGGTAATATCGCTGTCATTCAGCAAAGGAGAGTTAAGTGCTTCTTCTACAGCTATCAGCGCACGATTCTCGCCAACAGCAGATGCACTACCCAGGATCGCAACACCACCATTCTTCATAACTGTGCAAACATCCGCAAAGTCAACGTTGATCTGGCCGGTAGTAGTGATCACATCGGTGATACATTTTGCAGCAGTAGCAAGTATATCATCAGCTTTGGCAAATGCCTGGGTAAAAGGCAGGTTACCGAACTGCTGACGCAGTTTATCATTAGATATGATCAAGATAGTATCCACATGATCGCGCATCTTGTCTATACCTTCCTGAGCCTGCTTCATGCGCTTACGACCCTCGTAAGTAAACGGTGTAGTAACGATACCAACGGTAAGAATACCGAGATCGCGGCATATCTTAGACACTACAGGCGCACCACCGGTACCTGTACCACCACCCATACCGGCAGTGATGAATGCCATACGCGTATTTACTTTAAGGATCTTTGCAACATCCTCAAGACTTTCTTCACACGATTGTTTCCCGATCTCAGGGTTGGCACCAGCACCAAGGCCCTGTGTAAGATGTGGCCCGAGCTGTATCTTATTTGCTACAGGGCTAAGCGCCAATGCCTGCGAGTCTGTATTGCAGACCACGAAGTCAACGCCTTCTATACCAAGGCTGTGCATATAATTTACGGCATTACCACCGCCACCGCCTACACCTATTACCTTAATGATAGACGACTGATTTTTTGGGATTTCAAAGTGTATCATATTTCTTTTGTTTGTGAGTTAGTTAATATTGTTAAGTTGTGAGTTGTGTTTAGTTTTATTTGTTCGTTTGTTCTTTATTCTATTTCCTGGTCCTCTACGTCTTCAAACATTTTCATGAATTTTCCTTTCAGCCCGTCGAAAAGTTTTTTCACTTTTTCGTTACGGTTTCGGGCCCTTTGCCTTGCCAATTCTATATCATCAATTTTTTCTTCCTCGTCCATTTCTTCTTCCTGCTCAGCTACTACAGGTGCCGCAGCCATTGCCGGAGCAATATCTTCGAGCGGCACATGCATATAGTTACCACCTTCTCCGGCAAAACGCATACGGCCATTTTCGAAATCATGGTAACCACGTAATATGAGACCGATACAGGTTGAGTACATCGGGTTCATCAGTGATTCGGCATGACCACCTGCGAGGTGTTCATTAGGATAGCCGATACGCGCACCAAGACCAGTTACGAATTCGGTTAGCTGGGTGATGTGTTTTAACTGTGCGCCACCGCCTGTAAGTATGATGCCACCATATAAGCGCTTATCAAGGTCGATCTGTTTGAGGTGGTAGACCACATAGTCAAGTATCTCCTGCATACGCGCCTGTATGATGTGTGCCAGGTTCTTTACAGATATCTCTTTATGTGGCAATCCTCTAAGTCCGGGTATAGTAATGAAGGCATTACCATTAGCCTCCTCTGCGAGGGCTGTACCAAACTGTACTTTCATTTGCTCGGCCTGGGCGCGCAATACACCAAGACCATTGCGTATATCATTAGTAATATTTACACCTGCATATGGTATCACCGCAGTATGCTTGAGTATGCCATCATAGAATACAGCCATATCGGTAGTACCGCCGCCTATGTCCACAATAGCTACACCTGCTTCCAGGTCTTCGTCGTTCATTACAGCGGCCGCAGATGCCAGTGGTTGCAATACCAGGTCCTGTGTAATAAGCTGAGACTTATCCACGCAGCGCTTGATATTCCTGATGGCATTCCTGTCGCCGGTTATGATATGGAAGTTTGCGCCGATCTTTACGCCACTCATACCAATAGGATCCACTACATAGCTAGTACTATCCACAGTAAAGTCCTGCGGAATGATGTCTATGATCTGATCACCGGCAGGAATGTATGTTCTGTACTGATCACGGACCAGCATATCTATATCCTCCCTGCCTATCTCCGTATCCACATTCGTCCTTACCCTGTCTCCACGGGTTTGCAGGCTCTTGATGTGCTGGCCTGCTATACCCACATATACTTCTTTGATCTCCAGGTGGGGATTAGATAAGATACAGCGCTCTATAGCCTGCTCTATGGCACGGATACACTGCTCTATATTCATTACCACACCATGGTTGACCCCGGCAGAATCTGCACGGCCAAGGCCCAGAATTTCCAGTTTACCGAATGCATTTTTTCTGCCTGCTATAGCTACCACCTTTGTGGTGCCTATATCCAGGCCTACGATAATTGGTTGTTCTTTCTTGCTCATATTGCTGAGTTTATTACTGTTTAATGATCTTTTTTCTTGTCGTTATATTGATACTTAGGCGTATTCGCTTTTTTATCTGTTTCTTTTTTACTCTTTACATCACCCTTCTTCTCTTCTTTCTTCTTGTCAGCTACCTTTTTATCAGGGTTCTTTTTGTCTTTGTCTGTTTTCCGTTCGTCCTTCTTAGCCTTGCTATCACCTTTGGTATCTTTTGCTTTTTTATCATCAGCAGGTTTGGCTTTTGCTTTATCTGCATCTTTCTTATTTGCTTCAGGCTTTTTCAAATCCTTCTTTTCTTCCTGTTTCACCTTGTCTGCCGGCGCTGCTTTTTTTGTTTCGGTTTTCACAGAATCTATTTCTGCATTCTTCGCTTCACTTTCTACTATGCTGTTGATCCAGTTCATATTTACCACTGCTTTATCTACCGGCCCCTTGTATGGGAGCGATGGAGCAGCTATTACCTGGCCTTTAAACCTCAGATCAAGCGTCTGGTATTTATCCCATCCTATTCGGTTTAGCACATTTTTATAAAAAAGAAACAGGTTGTCGAATTTCTCCTTCATATCAGTAGCATCACCAAAAAATATCCTGTGGTCGCCAAGTACTGGTACCAGTTCAAACTCCATTGCAGAATCAACAATTATCTGCGATACCTGCGCACTCCAGAACGAATCAGACTGTATGTTGCGCACCAATGAAACAATGTGCTGCCTCATGGCCCAGCCCGCACTATCATTCTTCAGCTCAGGTACATTAGTAACCACCGAAGCATAATATATATTCGTAGCAGACAGCGGCATTATGCTAAGAGTCGTATCCATGTAGAAGCTGCTGTTATTCTGCTGAAACACCCGTACTATAGGGATACGCTGTGTAACATGAATGTGCATTACTCGCTCATTATCAATGTACACCTGTGCATATGCTACCCAAGGATTAGACCTTATTGCTTTTTCAATGCCATGCAGGTCCAGTTTTGATAACGGAGTATGTTCTATATCTACATCCCTGTTCGTAATTGCCAGATCTACTATCTCTCTTTGCTCTATGAAATGATATTTCTTATCATCTTTAAGATGCACGACCACACTTTTTACTTTTTTATTATCCTCTATTCGTGAAGCGCTCACCATTGCAATAACACAGCCGGTGCTTGCCACTATAGTAAGCAAGACCTGCAATATTTTGCGAATTGATATTTTACGCTTCTCTGCCATTATTTATTCTTCAGTATTGTTTTTATCTGTTCTGTTAACTTATCTATATCTCCGGCACCTGCTGTAATGAACATGTCAAGCGGTGCATTCTTCACATATTCCAGCAATCCCTCTTTCGATAAAATGCTGTGTGCAGGATTTGCCATCCTGTCTGTTATCATCTGCGAGGTAACACCGTCTATCGGTAATTCCCTGGCAGGGTATATATCCAGCAGGATCACTTCGTCGGCCATATCCAGGCTGGCGGCAAAGCCATCTGCAAGATCCCTGGTGCGTGTAAACAGGTGTGGCTGAAAAGCGACCACACATCTGCGACCGGCAAACAATTGTTTTGCACTCTTTATAAGCGCAGCCAGTTCTTCCGGATGATGTGCATAGTCATCTATATACACCATGCCGGCTGTTTTTACCAGGTATTCAAAACGACGCTTTACACCGTTGAATCCTTTTAGTGCCTGCCTTACCACATCTTTATCTATGCCGAGCATCTGGGTTACCGCTACTGCGGCTACTGCATTCTCCACATTATGCATGCCACCCACCTGCAGACTAAGATCTTCTATAGCCCATGTATTTGCAATAATGTCAAATACATAGCCGCCATCTTTCTGCCTTATGTTAGCTGCATAAATGTCTGCCGCATCATTCTGCAGGCTATACGTTATTGTCTCCGGCCCTTTAAGCTCACTTTGCCTATGCAGGCCGTGCTTTACCAGCAATGTGCCTCCGGGCTTTATATTCTTTGTGTACTGTATGAACGCTGCTTCCATCTCTTCAGCCGTACCATATATATCAAGGTGATCGGGGTCGATAGCCGTAAGCACTGCCACATCAGGAAACAACTTCAGGAAACTCCTGTCATATTCATCAGCTTCTATTACTGCAGTATCATTGCTGCTGCTCCAGTAGTTACTATTATAGTTTACTGCAATACCACCAAGGAATGCATTACATCCGTAATTCGTTTCCCTGAGCAGGTATCCTATCATTGTAGAAATAGTAGTCTTTCCGTGTGTGCCGGCAACAGTGATTGCATGCATTGCCTCTGTTATCCATTGCAATACATCGCTGCGCTTAAACACTTTGTAGTTATTATCCCTGTACCAGTTCAGTTCTTTATGATCCTTAGGTATGGCGGGGGTATAAACTACCAGTTGCGCATCCTTGTCCGCAAGAGCAATATCATCCGTATAATGGATATTCATTCCTTCCACAGCCAGCTGGCGGGTAAGGTCGGTCTCTGTTTTGTCGTAGCCACTCACCACAGCGCCACGCTCGCGGAAGAACCGTGCCAGTGCGCTCATGCCTATGCCGCCTATACCAACAAAATACACCCTATTTATATCCTTTACGTTCATTAGTTCTTTATTGCTATTTCCATTACTTTTCTTGCAATCCTTTCATCTGCATCGGTTATTGCCATCGCTTTCAGATTCTTTGACATTAACTCCTGCATCGACATATCATTCAGTATCGACTTTAGTTTTTTCAGCAGTTCTGTTTTTACTTCGCTGTCTTTTACCAGTAAAGCAGCATTATGTTTCACCAGCATCATCGCATTACTTGTCTGGTGATCCTCTGCGGCATGAGGGTATGGTACAAATATTACCGGCTTACCAGCGATGCACAACTCAGCAATTGCCAGCGCACCTGCTCTTGATATAACCACATCTGCCGCAGCATATGCATGGTCCATATCACCGATAAAATCAAACACTTTAACCTTAGCCGCATACTTTTCTGCCCTCTGGCGAGCCTGCTCATAGTAGGGCTTGCCGGTTTGCCATATTAACTGCACCCCTTCTTCCAGCAATTCTTCCAGGTGCTCATCAATACTTTCATTTATTGAACGAGCACCAAGGCTACCTCCTACAATCAGTATTGTCTTCACCCCTTCTTCAAGACTAAACCATTCTTTTCCGTTAGCCACAGTATTTTTCATCTGTGATATACTTTTCCTCACAGGATTTCCCGTAAGTATCAACCTATCTGCCGGAAAGAACTTATCCATATCCGGATTGGCGACACAAACCGCTTTCGCTTTTCTGCCCAATATCTTATTACTCTTACCTGCGTATGAGTTCTGTTCCTGAATCAACGTAGGGATATTCATACTCTGTGCAGCATTCAGCACTGGGAAGCTGGCATAACCACCCACCCCTACAATTGCCGCAGGCCTGAACTTCTGTATGATCTCCCTTGCTTTCACCCTGCTCCTGAACAATTTCAGTGGTAATGACCAGTTTTTCCAGAGGCTGCTCCTGTTGAACCCGGCTATATCCAGCCCGATGATCTCGAAACCTTCATGCGGCACCTTTTCCATTTCCATCTTATCCTTTGCGCCTACAAACAGCAATTGCGTACCGGGGGCCAGGCGCTGAAGCGCATGTCCCACAGCTACAGCCGGGAATATATGCCCGCCTGTTCCGCCTCCTGCTATTATAACTCGCAATTCACTCATAACTATACTGCCGGTATCGGCGAATTTCCTTTGGGGGTTCTAACTCTTGTTTTCTTTTCCTTTAGTGCTGCTACTGCCACCTCTTCCTGTTCTTCATCCACATCTTCTTTATCAGGCGCAGGGACATTTTTTTCATTCATCTTGCGCTCACCTTCCATTTCATCAACATACCTGCTCACGCTCAGTACTATACCTATCGCTATACTTGTAAACCATATGGAAGAACCACCCATACTGATCATAGGAAGTGTAAGTCCGGTTACCGGTACCAGGTGAACATTCACTGCCATGTTGAGCATAGCCTGGAAAACAAGGGTGATACTCAACCCTACTGCCAGGAACGCTCCAAATGCAAAGGGACACCTTTTGAATATGAGAATGCTGCGCCACAGAAACAACAGGTATAACATAACCACAAACGCACCGCCGAGTAAACCATACTCTTCTATTATTATAGAGAAGATAAAATCAGAATAAGGGTGTGGGAGGAAGTTTTTCTGAAGGCTTCTGCCAGGACCTCTTCCCGCAATACCACCATTCGCTATTGCTATTTTTGCCTGTTCCACCTGGTAAACGTCCACATGCTTACCTTCTTTTTTCTTGCCGCCCGCAAAATCCTGGATACGCTGTTCCCAGGTACTTGCCCTTCCCTTTCCTGTAATTTTTGATCCTACATATATTGCGGTTACCCCGATCAGGCCTACCAGCACGAGCAGCATCAGGTGCTTTACCTGTACACGGCCTATGAAGAATACGATACTGCATGTAACACCAAGCATCAATGCCGTAGACATATTAGCCGGTGCAATAAAAGCACATGTTAACAGCACCGGTATTAACACCGGTATAAATCCTTTCCTCAGATCTTTGATCACTTCCTGTTTCATACTCAGCACACGCGCCAGGAACATAAATAATGCCAGCTTGGCTAGATCTGATGTCTGGAAAGTGAGGTTGATGACCGGCAACTTGATCCAGCG
>CAYZKL010000005.1:19034-20639 GCA_964478855.1 uncultured Flavipsychrobacter sp.
CATCACCTGCTTGATGAGGTAGTAGCTGGAGTTCTTTTCCATACGGTAAGCTAGCGATCCGGTAGAACTATACACTGCCAACATACTAATGAACGACAGCAGAAGCACTACGCCCCAGATGACCTTGTCGCCTTTAGTTTTTGCCAGTATTTTTTTGATAGCTTCTGCCATTTTCTTTACTTCTGTACTTACAGGTTCTTTACTGCTTCTTTAAATTGCTGTCCGCGGTCCTCGTAGTTTTTAAACAGATCGAAACTTGCACATGCAGGTGACAACAATACGACGTCGCCATTATCAGCAATGGCATAAGCTGCCTTTACTGCATCAGCGGCACTCTGCGTATCCACTATGTTGGTGATGGCGTTGCCAAAAAAATCATGTATCGGCTTGTTATCCACTCCCATACATACTATGGCGCGCACTTTCTCTTTTACCAGTTCCAGTATCTCATTGTAGTCATTGCCTTTATCCTGGCCACCTAATATCAATACCACCGGCTTCTTCATACTCTCCAAAGCAAACCATACCGAATTAACATTTGTAGCCTTACTATCGTTGATGAACTCTACACCACGAACAGTAGACACATATTCAAGGCGATGCTCCAGGCCTTCGAATGCAGTGAATGTCTCGCGTATCTTTTCTCTTCTTATCCCTGCGATACGGGCTGATATACCGGCGGCCATACTGTTATATTGATTGTGTTTGCCTTTAATTGCAAGATCGTGGATGGACATATCCAATGCCTCCCCGTCATATTGTATATACAAACGACTGCCCTCTATGTGTCCGCCCTCTTGCTCTGTCTTATTCTCGTTCATCGTGAAGTATATTGTTTTTGCGTGAATTGAATGGTTAGCCAGGTAGTCTGTAATTGCTGCATCATCCCTGTTTAGTATAAAATAGTCAGTTGTGTTTTGATTTTCTGTGATCCTGAACTTAGACGATACGTAGTTTTCAAAAACGTAATTGTACCTGTCTAAGTGGTCAGGGGTAATATTCAGCAATACCGCAACATCGGGACGGAATGTATGTATATCATCAAGCTGAAAACTGCTTACTTCCATTACATACCATTCACATGGTTTTTCCGCGATCTGCCTTGCAAAGCTGTATCCTATATTGCCAACCATGGCCACATCATATTCTGCATTCTTCAGTATGGTATAAGTGAGTTTCGTTGTAGTACTCTTACCATTACTGCCTGTTATTGCTATGATTTTACTAGCTCCCTTATACCTGAATCCAAATTCGATCTCGCTGCATACTTCTATGCCTGCAGCCCTTACCTGCTTCACAATAGCCACCTTATCGCTTATGCCAGGACTTTTTACCAGGCAATCCGCCTTCAGTATCCTATCTGTGTTATGGGTACCTTCTTCAAATTCGATTCCGTATTCGGCTAACGTTGCCTTAAAATGATCTTTTATTTTACCTCCGTCACTTACAAACACATCCCACCCCTTCTGCTTTCCCAGCAGGGCTGCACCTACACCGCTTTCCGCGGCACCCAGTATCACCAGACGTTGTTTGTTCGTTTGCACTATTGCAGTTTTAATGTTACTATACTTGCTATCGCCAGCAGGATACCAATGATCCAGAAGC
>CAYZKL010000005.1:20649-26704 GCA_964478855.1 uncultured Flavipsychrobacter sp.
ATCATCGTGAAAACGGCCAGCAAAATGCCGACGATCCAAAAGCGCATCACAATCTTCGTTTCGGGAATCCCTTTTTTCTGATAATGATGGTGCAATGGTGACATCAGGAAAATCCTGCGGCCTTCACCATACTTCTTCTTAGTCTTTTTGAAGTACCATACCTGCAGCATCACCGATACCAACTCCACAAAGAATATCCCGCAGATGATAGGTATCAATAATTCCTTGCGCATGATGATAGCCAAAGATGCTATGATACCGCCGAGGGCAAGGCTACCGGTATCGCCCATGAATACCTGTGCCGGATAGGCATTGTACCACAGAAATCCTACACAGGCACCTACAAAGGCACCGATGAATATGGACAGCTCACCGAGGTTTGGTATGTCCATGATATTCAGGTAACCCGCAAATACATAGTTACCGGACACATAAGCAAACACACCCAGGCAAACACCAATGATAGCCGACACACCTGTAGCAAGGCCGTCCACTCCGTCAGTAATGTTTGCGCCATTGGATACTGCTACTATGATAAAGATGACAAACAACACATAAATGATCGGGGTGGTAACGTCCACATACTTTTCACCAAATATGGCAGCTATGCGTTCATACCTGAATTCATGTGACTTTACAAATGGTATAGTGGTTGTTGCAGTTCTTACATTCACAAAGGTTTTTTCTTTTCCGCTTTCGTCTTTACGGGTAAAGCGGCCTGCTTCCAGTTTCTCCGCTGCGTTATATACACCTGTCTCACCTGCTTTCACTTCCCTGCTGATGACCACATGATTATTGTAGTACATAGTAACACCAACTATGATACCCAGGCCTATCTGGCCCATTACCTTGAACTTTCCTGCAAGCCCTTCTTTATTCTTTTTGAATACTTTGATATAATCATCCACAAACCCTACAACACCCAGCCAGATAGTAGAAACCAGCATCAATACGATATATACATTCATTACCCGGGCGAATAATAATGTAGGAATTATGATAGCTGCAATGATGATGAGTCCGCCCATAGTAGGTGTACCTCTTTTCTGGGCTTCTCCCTGCAGACCGAGGTCACGCACTGTTTCGCCTATCTGCTTGCGCTGTAGAAATTTGATAAGCTGCTTACCCATCAGCATAGAGATCACCAGCGACAGGATAATAGCCATAGCCACGCGGAACGTGATAAAGTTGAACACTCCGGCGCCTGCCAGGTGGAACGTATCGCGTAGGTATGTAAACAGATAGTACAGCATGAATGCCTGTTATTTATTTAATGTTTCAAATGTTTCGGTTAATATTTCCCTATCATCAAAATGATGTTTCACTCCTTTTATCTCCTGGTATGTTTCATGCCCCTTGCCTGCAATCAGCAGTATATCGCCTGGCTGTGCAAGACTGCATGCCACCTTTATTGCTTCCTTACGATCGGTAATGCGTAAGCTTTTCCTTTTTTGCGGCCCGGTTAATCCGGCTTCCATTTCTGTCAGTATCACTTCAGGGTCTTCGCTTCTTGGATTATCCGCAGTCAGTATCGCCTTGTCGCTGTGCTCGCAGGCTACCTGTGCCATTATCGGGCGTTTTGCTTTGTCACGGTCACCGCCGCAGCCTACCACTGTGATCAGCTGCTGCCCGTTGGTACGCAACTGGTTGATGGTAGCGAGTACATTGATCAGTGCATCAGGTGTGTGCGCATAATCTACGATGCCCAGTATCTTGTCATTCGGCGACATGTAGGTTTCAAACCTGCCTGCCGCACCATGCAATCCGCTCAATGCTTCGAGTATGCTCATCTTATCTTCACCCAGCAGCTTAGCTGATCCATATACTGCAAGCAGATTGTAGGCGTTGAATGTGCCTATCATCCTGAAATGTGCTTCCTGCCCATCCACGTTCATCACGAGGCCGGTAAGGTTATTCTCCAGCACTTTACCCTTTATAGTAGCAGGCACACGGAGGCTATAAGTATTCTTAGTTGCTTTTGTATTCTGCAGCATTACCATACCTCTTTTATCATCCGCATTGGTCAGCGCAAAAGCATCGGCAGGCAACTCATCAAAAAATGTTTTCTTTACGCGTATATATTCATCAAATGTCTTGTGGTAGTCCAGGTGATCATGAGTGATATTTGTGAACAGCGTGTGAGCTGACCTCCATGAATGCATATGTGCAACCGGCATCTACCATCCTCCTTAGCAATCCATGAACTGATATAGAATCGGGGGTGGTATGGGTAGCTATCTCAACCTGGTCGTGAATATGATTCTGTACAGTTGAGAGCAGGCCACATTTATGTCCTAATTTTTCAAAGAGCTTGTATAACAGTGTTGCAGTAGTGGTCTTACCATTTGTACCGGTAATGCCAATTACCTTCAATTCCTGCGACGGGCAATCATAAAATGCATCTGCCATGATACCGGCCGTCAATGCACTGCTTTTTACCTGTATGTATGCTACATCCTGTTGCAGAGCAGCAGGCATAGTTTCGCACACAATTGCTACAGCACCCAGCTCTATTGCTTTGTCTATGAACTGATGCCCGTCAGACAAAGCACCCGGCACAGCTATAAATACGCTGCCTGTTGTCACTTTACGTGAATCAATACACAAGCTGCCCACCTCTATGGCAGTAGCTCCCTGCACCTGTACAGGTGATGTGCGTATCAATATGTCGCTCAGTGTCTTCATTAACTTAATTGCAGTATTATATTTTGTCCTTTAGCCACCGTTGTTCCTGGAACAAGTGACTGCGCCCTTACCTTTCCTTTACCTTGTACATGTACATGCAGGCCACTTTTTTCCAGCATATAAACCGCATCCTTCAGCCCCATTCCTGTTACATCAGGCACCATATCGCGATACACATTTTTCGACTGCATCGTCATATGCTGAGTAGAATCTGATGCCAGTACCATTAACGCATTCATATACTCAGTGGGTATCAGCATGTGTTTCTCCAGCGCATTCAGCATAACCCTGTAGTTGCGTGCGGTAGCAGCCTTAGCAGGTAACACTTCTGTACTGGTCTTTGCCATGCTATCCAGCGGACCGGCCCATGCGCCCATATTCTCAGAGAATATCTTGTCTGCAACCATCCTGAATACCGGGGCAGCAATAGCACCACCATAGTATGCTTTAGAATGTGGCTTGGTGCGGATCACTACACAAATGGTATACTTAGGCTGATCGGCCGGAAGGAACCCTACAAAAGATCCCTGGTAAACACCATCGGTATATTTGATGCCCTTATCTGCTACCTGTGCGGTACCTGTTTTGCCTGCCATAGTATAATACGGAGACTCAATGCCTTTACCTGTACCATCAGTCACAACTGAGCGCATACATTTCTGCAATTGCGCTACCGTACTTGAATCTCCAACCTCTGTGAGCACTGCAGGTTCAAAATTCTTCACTTCCTTGCCATACTCCTTTATAGAACTAACGAGGTATGGTTTCATCATCTTGCCGTTGTTAGCTATTGAGTTGTACAACATGCAGGTATGCAGCGGAGTGATCATTACACCATAACCGGTAGCCATCCATGGCAATGATGAATTGCTCCACGAATCGGTACCTGGTTTAGTGATCACTGTTTTCCTTTCGCCCAGCAGATCTATGCCAGTTGGCTTATCAAGGCGAAGCTTCAATAAATGATCTACAAACTTAGAAGGATTATTGCTGTAGTGCTGGTATGCCAGTTTGGCCATTGCCGCATTGCTGGACTCAGCGTAGGCCTTCCAGATGGTCATGGCGTGCAGACCAAGGTGTGAATCCTTCATTACCCTGTTGCCAAAACGGATGGCACCACCCTCGGCATCAACTATCTGATCCACATTGATCAGTTTATCATTCAACAGAGACAGCAGCGTAACCATTTTGAAAGTAGAACCCGGCTCTGTAGGTATGGTGGCATAGTTAAAGTCCTCTTCGTAGCTGCCATCTGCCTGGCGACCAAGATTTACCAGTGTTTTTATCTTACCTGTCTTCACTTCCATAACTATGCAGGTTCCATAAAGGCACTCGTACTTCTGCAATATGCTCAGTAGTGCATGTTCTGCCACATCCTGTACATTGATATCCAGTGTTGTTACTATATCCTTACCATTCTGCGGATCTACTTCAGATCCCTCTATTGGCACCCAAACGCTGCCTGTGCTTTTCTGTACCACACGCCTGCCGTTCTCACCAACCAGGTATTTATTATACTTTGCTTCAAGGCCGGTAATATTGCTATCTCTGAATATACCTATGGTACGGCGTGCCAACTGGTCGTAAGGCAATACACGTTTCTCTTTTGCATCAGCAATAAAGCCACCACGGCCCTTCCCTTTATTGAATATCGGAAATGCACGCAGTGCTTCATATTGATAATACTTCAGCTTCCTGCCCAGCAGATAGTATTTATTCTCTTCGTTATATGCCCTTACAAACTCTTCCTTATACTGCTCTGCAGATTTGTCTTTGAACAGGCGGGACATACAGTTGGTGAGTGAATCAATATTTTTTGCAAACAGGCCGGAATCAATTACTGAAAAATCTACATGCACCTCAAATTCAGGGATAGATGAACTAAGGAGCACGCCGCTTTCTGTATAGATATTACCACGCTCGGCGAGAAGTGTATCAAATCTTGTATGCATCTCCTTAGCCATAGCACGCAGGCGTGGACCTTCCTGTACCTGTATCTTAGCTGCCTGTATGATAATAGCACAGCCGAACAGGAATATACATGTGAAAGCGATGTACACCCTAAACCGTATGTCTTTCTTGATGTTCAAAATTTATATTGTGTGTGCTTATTTTTTGGTAATCTTATATGCCGGCAATAACGATGGTTTTAATCCTACATGCTCTGCGTTCTTTATCACTTGTGTTTCAGTCTTCACATACATCAGCTGCGATTTCACATCCATGTATTTCCATCTCAGTTCTTTCAGTTGTTTGTTATGTGCGTTTATCTCGCGCTGCATCTCAATAGCACGATGACTGTTGCTGATATACAACACACATAAAAACACCAGAAATGCCAGGAATGGAATATTATTGACGATTGCTTTATAAGATACTTTCTCCACCAGCGACCTCCAGTCACTGCTCACCCTCTGTGCGGGCGTCAACACATCCGGTTGACTATTTTGCTCCTCGCTGCTCATGCGCTCCTAAAGTATTTACTGGTCCTTACTATTCTTGCCCGCCGGCACACTCTTCTTATTTGTACTTTATTCCTTTACCAGGGTAGCCGCTCCGCTATTCTCAGCCTTGCACTCCGCGACCTTGGATTTCTTTTTATTTCCTCTTCGGTTGGTTCTATCGGCTTTGCATTCACCGGCCGCAGCATTGGTCTTATCTCATATTCTTTTGCCTCATCCCACCTTCCTCTTTTTATATAATGCTTCACTATCCTGTCTTCCAGAGAGTGAAATGATATCACGCTTAATCTGCCTTCGGGCTTCAGGCTTTTTGCGGCCTGTTGCAGCAATTCTTTCAGCACACCCAGTTCATCGTTCACTTCTATTCGCAGTGCCTGGAACACCTGCGCCAGGTACTTGTTAGGGTTTCCCCTCATCACCGGTGCCAGCAGCGCTTTCAGGCTGGCTATGGTTTGTACCGTTGTGCCCTTCCTGTTCCCGGCTATATGCTTTGCCAGTTGCTTCGAGTTGCGCACTTCGCCATACTGTTCGAATATCTGCAGCAACTGCGCTTCACTATACGTCTGCAATATCTTAGCAGCTGTCAACTCGGAGCGTTTATCCATCCGCATATCCAACGGCCCGTCGAAACGTATAGAGAAGCCACGCTCTGCAGTATCAAATTGAAAAGAACTTACACCCAGATCTGCCAATATGCCATCTACTTCTTTATATCCGTGCAGTCTTAAAAAGCGCTGCATGTACCTAAAGTTTTCTGTCACCGGTATTAGCCTATCGTCATCCGGTTTATTTTTCCACGCATCAGCGTCCTGATCAAATGCGATCAGCCTACCCTGCGGTCCCAGCTTTTCCAGTATCAGCCTGCTATGGCCGCCGCCGCCGAATGTAGCATCAACATATACACCATC
>CAYZKL010000005.1:26714-30826 GCA_964478855.1 uncultured Flavipsychrobacter sp.
TATGTCTAATCCATCTACTGCCTCATGTAAAAGAACTGTTGTGTGATAAAATTCCGGGTTGCCCATGTTTAAATATTTTCAAACGGGTTGCCGAAATCATTAGCCACTTCTTCTGCCAGCTTGCTGAAACCTCCAGCATGTTGGCGCAAGTAATTATAATAAGTATCTTTATCCCACAATTCCACTTTATTGCCCTGGGCACTTAACACAGCATCCTTTTTGATCCCTGCATACTCCTGCAATTGCTTAGGTATGAGCAGGCGGTCTGCGCTGTCTACTTCCACAATCGTTGCACCGTTCAGAAATAATCTTTTAAATTCTCTCACGTTCGGCTTGAAGTCATTGAGGCGATTTATCTTTTCACTGATCGCATTCCATGTATCCATAGTATATATGGACAGGCAGTTCTCAAAACCACGGTTTATGACAAACCTCTCCCCACTTCCCTCAGCAAGTTGCTTGCGGAAACCCGATGGCAGCAGGAAACGCCCTTTGGCGTCGATAGCTACTTCATATTCACCGAGAAAGTTTGTCATTAGTGTGTACAGAGATATTATCCACAAAATAACACAAATTCCCACGAATTTACACACTTTGAGAAGTACATATTTATCCACAAGTTGATATATATGCTAAAACCCTTTACAGCAAAGGTTTTTAAGGAATTTTTGAGCTTATATCACAAATAGCAGTGTGGACAACCTGTGAATTGATGTGGATTACTGTGCATAACAAGAAATTGCCCATTTCACGCTCTTACGAATTAAAATTTAGTGCAATTTGATTTATGGATGTTTTTATAGTGCCAGATTTTTAACAATCCAGTATAGGCAAAACCCGTAATTTTCGATATATTTGCCTCCCTTTATGCTTCTACGTCTGAAGAATTTATTTTATATATTTGCAGTCACACTACTGGTAAGTTCCTGTACCGGGTTCGAAAAAATCCGTAAGAGCAGTGATGTGAACTATAAACTGACCAAAGCAAATGAGTACTTCGACAAGAAGGAGTATACACACGCTAACAGCCTGTACGGAGAGCTATTACCTATAATGAAGAGCACCCGTAACTACGAAATGCTCTATTATAAGTATTCTTACACCTACTACCACCTTAAGGACTATGTTCAGGCCTCTTACATGTTCAAGAACTTTACAGAGATATTCCCGGCCAGTAAGAATGCAGAAGAGTGTGAGTTTATGAGCGCCTATTGCCTGTTCAAATATGCACCTAAACAATCCCTGGATCAGACAAATTCAGTAAAAGCATTGGAAGCATTACAGGGATATGTGAACAAGTACCCTAATTCTACCCGCATAACTGAGGCCAACAACTACATCGACCTGTCGAAAAAGAAGCTGGAGCTGAAACAAGCAGATGCGGCAAAGCTATATTACAATATTAATTACTTCAAAGCGGCATATACAGCCTATAAAAGCGTATTGCGCAATTATCCTGAATCTCCAAACGGCGACCTTTACCAGTTCATGCTTGTAAGATCAATGTATAAGTTTGCAAAAGGCAGTATACCTGCCAAGCAGGAAGAAAGATATGCAACCGCTATCAGCGCTTACAAAGATTTAAAAGAAAATTACCCGCAATCGAAGTATATTGCAGATGCGGATAAGATCTATACATTAGCAGACAATAACGTTAAAAAACTACGCAATGAGCAGCACAAATAGAAAATCGCTTTCATCGATCAATCCACTTGTGGAAACACGTGATGTAATAGCAATGAAGGAAAAGACAGGTAATCTCTACGAGTCTATCGTGGTAATATCAAGGCGCGCTAACCAGATATCTGTTACTATGAAGGAAGAGCTTCATCGCAAGCTCGATGAGTTTACCGTCCATGGCGATAACCTGGAAGAAGTGCATGAGAACAAAGAGCAGATAGAAATATCGCGCATATACGAGCGTATGGCTAATGCTCCTTTGCAGTCTATGAACGAATTCAACGAAGACCAGATATACTACCGTAACAAGTAATTGATCGGTTGCAGGGCTTACTGGCTCTGTTCATAATAAAAGAGAAGGAGCACATATGCTCCTTCTCTTTTATTTTTCAGCGCATAGCGCGTGATTATTTTTCCAGTGAGAACCTTGCTACTTTGCGCTCTTCACCTGAAGTTACATTAAGCATGTACACGCCGTTAGCCAGGTTATTGCCCAGGCTTATGTCATGTTTCACAACACCATTCTGTACGGCTATTGTCTCCTGGTAAACTACCTGCCCGATCACATTTGTAATAACAACATTCGCTTCAGTATTTCCTGCTGCAACCAAGCCATTCAACGTAAACGCTCCTTTATTTGGGTTCGGCACCAGCGTCAGTTCATTACCGGCGGCTGCTACATCCTTCACGCTTACATTACCTACTCTGATTGTCAATACATTACTGTTGCCAGTAGTGTTGCAGGCATCACCGCTGCCTACAGAGCAAGACACGTGGTCTACAGCAACAGTACCTTCTGCCAATACAAACGAAGCAGATACGGCACCTGCTACAGGCATGCTGTTCACATACCACTGATAAGTAGGAGCTACTGCACCTGTAGCGATAGCAGTAAGCGTTACACTTTCACCAATACCCACCGCCGTAGCAGGTGAAGCAGAAATAACAACAACAGGCGTTACCGGATTCTGTACACTCATGATCATAACATTACTCAATACAGAGTCGATAGTACGGCAAGGTGAGCTGCTGGCAAGCAGGCAATATACATTATCTCCGTTACCTGGTATGTAATTATAAGTTGGTCCTGTAGCCACATTTACGCCATTCTTTGTCCACCTGAAAGATGGTGCAGTACCACCATATAAAGGATTTGCGTAAAACCTTACATTAGTTCCAACACATACAGGGCTGCCCGGGTTGCTCCATATGCTCACAGCAGGTGTTTGTGTTACATCAACTGTCATTGTCTTGGTATTGCTGGTTACTACAGCCGGTGTAGCACATGAGTAACTGCTGGTCATATCGCATGTTACTACATCTCCATGTGCAGGTGAATAAGTGAACGGATTACCGCCCGCCATTGTGATGCCATTCACTTTCCACTGGTAACCCGGAAGCGATCCACCGTTTACAGGAGTGGCATTGTAAGATACCAGGGTACCTATACAAACCGTATCACCAAGTATTCCTGTAGAAATGCTAACTGATGGTATCAATGATGGGTTTACTGTAGCTATATGTGTATCTGTCGCCGTAGGCGCAGTGATGCATGATGCACTGCTGGTAAGCATACATGCCACCACATCGCCGGTAGCTGGAGCATAAACAAAACTGCTTGTGCTGCCCATTACTGTACCATTCACGCTCCATTCATACAATGGTGCACCACCGCCATTCACAGGGAATGCATTGTAGGTAACCAATATTCCGGGACAAGTTGTAAAGCCGGGGCTTGCAGTAAAAGATACAGACGGAGCAACCAGAGGATTGACACTGATAACTGATGTGGCAACTGCCGCACCGCATACATTAGTAACACTGTAAGATATGGTTACCAACCCTGCGGATACACCATTAACTATCCCTAGTGGGGAAACCGTTGCATTACTGTTGCTTGCACTCCATACGCCACCTGCTGCGGCATCTGTAAGGGATATAGATGATCCGATACACACGGTTGACGGACCAGTAATAGTACCTGCAAGAGCAACAGGATTAACGGTGATATTATGCACAGTAAAATCAGAACCACACGGCAGCGTAACTGTATAGGTAATATCAACTGTACCTGCAGTTATGCCTGCTACAACGCCTAGCGGAGAAACAGTTGCATTTGAATTACTTGCAGTCCATACGCCACCGGATATTGCATCTGACAAATTAATAGATGAGCCTTCGCAAACACTTGACGGACCTGTAATAGTTCCTGCCGATGGTGTCACAAATACATTCATCGGGAAATTTGTTGCAGCTACCCCGCATGAATTGGTAACGGTATAAGTAATATCTACAGCACCTGCAGAAACGCCAGTAACATCCCCTGTTGGCGACACCGTAGCATTTGCATTACTTGCACTCCACACCCCACCGGATGCAGGGTTTGTCAATGTAACAGTATTAGCCACACACACATTTCCTGGTCCGGATAT
>CAYZKL010000005.1:30836-37557 GCA_964478855.1 uncultured Flavipsychrobacter sp.
ACAGGCAGCGGATTAACGGTTACAGGATATGTATCAGTGGCACTGCCACATGAATTTGTTATGGTGTAAGATATACTTACAACACCTGCGGTGACACCTGTAACCAGTCCGCCCGGAGATACTGTAGCATTTGCATTACTTGCGCTCCATGCTCCGCCAAATGTCGGGTTGCTGAGCAATATAGCTGATGCTTCACAAACTACGGCAGGACCAGTAGTAACACCAACGGTAGGAGGATCAAGAACATTGAGCGAATGAATAGCAGAAGAATTTCCGCAGGCATTTGTTACGGTATAACTGATATCAACGGTACCTGCTGTTACTCCTGTCACCACACCAGCCAATACCGTAGCATTTGCATTGCTGGCGCTCCAAACACCGCCCGGTACACTCTCAGAAATTACTGTTGTTCCACCAGTACACACAAAACTTGCGCCTGATAAAAATCCGGGATTTGGTAGCGGGTTGATAGTAACCGTATAAAATGCCATTGTAGTGCCACATGCATTAGTTACCGAGTAGCTGATCAGATCTGTGCCTGCTGACACTCCTGTTACATCACCTGTAGCAGCTGCCACACTTGTATTGCCATTAGTACCTGTCCAAACACCACCGGGTGTAGTGTTTGCAAGTGTTATTGTTGCTGCTTCACATACTTCAGTGAGACCCGTAATAGCAGGCACTACCGGCAATGGATTAACCGTTACTACTATCGTATCCAATGAAGTATTGTAACCATCCGATATCTGCACTATAAAACTATCTGTACCGCTGAACCCGGGGTTAGGCTGGTAGGTTCTGCCGGTTGGGGTTACCGTACCGCCATTTGCTGCGCCACTGAACAATGATACCAATGTACCGCTCAACGGTGCTGTATATACTGTCCAGGTCTCAGTCTGTAAGCGATCAGAATCTATAATTGCTATTTCTGCGTTGATACTATTTGGTGCCGAGTTCTCACATACGGTCATGGTCTGGTGAGAGCCACCTACAAAATATGGAACGCTGTTATTTTTTATCAGTCGGATACGTTGGTTGTTCCTGTCATAAAGGTAGTAACTGCCGGCCGGATCATATACAACGCCTACTGCACCATTTATTCTGGCTGCAGTGGCTGGTCCCCAATCTCCTGCAAAACCACCGGTTACTGTACTCCCAGTTCCGATCATGTGCGAAATAATCCCTCCTCCGTTAACCATTCTGACACGCTGATTACCTGCATCTGCCACAATTATGTTACCAGCAGGATCCAAGTTTACACCAGATGGCGCATTAAGTTGAGCTGCTATTGCTGCAGCACCGTCACCACTATACCCCATTGAAGTACCGGCATAAGTACTGATAAGACCAGTAGTACCATCAATCCTGCGGATACGGTGATTACCCATATCTGCTACAAATACATTACCCGCAGCATCAACCGCCACACCACGTGGATTCCTGAAAGTTGCTCCTATTGCGGGTCCGCCGTCACCAGAAAGACCTACAGACATCGCACCTGCTATTGAATTAATGATACCTGTTGTTCCATTGATGACACGAATGTGTGCATAGGTAGAGCCAAATGCAGGACCAGGATCAGAAAAATAAATATTACCCGCAGCATCAACAGCTATGCCTCTCGGATTGTTTAGTGCTGCAAGTGTTGCCGGACCACCATCTCCACTAAACCCTGCAGTTGTAGTAACACCTGCTACAAGACTTATTATACCTGTTGACATAGTTACTTTACGGATACGGTTGTTTGCAGCATCTGCAATATACAGGTCGCCGGCAGCATCGACTGCTACACCTGTAGGGCCATTGAGCCGGGCATTTGTTGCCGGGCCGCCATCTCCGGTTGACCCAGCGGTACCTGTACCTGCTACGGTAGTAATGATACCTGTATTAGTATTTATCCTACGAATACGATCACCACCCTGCTCTGCAATATATAGATTGCCTGCACCATCATAAGCATATCCATACGGGTTGTCAACTCTCGCGGCAGTAGCACCTGCACCGTCACCAGTAGACCCGGCGACACCGGTACCGGCCACAGTCCTTATTATTTTTACCTGCGCGCTCAATGTATTTACAAAACCGAGCATAACAAGGGCAGTACATATAAGTATACGTATATTCTTCATCGTCTTTATTTTACTTTAAAATTAATAATACTTTTAACTATTCATAACATTTACGGACAATTATTCCATAAAATATTTATGAATAACCACCTTATAAACAGCATTAAAAATATTAAATGTGATAATTTTCTATTTTAATCCCCATGTAGTCAGGATCTGGGCTGTATGTTCCTTACTTTTTACCTTATCTATTATATGATCGATCTTGCCTTTTTCATTGATCAGGAAAGTGGTACGTATGGTTCCCATGTAAACTTTACCCATAAATTTTTTTAGTGCCCACACCCCATAGTCATTGACCAATTTCATCTCCGTATCTACCAATAGAGGGAAAGGGAGTGTATATTTTTTTTCAAACTTCTTATGACTCTTTTCATCATCGATACTCACACCCAGGATGACAATACCATGCTTTCTGAGTTCAGCAAAATTATCCCTGATATTACAGGCCTCCACAGTGCAGGTCTGAGTATTGTCTTTCGGATAGAAGTATAGCACTAACTTCTTGCCTTTGTAATCCTTCAGTGAATGTGTATTCCCATCCTGATCTGTAGTAGTAAATGCCGGTGCTTTATCGCCTTGTTGCAGACTCATGTTCTTATCTTATAAATGTCAGGTTCGTTGTGGCTGTGTTGCCATTCTCATCCATTGCCTTAAATACCAATTCGTGTTTGCCTTTCGGGCAATGCTCATCAAATTTATAAAAAAACGACTTCCCATGCTGCTCAAAACATAGCCACTTACCATCAAGGTATCCACTGAAATTGCTCACAGAGGTTGTTTCATCTTTGACATCAAATGCTATTTGTCTTGCTGCGCCCAGGTCACTGTTGTTCTTCTGCATCGGTATGATAACCGGAGCTATCGTATCAAGGTCGAGCCAGTAGGTACCAAAATTACGAACAGCGGCACTAAACCATCCTTTCTCCGTTGATGTTGCGGCCCTGCCATCAGTATCTTTGCTGTCACTGTACATCATAACTACTTTGCCAAACTTAGCAAATGGAATCGGCCTTGATGGTTTTATGTTCAGATCGAAATAGTGATGAAGCGGAACATGTGGCTGACCTATAAGGAACTGGTCTGAATAGGCCTCTCCGGCAGTTGTTTTCATTTCAAAACAAATATCATCATATAACTGGCGACTATCTAAGCTAAACGATATAGTACCATTATCAAATTCATTGGGCTTACCGCAATAAAAAGTGGTGCAATCCCTAACGGGTGGAGCTACCTGCTTAGGAGAGAGGTAAAAAATGACCTTACTGATATTACCATTATTATCAGTGAGCACAATACTCACTTTATGCACCTTGCTATCACCTATATTTAAGCGTCCTTTATTATTGTTCAACTGTGAGAATATTATATCCAGCTTATTTCCCGGCAGCTGAAACATGCACTGTACCCATTTGTGCTGCAATTGCTTTGTTTTATAATCTGCATAGGCATTGATATAGCGAGTCTCCTCATAGCCTATATTATCCAGTGTTATCTGCGATTGCATAGTATCATCCATATACAGCTTAGCTGTATAAAATGTGATTGTGTTATCGCTACCATCCATGTAGTCATCCGCATTTATACCTACACCACATAATCCTAAAGGCATGGATATCGTATCACTTGATATCGAAAACTCCCTTTTGTCTGCACGGGCAGGCCTGTAGACTCCATCTTTCTTTGTTACAGCAAATGAAATCACATCGTCATCATACACATTACCACTGTAAAGCACAACTTCTGCCACTGAAGGTGCTGTTTTATCTTTTATTGGCAATCCGAATAATTGTGGATTCAAAGGATGTTCGGTCTTTGTATTCCTGATCTCAAAGTGAAGGTGTGGTGCCGATGAAGCGCCGGTGTTACCTGACCATGCTATTTGCTGACCCTTAATAACCGGGAACTGCGATGCGGGCAACTGCAGGTCCACATTCCACTTCTTCTGTTCGTATTGTTTTGCCTTCAGGAATTTTTGTATTGCAGGAGCAAAATCATTGAGGTGCGCATACAGCGTAGTATAGCCATTGGGGTGGGTTATGTACAATGCATGACCAAAGCCACCCTTATCCATCTTTATACGTGATATATAACCCTCAGCCGCAGCAAATACTTTTTGTCCTTCTTTACCCAGTGTCTTTATATCTACCCCGCTATGAAAATGCCCCGGCCTGCACTCACCAAAATTACCTGCAAGAAAAACGGGAATACCCAGTGGATTCCGGAAATAATCTTTAGGATATGATACCACACGATCTGTTTGTGCGTAAGACACATCAGCGAGCAAAGAAAGGCAGATAAAAAATATTGTTCTCATTTACCGCATAAAGCTATGAATTTATGAAGGTATTTATTCTGATCATAGCACTAAAAAAGGCGCGAAGCATATTAAATGCTCCGCACCTCTCTTACCAAACTAAACTTACTTATTGAATACCGTACATTTCACCTGGAACTGCAGGTAATCACGGTCAATATATTTACCCGTTGGGGTTATTACATTATTGATGCCTTTGCGATAATAAACACCAGCCCTTATAGTTCTGGTCAGTGCATATTCTGTCTTACCTACCAATCCCACATCAAAAGAAGGTGCTTCCTGCAGTGTACCACGATCAACTGTTGATGGTGCGGGCCTGTTGTCTACCAGCATTTTCTGAAAATCAGGGCCGGCAGCCAGCGACATCCGTTTCATTACCTGGTAACCAACTGAGGGGGTTACCTGAGCATAATACACGCCATAAGAAACATCTTTTGTTCTGATGACTTCGCGGGTTGCAGGAGCGGTCTCGTCTATTGTAGCGGTTGGCGATGTGTACTTACCGGCAGTTGTTTGTCTTGCAGTGTTCGCCACAGCTGTAATACCACTTACAGAAGAACTGGTTTCTGTGACAAGATATTTTGTTGATTGCGTATTATTGCTTTGGGCAAAGTTCACGTCGCCTTCGACATATACTTTACTGTTCACCATACGGCGAATAGTAGCACCTGCCGCATATCCCCTGTTCTGATTGCCCTGGCTAAGCCCGCCGGAAACAATAACAGAGAACTTAGGAGCCGCTTTCACAACTGCCATACCTTCGTCTTTGAATGTAGCATACCCCTGTTGTTCAATAACCTTCTTCTTTGATTCTGTGTGCTGTACCGGGGTGATTGTATTATCCGATTTTGTGCTGTTAAAATTAAATGCAATCGTCTGACGTGGTGCAGGTTTCACTTTGGGTACTGCGTTCTCATATTTTATAACAAACAGGTCGCCTTTACTTTTGCCTGCAGGTTTAGATTGATTTTTAGATGATGCCCTGTATTGCTCCGGCTGTGCTACCTGCAATACTGCTAATTCTTTAGGCTGTTCTTTTGGTTCAGTGTAAGCGATCACCTTAGCATTTTTTACCGATACACCGGCAACAGCATCAGTTTGTTCCGCATTTTTCCAGAATGAGGTGATACCTATTGCAAGGGCAACAGATGCTGCCATACCTGCTAAAGGCATTGCCCACCACACTAACAAGCTGCGCTTTTTCGCGCGGCCGTCCATCTTTTCTTCAAGCATCTCCCAGTTTCGGGGATTGTACTCGAAGTCTCCCTGGTCAAACTTCTGTCTGACCAGTTCGTCAAATTCTCTTGGCTTCATACGTCACTTTTTGTTGTTCACTTTTTTTTATTTTCTTCTGAAGGATACTCCTCGCCTGGTGCACATGCCAGTGAGAGGTACCTTCACTTATTTCCAGTTGCTCTGATATTTGTTTATGGTTGAAACCATCAAAAACAAAAAGGTTAAAAACAGTTCGGGTCATAGCTGGCAATCCTTGTATCACCTGAACTAATTCTTTGAACTCCATTTTCTCCAATCCATCATTACTTACCGATATATTACTTTCTTCTGCAGGAATTGAATTCACGTGCATGATCATATCTTCTTTCAGAGCAGTACTCCTTAAATAGTCAAGACATGTATTGATCATGATGCGTTGCATCCACCCCCCAAAAGAACCTGTATTCCCGAATTTTTCTATCTGTGTGAAAACTTTAAGAAAGCCGTCGTTAAGTAATTGTTCGGCATCCTGCATACTTTTAGCATAACGGGCGCATACCTTCAAAAACATACTATAGTACGTCTTGTACAGGTGCTCCTGTATTGCCCGGTCTTTTTTCCGGCACCCTGCTATTATTTCTTCTTCAGAATATGCGGGCATAAAATGCTAAAGTCTGATCTGGGTGTTTCTAAAAAATATCTGAAACCCCGGTTGTTCAATACTACTAATTTACATCATTTTCTTCATTCGTAGGTTTAAATTGATGCATCATCACACCTTTGTTTTCAATAGCGATAGCGTCTAAGGGGCTGTCTTTTTTAGGGACGGCTGAAGTACAGTTTTAATCTTTTATTACAGATAGTGTTTACAGGTTGTAATGTCATTTATAAAAGGCGCCTTTTACATTTGATATTTAACCACTCACATATATAGACGCACTACCTGCTGCAAATCTTGGGTTCCCTAAAAAAAATATTTTATCCCCGGGCATAACATCCCCTACACACCAATAATATGATAATATTTTATGTGCATTATATAGCGGTTTGTAATTAC
>CAYZKL010000005.1:37581-45989 GCA_964478855.1 uncultured Flavipsychrobacter sp.
AAGCATACAGGTAACCTTGCCCCTATTGTTAAACAGGAAATAATGGAACAATAAGGTATTTACTTGCCGCTCCGGCAGTCATCCACATCAATGGATTTAGTGGTTATGCAGTTGCCACCTAAGGAATAGGTGATCGTTGCGCTGCCTTTCGATAATGCTTTTACGGCACCTGTTTCGCTATCAACAGATAATACAGAGGGCCGGCTGCTGATCCATTCGCCGCCAACAGCGTCTGTGGCCAGGGTCATTTTTTCACCCTTGCAGATACTGGAATTGCCGTTAATAGCCGAGGCTATGGGGTACACTGATAGTGGGAATATAGAATAGACATTATTACCCACCATATAGGTAATGATGATAGAACCTGTGGAAATTCCTGTTACCTCGCCGGTATTGGGCTGTATGGTAGCCACTGCATCATTACTGCTTTTCCATGTTCCACCTTTAGTTTCATTACTCAACTTTGTTGTGGTGTTCACACACAGGCCAGTTCTTCCGGTAATACCAGTTGTAGCCATAGATGGCTGTGCAAAGCATACAATAACAATCAGCAGGATAACTTGTTTCATAAGGAAAGATTAGGCTTCAACTGCAATTTAACTAAAAAATACTATCGAAATCCTTAAAAAAGAAAGATAGCCGGTGCAAAAAGCATCGGCTATCTCTATATAAAAGTTGTTATTGGCTTATTTTACCTGCGCAACAAGGTTCTTGAAAGTCTCCGGCTCATTCATAGCCAGATCAGCAAGCACTTTGCGGTTAAGGTCGATACCTTTTGCAGCAAGTTTGCCTATGAACTGAGAATAGCTCAATCCTTCTTCACGAACAGCAGCGTTGATACGCACGATCCATAAAGAACGATAGTCGCGCTTTTTCAGCTTACGGCCTACAAATTTATAGCCCTGGCCTTTTTCCAGTACGTTTTTGGCTACGGTATATACATTTTTACGTTTACCGTAGAAGCCTTTAGCTTCTTTCAGTATCTTCTTTCTTCTCGCGCGAGATGCAACCGCATTAACGGAACGTGGCATATCTTAAAAATTAATTATCGTTTATAAAATTTATTCCTTTACTCTTTCCCCAGGCCTTTTGGCCGGTATTAAAGAGTCTTACCTCATGCACAACATGCGCTTTACTAATTTCGCATTGCTTGGGTGCACAAGACCGTGAATACGCAAATGGCGCTTACGGCTCTTTGATTTCTTAGTCAACAGGTGGCTCTTAAAGGCTTTATACCTGCGTATTTTGCCCGTACCTGTAACTCTGAATGTCTTTTTTGCACGGGAATGCGTCTTCACTTTTGGCATGGTATTCGAATTTGGGATGGCAAAGGTAAGTAAATTTTCGTATTGATGGCGAGAATTTGTAAATTTTTTATTTTAATACCGCTCAAAGCATACTATTTAGTCAAATATACCCGTTTATCCCTTCATTTCATCAACTTCCATATCATTTATTACTTTTACCTACAGAATACTACCTGCATGGCCATATTAAGATTCAGAATTTACTGGGAAGATGACGATCAGACCTACCGCGATATAGAAATATCAGGCACTCAAACCTTCCTGGATTTCCATAATGCTATTGTAAAAGCTTATGAATTTGACGGGAAACACAGTGCATCCTTCTACGAAAGCAATGACAAGTGGACACGGGGAAGGGAGTTTAGCTCTGAAGTTCTGGTAAATAAGAAAGATGCCCCTGCATTATCTATGCTGAAAACTCCGGTATCAGCTCTTGTATCTTTGCCCGATCAGAAGTTTGTTTATACTTATGATCCTGTAAAAAAATGGACCTTCCTTATAGAACTCATCGGTGTAGCTAAAGAAGAAACATTTAAACGCGTATATCCATTCCTGCTGCGCAAAGAAGGTATAGCACCTGCGCAATACGGCATAAAGGGTGTGAACCCTGACAAAATAATGGAGGTAGAGGAGAAGTACGATCTTGGTGCTGATGAAATGGCCGAAGGTTTTGGCAATGAAGGCGAAGAAGGTACTGAACCAGCCGCAGAAGAGTTTTAAAATTACAACTCCTTATGAGTTCCCCCTCACCGGCCCGAACAGTGTATGTAGTAGCAGGGCCCACCGCTGTTGGTAAAACATCCGTGGCCATATCACTGGCCTCAAAGCTCGGCACCGCAATTGTGTCAGCAGACAGCAGGCAGTGCTATAAAGAGATGACCATTGGCACTGCAAAGCCATCCCCACACGAGCTTGCCCTTGTCAGGCATTACTTCATAGATGAGTTCCCGGTAACCCGCCAGCTTAGTGCTGCCGACTATGAAAAACTGGCATTGCAATACCTGGAAGAAATTTTTGCAACACACGACACAGCAGTAGTATGCGGCGGCACTGGCTTGTATATAAAAGCACTTTGCGAAGGGCTGGACGAGATGCCACCGACGGACGATGCAATAAACAAACATGTGGAGGATAAGTATGCGCAGCATGGCATCACCTGGCTACAGCAAGCCTTACAGGAAGAAGACCCCACATTTTATGGCAGCGGAGAGGTGCAAAACCCTGCCCGTATGCTTCGCGCGCTTTCCTTTATACGTTCAACAGGCTCCAGCATTACCGCATACCGCACACAGGTCCGCAAACAAAGGCCTTTCAATATTGTAAAGATCGGGCTGGAACTGCCTCGTGAAATATTATACGACCGCATTAATCAGAGGGTTGACGCCATGATGGATAGCGGGTTGGCAGCGGAGGTAAAGGAGTTGTATCCTTACAGTGATCTAAAGAACCTGCAAACAGTAGGTTATTCAGAACTGTTTGACCTAATGGATAATAAGTGTACGCTGGTTGAGGCTGTGGACAAAATAAAGCAGCATACCCGCAACTATGCCAAACGGCAAATGACATGGTTCAAAAAAGACCCCGAGTACAGGTGGCTTCGTGCAGATGATCCTGCAATCATAGATAAGATATTATCCCTCCCTACTTCAGGTAACTCTGAAGCTCATCCTTAATAATATACAGCGGCGATGCTATTGCATTGATGTACTGGAAATTACCTTCCCTGTCATTTTTTATGGATAATTGTATGCCGCTAGCCTCACTCTGTATGGCATTGACCACGTAACTACCCTTAGCAGGGTCAAAGAACAGGTATGGCGCTCCGGACGAGCCGAACCTGAAATATCCCTTGATATGATAACGGTAACCTTCAAACACATAGTTACCACCTACATCATCCGGGAAAATACTGAAGTGATCCAGCATCCCTTCAATATGTGCCTCATTCAGCAAACGGCCGGCCGGCCCGCTGGGCGAGCTTTGCAGGCAATAGAGTTTGTGCTCCTGCTCTTCTATAAAGTTTGTATCAATATCTATCGCAGGTATCCTGTTGATAAGTTCCTGCGACGCACCTACTATTTTATACAACGCTATATCAGCAGTATAAAAAGCTTTTACCAACTCTACCTCCACTAAAAAGGTATATTTCTGCGCATCTCCATCATACATCTGGCGGGTAGCATCAAACTGCCGGGAGAGTGATACATCATTATAGAACGAATTGTTTTTGAACTGGAATACGAGATACGGATTGCAAATGTTCTTCTCTGCCATCGTCACCCATCTCGTATCAAAACGCTTTTGCTTCAGTATAGACGTTATATTCTGCAGGCTGGCAGGGTCAGGATTGTTCAGGTATTTCTTCCTGGTGTATTCATCGGTGAAGTAGTGCTGCTCCATAAACCTGTTTTGCGAGCCATCCAGCTTCGGGAATATGTCCCGCTTATAAACCTCCTCATGTATCGACCTGAAAAAACCTGCCTGTATTCTCAAATTGTGCGCCACGCTCAGGAAATAGCCATTGCCTATGTGAAAGGAGCAGATGTTATTCTCAAATGTTCTGCGTTGTGGTTCATCTATATTGTATATCCACATGATCCGCTGTAGCGGAGATGTCTGTTCGTCTATCAGTGTTTGTTTCCTGTTGATCATTGCTGTAAAATCTCCATGTGAAAATAGGCTAAAATTCAATAGTAGTAAACCCACGCATTATTTCCCTGGTTCGGCAGCCTCACTCATTAAGGGGGATAAAAATATATTTTGGCTGATTCTGTAACAAAAATCTTATTTTGACGATATACTATCACCAAAAAGGAAAAAAATGCTACAGATCACTAATCTTTCCAAAACATATCCTAACGGCGTGCAGGCGCTTAAAGATGTTACGCTAAATATTTCCAATGGAATGTTCGGGCTGCTGGGGCCTAATGGTGCAGGCAAGTCGAGCCTGATGCGTACTATAGCTACTCTGCAGGATGCCGACTCAGGCACGATCATGTTTGGAGATATAGATGTAAGTAAGCAGAAACAGGAATTAAGAAAGGTGCTGGGCTACCTTCCACAAGAGTTTGGCGTGTACCCTAAAGTATCGGCAGAGGAAATGCTGCATTATATAGCTCGACTGAAAGGCATAGCAAATGATAAAGAACGTAAAGAACTGGTAAAGGCACTACTGGAGCAGGTGAACCTGTACAACCATCGCAGTAAGTCGCTGGGCGGCTACTCCGGCGGTATGAAGCAACGATTCGGTATAGCCCAGGCTTTGATAGGCAATCCTAAACTAATAATTGTAGATGAGCCCACAGCCGGGCTTGACCCTGCAGAACGCCTGCGCTTCAATAACCTGCTGAGTGAGATAGGTGAAAACATAATTGTGATATTATCTACTCACCTGGTAGATGATGTAAGCGAACTGTGCAATGACATGGCCATTATTGCAGGTGGTAAAGTAGTGCAGCGTGGCAACCCGGAAGCCCTTGTGCAAAGCCTTGAAAACAAAATATGGACCAAGAAAGTAAAGAAAGATGAAGTGGCACAATACCAGACCGATTACAAACTGGTACAGGCAAAACTATCCGGCGGGTACATGATGGTGTACATCAACAGCGATACCGATCCGGGCAATGGTTTTAAACCTGAGCGTGCCACACTTGAAGATATTTACTTTTCAAACATTTCCTGATCTTTTATAACCAATACATATGTTCGGTTCCATATTTGCTTTCGAGTTAAGGCGGCTTTTTCGTTCTGTCTCTACCTATATCTACTTTTCAATATTGTTTGTAGTTACATACCTGGTAGCATTGCTGGCAGGCGGTGCTTTCCGGGAAGCCAATTTCAATTTTGCCGGCGAGAAGATATTTGCCAATTCCCCTGTAGTTATTGATGCATTCTTTTCAGGTATCAATAATAATATTGGGCTCATCATCATAGTAGCTATTGTTGGTAATGCTGTACTGAAAGATTTCAGGACCAACACTTATACTATGATCTTCACTACACCGGTATCTAAATTCGATTACCTGTTTGGCCGTTTCTCCGCATCTATGTTTGTATCCCTGCTGATACTTACTGCCCCTGCTTTTGGTATGATGGCCGGCTATGCCAGTCCATGGGTGAATGCCGACAAGATAGAAGCATTCATGCTCACTCCCTATATCAATGCCTATTGGCAGAGCGTTGTACCCAATGCGATCTTCGAAGGTGCCATATTTTTTGCCGTCAGCCTTATCGCACGCGATATTTTCGTCATCTGGCTTTCGCTCATCATTTTCTTTGTTGCCACCGGAGTCTCCGGCTCCTTCTTCGGTTCATTAGAAAAACAAACCATTGCAGCATTAGCTGACCCATTTGGCAGCTATGCAAAACGCACCATCAGCAAATACTGGAGCACCTATGATAAGAACCACCTTAATTATACATTAAGCGGCCTGTTCCTCATCAACAGGCTGATATGGATAGGCATGGCGGCAATAGCATGGGTGATCGGGTATTCCTACTTTTCTTTCACATCAAGCCCCAGGCGATTGTTCAAAAAAACTCGTGTGGCAGACAACACCAAACTTACTTTCATACCGACTTTCTTCAGGCGCAATGCTCTACCTGTAGTTCATCAGTCATTTACCGGTTCCGCCAATCTAAAAAGTCTTTGGGGCCTTTCATTGAATGAGTGCAAGACACTTTGGCGCAATACCTACTTCCGCATTATCATGCTGTTTGGCTTGTTGTTCCTTTTTATTACATCTATGGAACTGGGCAAAATATATGACACCACCATTTACCCGGTTACCTACGAAGTAGTGGAGATATTCGGAGGCACCTTCCAGTTGTTCATTGTCATTCTAACCATTATGTTCTCCGGCGAACTGGTATGGCGTGGCCGCGATTTCCGCATGAGCAACATATTGGATTCTTTGCCGGTACCTAACTGGGTGTTTTACGTGAGCAAGATCTCAGGCCTGGTATTTATGCAGATCCTGCTGCTTGGTATCATTATTGTGGCAGGTATAATTGTACAGCTGTTCCATGGCTACACCAATTTCGAGATACTACTTTATGTGAAATACCTCCTGGCATTCCGACTGCCGGACCTGGTGATGCTTGCTGTAATGGCAGTATTTGTGCAAACCATTGTTCGCAACAAATTCCTGGGATACTTTATTGCTTCCCTTTTCTACTTCTGGAATTCCATCTTTGCGTTCCTTGTGCTTAAGCAAAACCTATTCGTATTCTCCTCTGATCCCGGCATCATGTATTCCGACATGAATGGCTTTGGCCATGCCGTTTATCCATACCTGGTATACAAGGTGTATTGGGGAGCCTTCTGCATTTGCCTTGCGGCCCTTTCCAGCCTCCTGTGGGCTCGTGGTACCGAAGACCGTATCAGATTAAGATTTGCAAATGCAGTTTCAGGAAAAAACCGCACCTCATGGATTGTTCTTACAGCAGGTTTACTGGTATTCCTGTTTTGCGGAGGGTTCATTTATTATAATACCAATGTGCAGAACGAATTCCTTACCGACTTTCAGCGAAAGGAACTACAAGCAAAATATGAGCAGAAATACAAAAGATACGAACAGTCTGCCCAACCAAAGATCACAGATGTATCGCTTCATGTAGATATATTTCCATACACCCGCAGCCTGCACGCTGCCGGTACTTATGTGCTGAAGAATAAGAACGCTGTAGCTATTGATTCTGTACATCTTATTTTCCCTTCAGAGCTCCAGATCAATAAGATGAGTTTTTCGACAGGTGCCACAATGCTTGTAAATGATACGACCTATACTTACCGCATCTATAAACTGAAACAACCATTACTTGCGGGCGACAGCGTTACCTTATCATTCGATATGGATATGATCCCGAAAGGATTTCAGCAAAATTTTACGAGCCTTGCCACCCCTTTGTATAATGGTACCTTTATTAATAACACCAGTTTCCTCCCAGCTATTGGTTACAGCGATCAGTTTGAGATAACCGATAACGCAGACCGTAAAAAACACGGGCTCAGTTATCGTAAGACAGCAAATGCTATTACTGATACTGCAAGCTACCAGCGCAATATGTTCATCCGTGATGCAGACTTTGTCAACTTCGAGGCGGTAGTCAGTACGGTACCGGACCAGATCGCTGTTGCGCCGGGCTACCTGCAACGCGAATGGACAGATAAGGGCCGAAGATATTTCCATTACAAAATGGATAGCAAGATCATCAATTTCTATTCTTTCCTGTCCGCCCGCTACACCGTTAAAAAGGAAGTGTGGAATAACACAAGCCTGGAGATATACTATCAGAAGGGTCATGAGTATAATCTTGCCCGTATGCTGAATGGCATTAAAAAGTCACTACAGTATTACAACACCGAATTTTCGCCATACCAGCACAGGCAGGTACGTATTCTTGAATTTCCCCGTTATGCCACATTTGCGCAATCTTTCCCAAACACCATACCATTCTCTGAGGGACTCGGCTTTATAGCTGATGTAGACGACAGCAGCAAGACCGATGTGGATTACCCATTCTACGTTACCGCACATGAAGTGGCACACCAGTGGTTTGCGCACCAGGTAATAGGTGCAGACGTGGAAGGCTCTAATATGCTTTCAGAAAGCCTGGCACAATATGGCGCTATCATGGTCATGGAGAAAGAATATGGAGAAGACAGACTCAGGAAGTTCCTGAAAATAGAAGCGGACAAATATCTTACCGCACGCTCTAATGAATCAGAAAAAGAAAAACCGCTTGCTTATGCCGATATCGGCCAGGGTTATATACTATATCAGAAAGGTGGAGTTGTAATGCATTCACTGAATAAATACCTTGGAGAAGACAGCATAAATCACGCACTCAAAAGGTTTATAGAACGGTATGCTTTCCAGGGGCCTCCCTATCCTACCACTATCGATCTGTTGTCCTCAATACGCCAGTCCACGCCCGATTCTATGCAATACTTCATTACAGATGCGTTTCAGAAAATAACGCTCTATGATAATAAAGTAACCGTTGCCAAAGCCGAAAAAAGCGGAAATAACTATGTAGCAACCATTACTGTGGACGCCAAAAAAATATATGCAGACAGTACAGGTAAAGAGACCGTTG
>CAYZKL010000005.1:45999-56558 GCA_964478855.1 uncultured Flavipsychrobacter sp.
CCGGTCTAACCTTACAACCATCAACAGATATAAACTGAAACAGGGTGCAACTACGCTAAACATTTCCACTCCGTACAAACCTTATAAAGTCGTTATTGATCCACGCATATTGCTTATCGATAAAAAACCGTCAGACAACGAACTTAAGCTGGAATACACAGAAAATAAAGTTGCTAAAAAATGATCGTCATGCCGCTTCTATATACCTCATCAGTACGCGCTTGGTCACCGGTAACAATGTTTCATTGAAAGGCACAGAAAGCGGGAACTCAACTTTGTAAACAGCAGGGTTAGGTAGTGCCCGGCAACTGCGAATGATATCTATCTTCATTTGCTCATAGGTATTGGCAGGGCTCTTGGTTCGGCTATCCATATACTCCAGCCTTATGCCCCTGTAGCGTGCATCTTTGTGCTCAAACAGGGTGATGTTGTAGTTATATATCCTCACATCAGCATATGCTCAGTAATTGTCGGACGCATTTCAGCAAGAGCGTAATCTACTATCTGCTCGAGTTCCTGCATCAGTTCATCATCTGCTATCATCCTTTCATACACCAGTTCCAGCTTATGAATGCTCACCGAATCCAATCTTCTTGGGAATTGGTCCTGTAGAAATCTTTTATTACTTCTGAATGAGTTGAGATTGTTGTAATGGCTGACGATATCAGCCAGTTGCGGATACAACTTTGTTTCGTTAAAACTACGCTTTACTTCCTGCAGGTAGGCAAGGAGGCGGTACTTCTGTAATTCAAAATCTATGAAGCCCTCCATGAACCAAGTTTCGCTTAATGTCATAGCATATAGTTATTGATACTACTATAATACAACAAAAGCGATGCCAGTATTCTTACTGCAGGCCATACACCAGTAGTTTATCCTGGCCTGCAGTATGCAGGTCTCTCCAAACCCTGTTTATCTCTGACGATTTATCTACCGCAGGTAAGCCGCAGTATGGCAATATTGCATCTGCAAATTCCCTGGCTCTTTTTACCAGCTCATTGGCACCCGAACTTACCTTGTATAATATAGCCTCTTTCACTTTCTGGTTATGGATGCATGCCTGCCACGAAAGATCCACAGCATAGTATAGTTTAGTATGGGCATCCAGCATCCTTGCATTGTGCTTGTCAAATACATCTCTCAGTTGACCAGCCGCAAATGAATCAGCATCTGCAATACCACGGGCCGCAAACAGCTCTTCACACAAATTACCGAAGTGTGATGCCATTCCCGCTACACTTATCGCACGTGCGGCTTCAGACAGTTGCACTACCGGGAAACGATATAACGGACTGTCTGTATCTGCACCATCGTTACCTATTACAAAGGCTTGGTCTTTTCCTATGGCCAGGTTCTTTATCACACAGGTATTACTTCCTGTTGCGCTGAGTCCCATGGCATTCCATGTTGACTGAACATCCACATCGCTACGAGGAATCAGAAAGGAAACAACTGAAGAAGCACCGTTTTCACTTACCCGGCAGTTCGCTAGTATCAAATCCGCTTCCGCTGACCCGGTTATATAATTCATTACCGCATTTAATGTGTAACCACTTTTAGATCTTTCAGCGGTGCCTGTAACTTCATAGGTCCCTGCCACACACAACTTGTTATTGCTCAACCTTGCTTGCAAACTATCATCTTTTGTAAAAGCACTCATCCAGCCTGCCAGTGCACATTGAACTACAGTCCAACCCAAACTTCCATCTGCCGCCGATACCGATTCAATCAATTTTAATGCTTCAGGCAATGGTGTTTGCTTTCCGCCAAATGCCAAGGGAACAAACATTTTGAACATTCCCAGTTCATATATTAAATTTAATTGCGCTTTCGTGAGTTTTCCTTCCTTTTCCGCTTTCACCGCAGACTCTCTTATCAACTCTGTTTGCTGACTACTCAATTCAGAAAACGCAACAGAAGAATTATTCATATTATAAGAATTTTAAAAAATTTATACAAATATTTGATTTAATAACAAACCAAAACTATGCCATGACCTGCCGCAAAAGCATGATATGCATCACCTTACCGTATGACTTATGTTAATTATACTAACGGACACACCTATATTATACGTCTGAGAAGGCATACCGGTTTTAACATGTCCAATACATTATCACATAAAATAAAATACATATGCTTAATATAAATTACCTCATTATACTATGGCAGGTAGCGTATTTTATCTATATTTACCCGTAATATTCTATATAATAATATCCCTGCGGCTGCATGGGGCTAATGCCACTATGCGCTATGGCTTGTTTTTATGTATTTACTAACAAAGTGTTTATTTAAAATTGCCCATAATGATGACTAGATCTACGATCATGAAAAAGCTGAGCCTGCTGGTTTTACTGGTATCGGTTTCAGCCTCCTCTTTTGCACAGACCGTATCGTTCCTGCTGACCACTGCGCCATGCAATAATGATGGTTTACTTACCGTAAATATGACCGGTCTTACGCCACCGCTTACTGTCAGCTATGCTACAGCAGGCTATACGGCTACTACGATAGTACATACCGGTGTCAGCGGCCTTACCGATGCACTTACATCTTATTCAGGTGGCCCGGTTACGGTTACTGCCACAGACGGTAGCGGTGCTTCAGCAACCAATCATTATAGCGGTGCTGCACCTCTTAGCTTCTTCATGATGCCTACTCCAGCCATATGCCCGGGCTTAGGTAGGGATAGTGCAGTAGCATTCGGCGGTACAGCCCCTTACACTTACCAATGGTTCAATATGACCACAGGTGCTATGCTGGGCACAGGTGATAGCATCACCCTACCTGCTGGTGCTTATGGTCTTACGGTTACTGATGCGGCAGGGTGCAGGTTCGGCTCTATGGTCGATTCAAGCGTTAGCTACATCTCCTACACTGCTCCGTTCTACGACAGCATGGAAACAACAATTGCCGGCTGTACAAACGGCACAGCTTCTGCATATCCTGTAGGTGGCGGCACAGCCCCTTACAGCTACCTGTGGAGCAATGGTGGCACTACGCCTACTATTACAGGCCTGGTAATGGGCATCTACAAAGTAACCGTTACAGATGCTATAGGTTGTGTAGACAGCCAGTTCGTATTTGTTAACCAGTCTATTACACTCTCTGCACCTGTTACCCCTACAGCTGCTACATGCGCCGCATCTGATGGTGCTGTCATTGCTTTCGGGTCAGGTGGTGCTGCTCCTTATACTTATTTGTGGAGCAATGGTGCAACTACCCAATCACAAACTGGTTTGCCTGCTGGTTGGTATGGTGTTACTGTAACAGATGCTAACGGCTGTATCGGTTATGACCTTGGTATGATATCCGCATCTACTCCTATTACTGCTACTTATACATCCGTACCTAGTTTGTGTACTGCTCCTACGGGTTCTGCAACAGTATTCCCTACAGGCGGCACAGGCAGCTATTCTATCTACTGGCATACTACACCTCCGCAAACAGGCGCCAGCGCAAACACGCTTGCTCCGGGCGATTATTATTTCAACATCACAGACGGTGTAGGTTGTGTACAGTCAGGCATGGTTAATGTACCCCCGATCAATATCATCAGTGCTACTTATACTACTACCAATGCGGTTTGTACACTTGCCAACGGTAGTGTTGCGATCACTCCTACAGGCGGTGTAACTCCTTACACATATCTATGGAACACAGGCGCTACCACATCCAGCCTGTCAAGTGTTGCTTCCGGTTATTACAATGTTACCATTACAGATGGTATGGGTTGTAAAATATCAAAGAGCCCATTTGTACCTGTATATTCACCGATGGGTGTTAACCTGCTCACAACTCCTTCTTCGTGCCTGTATGTAGCTGATGGCAGCATCACAGCATTCCCTTATGGCGGTACTACTCCTTACGCATATAGCTGGAGCGGCGGCGGATCAGGCAGTACATTATCAGCTTTAGGCACCGGTGGTTACAGTGTTCGTGTTACCGATGCTGCAGGTTGTTCTGCAATGAGGTATACTTACCTTGGCTACAACACTGCCAACACAAGCTGCTACTGCACTATCACAGGTACCGTTTACAACGATATCAATGGTAACTGCTCACAGGATGCCGGCGAGCCGGGCCTGCAGAACATACAGGTATCATGCAGCGGCATGGGTTATACCTATACTGATGCCAGCGGAAACTACACATTCAAAGTACCTTCGGGCTCTTATACCATTGCACAAACAGTATTGGCTTACTACCCATTATCAGGTTGCCAGGTCAACAATATCCCTGTAACTGCATCTGCATCTACAGGTTGTGTTATCCCTGTTAACTTTGCTAATTCTATCGACACCATTCATGATATGCACATCAGGACATGGGATTATTCAAAACCTGTTCCGGGACACAGCTATACTCAGGTTACTGTAGTTACTAACCAGGGTACTATGACAGAAGATTCTGTACTTACCGGCTACCAGCCTGATGGCCAGATATTTGCACCATCTGTTATTCCTGCTACTGTGCTTACAGGCTTCCCTTACTGGTACACCAGCACTACAGGCAGTTTCCCTTCTGTAGCTCCGGGTGCATCACAGTCATTACTCATGAATTACATGGTACCGGGAAATATCCCAATGGGTACTGTTGTTAATTTCAAGGATTCTGTAACCAATATTGCGCCTATCAGCAACTGGCTGCTCGATTATTCTCCATGGGACAATGTAAACTCTTTCAACACTTATGTTGTGAGCTCTTACGATCCTAACTTCAAAGAAGTATATCCAAGAGGCTCAGGTGCCGCAGGTATCATCAGCGGTGATGACTCTGTACTTGAATACATGGTACACTTCCAGAACACAGGTACTTTCCAGGCTGAGAACGTAGTAGTTATAGATACACTGGATGATAACCTGCAATGGAACACACTGCGCCCTATTTACTACTCAGCACAGTGCCAAGTAGAACTTACACAGGTAGGCACCCGTAAGATCGCCAAGTTCACGTTCAATAACATCAACCTGCCACCGCAGACGACTGATGACCTCAGGAGCAACGGTATGTTCTCTTATACCATCAAAACCAAACCGGGCCTTGCAATAGGTACCCAGTTCAGGAACAGGGCTTCTATCTACTTCGATTACAATGCACCGATTGTTACCAACACTACGCTGAACACATTGGGATCTCCTGCTACAGATGGTGTTGCTAACTCACCTGTTGGCGGTACTAGCAGTTCATTCTCACTGTACCCTAACCCTGCAAGCAGGAGCTTCAATGCCCTGATCAACTCGGTAAATACAGGCAACGCTGATATGAAAGTGAGCGATGTGACCGGCAAAACCATGATCAGCAAGACCATAGCACTGCAAAAAGGCACGCAGACCACTGCTGTTGATGTGACCAACCTGGCGCCGGGTATGTACTTTGTAAGCCTGCAGATAAACGGCAGGACCGAAACACAGAAACTGGTGATCATGAAATAAGCTTAAATAATACTTTATAAAGCCCGCCCGGTATAAAAGCTGAGGCGGGCTTTTTATTTTATCTTTGCCGGATGGCAAAATTCTATTTAAGGAAAAAGATAGGCGACCGTGTAATGAACGGCCACCCATGGATATTTGGTAATGAGCTGGGCGATAGTGAAGGTACTGCCGAGCCTGGCGATATAGTAGAGGTCTATTCATCCAATGGTTCTTTTGTAGGCAAGGGCTTTATTAACCCCGCCTCCCAGATACGCATACGCCTGCTCACCCGCAATAAGAATGAAGCCATAGATGACCAGTTCTTTTACAACCGCATAAAGTCTGCATGGGACTACCGTAAGCAGATAGGCTATACAGAGAACTGCCGCCTCATTTTCGGCGAGGCCGACCTGCTGCCCGCACTGATCATTGATAAGTTCAATGATTATATCGTCATCCAGACCCTTGCCCTTGGTATTGAAAAATGGAAGGGTGCCATCGTTGCAGCTTTACAAAAGATATTCAGCCCTAAGGGCATCTATGAGCGCAATGATGTACCGGTACGTAACCTGGAAGGCATGGAGCAGATAAAGGGATTTCTCTCTGAGCCTTTCGATACCAATATCATCATCAACGAGAATGGCCTGAAGTTTCATGTGGATATAGAGAACGGCCAGAAGACCGGCTACTTCCTGGATCAGCAGGACAACAGGCGTGCTATACAGCATATAGCTAAGGGAGCCGATGTACTTGAGGCTTTTTGCTATACAGGCACCTTTGCTTTACATGCGGCTCACTATGGCGCCAAAAGCGTACATGGTATAGATATCTCTGAAAACGCAGTGGCTACTGCCCGCCGCAATGCCGAACTAAACGGCCACCAGGACATCTGCAAGTTTGAAGCACTCAATGCCTTTGATGCACTGAAGCAATGGGGCAAGGATGGCAAACAATACGATGTAGTTATGCTGGACCCTCCCGCATTCACAAAGAGCAGGGAGAACATACAAAAGGCTGTGACCGGCTATAAAGAGATCAACCTACGTGGCATGAAACTCGTTCGTCCGGGAGGATTCCTGGTGACGGCATCATGTACCAACCTTGTTCCGCCCGATATGTTCCTCGAGACCATTTCCGCAGCTGCCAAAGATGCCAAACGCATACTGCGGCAGGTTTGCTGGCAGACACAGGCTGCTGACCATCCTATTATATGGAGCATCCCATCCACCCAATATCTCAAATTCCTGATCGTACAGGTAATGTAGCCTGTATACTTACTGATACCGCCCCGGCAGATTGCCGGGGCTTTTTTATGTCCTGAGAAAAATAATTTGCCTTGTTGAAAACCAAAATACAAAAGCCCCCGTAGATGTATAGGTAACCAAATTTTAACCACTAAAAACAAACAGTATGAAACGCATCTTTTTAATTCCAGTTATGGCCCTGTCACTTATTGCAGGCAACACTACAACCTCTTCAGCTCAGAACACAGTAATGGTTGGCGGTGCTGCTATGTATCCTACCAAGAACATTATTGAGAACGCTGTTAACTCTAAAGACCATACTACACTGGTTGCAGCTGTTAAGGCTGCAGGCCTGGTAGAAACCCTGCAGGGTGCCGGTCCGTTCACCGTATTTGCACCTACTAATGCCGCATTTGGTAAACTGCCTGCCGGTACTGTAGATAACCTGCTGAAACCTGAGAACAAGGGCACACTGACCACTGTGCTTACTTATCATGTTGTGTCCGGCAACCTGGATTCAAAAGCACTTATGGCTAAGATGAAAGCAGGTAACGGTAAAGCAACCCTTAAAACCGTACAGGGCGGAGAACTGACCGTATGGGAAAAAGGCAACAAGGTATATGTGAAAGACGCAAAAGGCAATTCAGCGGCTGTTACTATCAAGGATGTGTACCAGAAGAATGGTGTGATCCATGTAATAGACCAGGTACTGATGCCATAATAAGGCAAAGCCCCTATAAGATACTCCCCCGATTGTGCTGCGGGAGCGTGGTTAAAGACCCGCCTGGTGTTTCCGGGTGGGTTTTTAACTTTAAAGTTCTCAGTTAACACGTACATTTGCGGAAATTTTTACTCTACCTTTTTTATATAAAGAGCCTTGAAAAAAGAAAGCATTTCGGTATTTGACATTTTTAAGATCGGCGTAGGCCCCAGCAGTTCTCATACACTTGGCCCATGGCGTGCCGCACTTCGTTTCATAGATACTTTAAAGAGCAAAGGCATTGACGATGTATTGTCAGTAAGGGTGCTGCTATATGGCTCACTTGCCAAGACCGGCAAAGGCCACGGTACCGATGTTGCGGTATTGCTTGGTTTGTGTGGCGAAGATCCTGTTACATTTGATGTGAACCAGATCAACCCACGAATAGAATCTATAGGCGAGCATAAGAAAATGAACCTGGGCCATATTAAAGAGATAGGCTTTGATCCGTCTGTTGATGTGGTGTTCCTGATGGATGACAGCTTGCCGTTCCACCCTAATGCGCTTACTTTCCTGTGCTCATTTGCCGGTGGCGATGAAATAGCGGAAACCTATTATTCCATAGGCGGAGGTTTTGTGGTGAAGGAAGGAGAGGAAGATGGTGATGAAGGTTTTGTACACCTGCCATACCCTATCGAGAAAGCGGAATACCTTCTTGCTGCCTGTGCCAAGACAGGTCTAGATATATCGGCCGTGGTCATGGAGAATGAAAAGACATGGCGAACAGAGCAGGAAGTAAAGGATGGTGTGTTTGGCATATGGGAAGTGATGCGGGACTGCATATACAGGGGTGCACACATAGGCGGCAAACTGCCGGGCGGACTCAATGTTACCCGCCGTGCTTTTGAACTCAATAAGAAACTTACCGATACCAAACCATACAACAGTTTTGAAGAATGGCTGCAGGTGATACGCAGCGGTGGCAATAACTTTAAGTACACACTGGACTGGGTTAGTTGTTTCGCACTGGCGGTCAATGAGGAGAACGCCTCGTTCAGCCGTGTGGTCACTGCACCTACCAATGGTGCCGCCGGCGTAGTGCCAGCTGTACTGTTATACTTCATAGCTTTTTGCGATGGTTATGATAAAGAGAAGATAGTTAAGTACCTGCTCACCGCATCTGAGGTGGGTAGTATATTCAAGAAAGGCGCTACCCTGTCTGCTGCTATGGGCGGTTGCCAGGCGGAGATAGGTGTATCATCAGCTATGGCTGCGGCAGGATTGGCCGAGGCTCTTGGCGGCAGTGTAGAGCAATGCCTGCAGGCTGCTGAGATAGCTATGGAGCATCACCTGGGGCTTACCTGCGACCCTGTGGGCGGACTGGTACAGGTACCCTGTATTGAACGCAATACCATGGGCGCTATCAAGGCCATTACCGCTGCACAGCTTGCCCTGCAAAGCGATCCGGGCAAGGCACGTATATCGCTGGATGATGTAGTGAATACCATGTGGGAGACCGCACTGGATATGAACCACAAATACAAAGAGACTGCCGAAGGCGGACTTGCGATACAGGTGCCTTTGGGACTCAGCGAGTGTTAGTCTAATCAGAATTTATTGATCGTTTGCCGGAGGGCGACGAGTTTTTCGAGTAATGGTTCGAGCATGATGAGGTTGAGCATATTGGCACCATCTGATTTAGCGTTCGCCGGATCGGGATGGGTTTCTATGAACAGTCCATCGGCACCAACTGCAATACCAGCACGGGCTATGGTCTCAATCATCTGCGGATTACCCCCTGTGACCCCACTTGTGGTGTTGGGTTGCTGCAGGGAGTGCGTACAATCGAGTACAGCAGGCACTCCAAGGCTTTGTAGAATCGGTATAGCCCTGTAATCAACAATAAGATCGTGATAACCAAACATAGTACCCCTGTCTGTAAGCATGATCTTGTCATTACCACTTTGCCTGATCTTATCTACCGCAAAAATCATAGACTCCGGCGAGAGGAACTGTCCTTTTTTTACATTCACCACTTTACCAGTTTTCGCAGCGGCAACCAGAATGTCAGTTTGCCTGCATAAAAAGGCAGGTATCTGTAATACATCAACATATTCTGCAGCCATAGCAGCTTCGTCAGCCGCATGAATATCGGTAACAAGCGGAACGTTGTATGTATCCCGGACCTTAGCCAATATTTTTAACGCAGTTTCGTCACCGATACCCGAAAAGCTATCGAGGCGGCTACGGTTAGCCTTACGGTAAGAAGATTTAAATATCAGCGGTACTTTTAAACGCTCACATACCCGCACTATCTTTTCTGCGGTGTTCATGATCACACTTTCACTTTCTACCACACATGGCCCGGCCATGAGAAAAAAGTTGTTACTGCTATTGTCCTGGCCTGCGAATAATTCTGTTATCATTATATATGGTAAGTAATAAATGTTGTTAGTCACCCCATTTTGTAAAATAACTACCTGGGGTTATAGATTTTATTATGTTGCTGATTTTCAGCTAATTACGGATTTTTTTGGTCACCCCATAGACCCCAAAGAGGCCCCAACGTCACCCCATTAACACCCCAAAGACACCCCAGAAAATTGAGAGCGGAGTGTGAGAGCGGAGAGCGAACCTTCATAAGTGTAGTCTTTAAGCAGGCCCAATCAACGACTATTGGGACACCCCATTGTCACCCCATCACCCCCCATTATCACCCTCCCGATAGCTATCGGGATGACCCCATAAAATGAGCAACAGTTTGGTGAAACGGTGTGAAGGCTAATGTATAAAAAGAACTTCTTGATGAAAATGTACCAGTGCCGGATCATTGGCGAAAGCACACTTTCACAGACCAAAGTTAATATAGAAAATGATACCAAATTTTATGACATATCCACAAACCCAGGATACAAATGCCCTGAACATGAGGCCGGCAGTACATAAGGTATCAAAAAAATGATAGTGGATAAATTTTATCCGGCCGGTATAGCAACTCTAAGTGAGCATAATTTGTATATTTATCTATTGTATTTAACATCCTGGACCAATGCAGGTACAAAAAATATAAGTATGAAAAAGGCAGCTAACATAGATGAATATATAGCGGACTTTCCGGCCGATGTGCAGGAAATACTGGAAACGGTGCGAGCAACCATACAGAAAGCCGCACCGGACGCAACAGAGGCGATAAAGTAT
>CAYZKL010000005.1:56637-58356 GCA_964478855.1 uncultured Flavipsychrobacter sp.
ACTAAACGGCAATCTTGTCCACTTCGCCGGATTTAAGAACCACATAGGACTATACCCGGCTCCATCGGGCATTGAGGCATTTGAAAAAGAAGTAGCTCCATATCATACAGGTAAGGGCACGTTACAATTCCCCTTAGACAAACCAATACCACTGAAACTTATCAGTAAGATAGTGAAGTACCGGGTTGAGGAAAGCAAAAAGAAGGCAGTCAAAAAAAAGGGGTAAGAGGAGAACGAATATCAAACATCCAGCCTGCCCATTCGCCTCAGCACCTTTGCTACGTCTTCGGGTGTATCGATGCAGTGGCTTTCAAACTGTGTGGTGATGCATTTGATCTTAAAGCCATGTTCCACCCAGCGCAGTTGCTCTAAAGACTCCGCCTGCTCCAGGGATGATACTGGCAGTTGCGTGATGCGGGCAAGCACATCCGTACGGTAAGCATACATGCCTACGTGCCGGTAGTAATTATGATGCAGATGCCAGTCCTGCTCGGGAACACCTTTTATAAATGGTATCACCATACGGCTGAAGTAAAGCGCTTCCTGCTTGTCATTGAGCACTATCTTCACTTCACCACGGTCTGCCAGTTCTTCATAGGTGTTCACCCTGATCATTTGTGTGGCAAGCTCAGTGGCGCCGTCTGCAAGTACCGTAGCCAGTTCGTCTATTTGCCTGTGGTCTATGAAAGGTTCATCGCCCTGTATGTTGATGACGTAGTGCACCTGCTCACCAAGCAACTGCACTGCCTCGTGACACCGGTCGGTACCGCTGGGATGGTCGGCAGCCGTCATTACAGCATGACCGCCGAAGGAAGTAACATGGTCGTATATACGCACATCGTCGGTTGCTACCACTACCCTGCCCAGCAATTTGCTTTTTGCAGCTTCCTCATACACACGCTGTATCATGCTCTTGCCCTGTATGTCTATCAGGGGTTTGCCGGGAAAACGGCTCGATGCATATCTTGCGGGAATGATGCCGGCTATCATGGTTGCTGTTCTATTATGGCTGATCCGCTGGCAGTATAAAAAGAGGTTGCCTGTGCGTTACGTTCGGTAATGTATTGGTTGTAGGTATCGGTATATTGCACACGCTGCATGATAGTATCTGTATATCTGCCGCTGAGGCCAATGAGCAGTTCGCACGCCTCACGCAGGCCATTGTTACCGCCGCTAGATGCGGTAGTATAGTCGCTCATCCGCCGCTCGTTCACCAACGCAGTGAATAAAGGACTGCCTTGTCGACCGATCATCATACGCAGTCCGCAATGCTCAGCCACGGAAAGGTCGAGCACATCATCAAAGAAGTAAGCGACCTCGTGAGGGGTTATACCCTGCGTATCGCAAAGGTGCATCAAAGCATCTTTCTTGTTTTTGATACTGGAATAGACCGCATGAAATCGTTCCCGCTTTGCAAGCCTGAAAGCTGCTTCGTTCTTCTCACCTGTTATCACAGCAACAACGGGGTTGGTACCGGTGCGCAGGTAGTGATTGAACCGCAGCATGTTGAGGCCAATAGAATCCACCTCGTTGAACGGGCTGGCTCCTGATGCGTCTTTTGTACCGTCGTTGAACACGCCGTCCCAATCGAACACGAAGGCACGTATGTGGTGCAGATGTTCCTGCATAGTAACTGAAGGCGTATGGAACACCCCCGTAAATAAGCCTTGTATTTGTTCTATGGTATTGTTCATTAAGCAGCGGAGATTAATATCTTTT
>CAYZKL010000005.1:58366-59127 GCA_964478855.1 uncultured Flavipsychrobacter sp.
CGAGCAGACCATATGGCTTACCATCTTGTGTTACCAATATAGTATCCACATTCATCTTCCTGAAGATGGCAGCGGCATCGTTGAGCAGCGCATTGGCATCCACACTTATCGGTTCCTTGTATTCAAGGTCGCCCATGGTGCGGCCCAGTATATGGTCGCCATCGCTCTGTAGCAAACGGCGCAGGTCGCCATCGGTAAACACACCTTTGAGTGAACCATCCGCATTGACCACGGTAACGGTACCAAATCCATATTCGGTCATCTTTACAATGGCATCTTTAAGGTTGGCACTGGCAGTTACGGTCGGGTTAATGTTATTGATCGCCTCACGCACCCTTACGGTCATCAGGCGGGTATCGCTAAGGAACTGCTCGGTACCTATGGTGGTAAAGTTATTGTCAGTAAGTGCTTTCAATATCTTCAGCGGTACCGTAATGGTATGCACACCGAGGTTGATTGCATTGCGTACATGCTCCGTGGTACGTACAGAGCTGAACATAATCTTAGTATCGTACTTGTAATGATCTACTGCTTTGATGCATTGCTCTACGAGCGCCAGGGCATCGTGTCCCTGGTCCTGCAGGCGGCCCACAAGTGGGCATACATAAGTAGCTCCTGCCTGCATAGCCATGTAGGCCTGCTGCAGCGTATATACCAGGTGTACATTCACAAGGAAACCTTCGTTCCGCAGCAGCTTGCAAGCACGAACCCCTTCCAGCGACACCGGTATCTTAAATACTGTGCGCTTAGGGTCCAGGCCA
>CAYZKL010000005.1:59137-59425 GCA_964478855.1 uncultured Flavipsychrobacter sp.
CATCCTCGGCAGTGTTGCCCAGGGCCTCTATCTGCAGTACAGGTACCATTTTAGACAGCTTCACTATTGTGTCGTCTATATTGGTGATGCCTTCGCGCTGCATGAATGTAGGCGTGGTAGTGAGGCCATTGAGAAAGCCGAGCTTAAAGCCTTCTTCGATCTCTTTGAGGTTTGCTGAATCTAAGTACAGTTCCATTTGTGTATGTGTGTGGTTATTGATATTAAAAATAGTAGAAATCCGCGGATAGTTCGCTATCACCTGTATTTAACAGATATGGCATGCAGTTC
>CAYZKL010000005.1:59435-61375 GCA_964478855.1 uncultured Flavipsychrobacter sp.
TATCAGCGGTTTCAGAAACTCCTCAAGGGCATAAACGCTCAACTGGCTTGCCGCATCGCATAGCGCCTTCTCCGGTTCGGGATGTGTTTCTATAAAGATACCATCCACACCGGCGGCCACGCCTGCACGGCTCAGTACCGGCAGGTATTCACGGGCACCACCCTTTGCATCAGCACTTGGAATACCATATTTGCGAATGGCATGGGTAATGTCGAATACAACCGGGTAGCCCATCTGTGCCAGGTGATAAAAGCTGCGGGGATCCACCACGAGATCATTATAACCCATGGTATAGCCACGTTCTGTAAGGATGATATTGGCATTGCCTGCTTCTTCACATTTGGCCACGGGATGCTTCATGTTCTCAGGAGCAAGAAACTGGCCATGCTTGATGTTGATGACCTTGCCTGTTTTTGCTGCCGCCACCATCAGTGCAGATTGCATACACAGGTAGGCAGGTATCTGCAATACATCGCATACAGCGGCCACGGGTGCCGCCTGGTCAGGGTAATGGATATCGGTAAGCAATGTGAAGCCAAACTGTTCTTTTACTTTTGCCAGTATGCGCAGCCCCTCTTCCATACCGGGGCCGTCATAATACTTCAGGCTGCTGCGGTTGTCTTTGAGGAATGAAGATTTGTAAATGATGGGTATGTTCATCCGCTCGCTTACTTCTTTCAGCTTTTCCGCTGTCTTCATCATGATGAGTTCAGACTCTATCACGCAAGGGCCGGATATGAGGAACAACTCATCCGCACCACAGCTTATATTACCTACATTGATCTTTTTGTTACTCACGGTTACATTCTTTTATAAAGCTCCTTAATCGAATCTATGGTTATTTTTTCCTTCCAGTCTGCACCTATGGCGTGGTGCCACATGTGCGGCAGATTGTACGCCACATGTGCCATAGCAGTAATGTCCTCATCAGACCAGCTTTTGCTCAGGCCCTGCGGCAAATGAACATTGTGGGTGGCCAGCATCTGCTTCAGTTCACGCACGCCCTCACCATAATAGTCTTCCATGTGCTGGAAAGCGAGACAGTTTGCATAGCAGTGTTTCTCACCGAATATCTTGGACAAACCGTAAGACAACGCATGGCACACACCCACTTCGGAATAAGTAAGACTGAGGCCGCCCATCATAGATGCTACCATCAGCTTATCATCATTATCAGGGGTTTGGCCCGCACCCGGACCAAGATAAATTTCACGGCATAGCTTCAATGCTGTTTCGGCATAAGCATGACTATAAGCATTATTGAGGATACCATTCTCTGATTCTATACAATGAATGTAAGTATCCATACCTGTGTAGAGCCATTTGTCCACCGGCACAGAAGCGATCAACTCGGGATCAAGGATCACCTGGTTGAACACGGTCCAGTCGCACTTTAGACCCAGCTTTTTTACCGGCCCGGTAAGCACGGCGGTCATAGACACCTCAGCGCCCGTACCCGAAATGGTAGGGACACCCAGATGATATATGCCGGGCTTTTTGATAAGATTAAGCCCCTGGTAAAGTGTTGAGGAACCCTCATTGGTAAACATCAGCGAAACAGCCTTGGCTATATCCATGATGCTGCCACCACCTATACCTATCACACCGGCAGGTATGCCTTTTGCAGCCATCACCTCATCCCGCAACTGGTCCACTTGTTCGGTGGTAGGTTCACTGGGGTCCACATCTATGAAACGAATGATGTCTTCAGGCTGTGTTGGCAAACGCTGTTCCAGGTCCTTCCCTTTAAAGTAGTTATCCACCACAAACAGGAAGAAGCGGCCGTTGTCATTCCGCTTATCAGCAAGAATTCCGGCCATTTCGGCAAAGCTGCCCCGGCCGAAGACCACTTTATCTATGTTCTTAAAATTCTTGTGCATATATGTTCATTATACAGTGGCTACAGCCATTGCTCTTTGTGCGCACGCTGCTATGTTATT
>CAYZKL010000005.1:61385-82057 GCA_964478855.1 uncultured Flavipsychrobacter sp.
CTTTTTAATTTCCTCTTCCGTCCATGTGCAGCGGATACTGAATGATATCAGCCTGCCCACTACTTCCTGCGACTTTGGTATATCCAGGTTGTTGTAGTCCTGCGGTATGCCCAGCACTTGTGCAGGCAGCTTAGACACGGTCTTCATATTCTTCAGGTGTTCCCACTGATTAATGAAGTGGTACATATTCGTGTACCAATAGTTGAAACCTGTGACGCCTGCTTTGTTGAACTCATCGACAGTACGCTTTGCAGCATCAGCATCAGGCAGGAACATGTTGAGGAAGGTAGCAGAGTCGCCCGACGGATCGGCGAGACGGGAGAAAGAAATACCCGGAGTCTGCGACAATAAATCCATCAGCATTTTTTTATGTTTCCTGTTCGTTTCTCTTATCTGCGGCACCTTGCGGGTCTGCGCCACACCTACAGCGGCATGCAGCTCGCTTATGCGGTAGTTGAACCCGAGGACTGGATGCTGCTCCATACCCCTGTTGCTGCCTATGTGGTCGTGGCCGTGATCGGAATAAGAATCTGCCAGTTTGTAAAGCTGTTCATCATTTGTAATGATAACTCCACCTTCACCCGCCGTTGCTATCTTGAAGAAATCGAAAGAGAAGCTTCCGGCCTTACCGAACAAGCCGGTAGCCACACCTTTGTAAGATGCTGCAAAAGCCTGTCCCGCATCTTCTACCAGTATAAGATTATGCTCATTGACCACAGCCATTATGGAATCCATATCGGCCATGGTGCCACACATGTGTACGAGGCATATACCCTTTGTCTTAGGTGTTATCACTGCTTTGATACCGGCAGCACTTAAGCACAGTGTTTCATCTATTTCCGCAAATATGGGTATCGCACCTATGAACAGTACGGCCTCCACACTGGCGATGTATGTGAACGGCGGCACAATGACCTCGTCACCGGCACCTATCCCTGCTGCCGCCATAGCTATTGCTATCGCAGCCGAACCGTTAGATACAGCATGCGCATATTTAGCGCCCGTTATCTTTTTTACTTCTTCTTCAAATTCCCTGGCTTTCCATATACCATTACGCTGCTGATCATGGTTATAACGAAAAAGGATACCCGTCTCCAGGACGTCGTTGATCTCCTTGCGTTCTTCACTACCGAATAGTTCTGTTCCCGGCATATTTTGATATTTTTTTATAAAATTACAGTAATCAGGCCACTTAAAATAGTCACAGTTATTTCAACCAGCCTTGTTTATCCAGTTCATTCATAATGAGTTGCGTGGCCCCGGTATGCTGCTGCATAAAAGACCGCAATGAATCGCTCGTACGCTTATGAAATACTTCGTCTGTTATTAATTTATTAAGCATAGCGCTACATTCAGCCGCATTATTGACAGGGAATACGTAACCAAGTGATGCCATCTCTTTAGCCTCTACAAATTTCTCGTATATGGTGCCAAATATCACCGGCACTGCAAATGCGGCAGGCTCCAGTATGTTGTGGATGCCTCCCTTCTGAAAACCACCGCCTATAAATGCTATATCGCCGTACGCAAAAAGGCGTGACAACATACCGATATTGTTAATGATCAGTACTTTCTTATCTGCACCTGTATGTTCAGCATCCAGCTCTGAGAATAGTACGGCACTACCCCCAAATGCTTCTTTAAGTTTACTGATATGGTCCGTACTTATCTCGTGCGGTGCTATGATCAGTTTCCAGTCAGCAGGCAACGTGGGGTAACATGCCAGTATAATATCTTCATCACCGGAATGGGTGCTGCCTGCTATCAATACTTTACTATTGCCTTTGAACAGTGACACAGCATCAATAGGGGTAAACTGCTGCGCAATGGCCATAACCCTGTCGTAGCGGGTATCACCGGATATAAGGATGTTCTTATCAATACCTATAGTGTTCAGCAATCGCTCAGATTCCTTATCCTGCAAGAAGAAGAAAGAGAAAGAATGGAGCATATCCCTGAAGAAACGGCCGTACCACTTAAAAAACTGCTGTTCCTGCCGGAATGCACCCGACACCATCAGCGCAGGAATACCATTTGCCTTCAGTGCCTGTAAATAGTAGTACCAGAACTCATACTTAATGAACATAACCAGCGATGGCTGAACGATACCGACAAACCTGCGTGCATTGCGGCTACTATCATTGGGCAGGTAAAAAATGTAATCAGCAGGATTGTTCTTTAGGCAAGCCTCGTAACCCGATGGAGAAAAAAAGGTGAGTACGACTTTGTATGCAGGATACTTTGAACGTAACGCTTCTATAAGAGGCCGGGCCTGCTCAAACTCGCCGGTAGATGAGCAATGTATCCAGATTCTTTTTTCACCCTCCTGCAATGTATCCCTGAAATGCTGCTCCCAGTTTTTCCTGCCGTTGATCCATTTTTCAGCCTTCTTATTGAACAATGCCAGTACCCTGGCGGCAGCGAGATAAAGAAGACGTAAAAAATTATATATAAATAACTGCACGCTGGGAAGAATTAAGTGCGCCGTAATGCACTACCGGTAAACAAAAGTAAAAAAATTGCACCTATAATACTATCAATATTTGTGGTGGCTTGGCGTGTTTGCGACACTTCCGTACTTTAGCTGATTATCATACATACACATGCAGGACCTAAGATCATTTTTTGAACCAACCCATTTTATAGAAACGCAGGAAGACGGGGCATACCAGCCATTGCAATGGGGTGCAAACATAAATTGCGCCACCCAGCAGGCATTTGACTGGGAGGATGCCGATATAGTGCTGGTAGGCTGTGGCGAAAGTCGTGGCGCAGACCGTAATGCGGCGTACAGCAACAGCCCTAACGTAATACGTGAGCAGTTGTACAAAATGTATCACTGGCACGACAGTATAAAAATTGCAGATGCAGGGAATATAAGGCAGGGCGCTACCGCTGCCGATACACGGGCCGCATTGCAGGCCGTACTGCAGGAAATACACGATGCAGGCAAAATAGCATTGATACTGGGCGGATCGCATGACCTTACGCTTCAACAGTATGGCGTGTTCAAAAAAAGGGAGCAGATGGCAGTAGCATCAGTTGCTGATATGCTGATAGACCTGGATGAAGCCGAGGATACGACATCGAGCAGCTTCCTGATGGATATGCTGACCGGTACGCCAAACTTTATCACACATTACAGCCACATAGCATTCCAGAGCTACTACGCACATCCTCGTATGCTGGAAACCCTGGATAAACTTAGGTTTGATTTTTACAGGCTTGGTAAAGTGCGGGAGAATATAGATGATATAGAACCTGTACTGAGGAACAGCAATATTTTCAGCTTTGACATATCTGCTATTAAGTACAGCGATGCGCTGGCAAATATTACCGGCTCACCAAACGGACTGAGTGGCGAAGAAAGCTGCCTGCTTACAAGATACGCAGGTATGAGCGAGCCACTGACCTCCTTCGGGATATATGGGTACAACCATATGAACGATGTGCATGGTATGACCGCCCGCCAGATATCGCAGATGATCTGGTACTTTGTAGATGGCTACCTGGTGCGCAAAACTGAGGCTAAACTCACAGAGCGTGATGAATTCATCGTATTTAATGTGACCTTTACCGATAATGATACCGTATTCCTGAAGAGCAAGCGTACCAACAGGTGGTGGATGAAACTACCTGATCAGTCATTTGTGCCCTGCTCTTACAACGACTATCTAATAGCAAGCAATGACCAGATACCGGAAAGGTGGCTGAGGGAGCAGGAACGGTTATTGTAATAGAATTTAAAAAGAGCTAACGTGCTGGATAAAAAAAATAAGATACAGGACCAGGAAAAAGCAGTGCTCATAGGCCTGGTGCATAAAGAGCAGACGGAGACCCAGGTAAAAGAATACCTCGGGGAGCTTGCTTTCCTGGCAGAAACAGCGGGCGCTGTCACCGTAAAGACCTTTATACAAAAACTACCAAAACCTGATAGTAAGACATTTGTAGGAAAGGGCAAGCTGGAAGAGATCAAAGAGTATGTAAAGGCCAAGGGTGTGAAGCTGGTAATATTTGATGATGAACTGACCGGCTCACAGATCGGCAACATTACTGACGCAATAGATATAAAGACCATAGACCGTAGTGACCTGATACTGGATATTTTTGCCAGTCGTGCGAAGACTGCACAAGCGAAGGTGCAGGTGGAACTGGCGCAATACCAATACATTCTGCCACGCCTGAAAGGGATGTGGAAACACCTGGAACGCCAGGGAGGCGGTATAGGTAGCAGAGGTCCGGGTGAAACAGAAATAGAGACCGACAGGCGTATAGTAAAAGACAAAATATCCCTACTGAGGAAACGGCTGCAGGAAATAGATAAGCAAGCCATGACACAGCGCAAGGAGCGCGGCGAATACATACGTGTGGCACTGGTAGGGTATACCAACGTAGGTAAGAGCACTATAATGAATGTGCTGAGCAAGGCAGATGTATTCTCAGAGAACAAATTGTTTGCAACACTTGACACAACAACACGTAAAGTAGTTTATGAACAGACACCCTTCCTCCTGAGCGACACTGTAGGGTTCATCAGGAAACTGCCGCACCATCTTGTGGAGAGCTTTAAGAGCACACTGGATGAAGTGCGTGAGGCAGACTGCCTGCTGCATGTGGTAGATATATCGCACCCTGGATATGAGGACCAGATGGGTGTAGTAAATAAGACTTTGCAGGAGTTAGGCGCATTTGATAAACCTACCATCACGATCTTCAACAAGATGGACCTCTACGAACAAACTGTCTTTGACCCATGGCTGGATGAAGAAGTGAAACAGGACATGCTTACTCAACTGGAGACCCGCTGGCAACAGCTTACCAATAACTCTGCCATATTCATATCTGCAACAGAAAAACTGAATATAGAAGGTCTGAGAAATACAATATTGAACAGGGTAAAGAAACTATACGAAGAGCGCTACCCATACCTGACAAAATTCTACTAAGCAGCTCGCAAGCAACCCTTGCCGCACATTACTTTTCTTTTATCAAACTATTAAATATATAGGCTTATCTCAAGCGAATAAGCCTATATATTCTTTTTTGCTATTGCTGGTTGTGGAAATAATGCCTAATTTTCTAAAAGTAATTTTAGATAACCGCTTATAATCTCCTGCTTATGAAACAACAAGTACGCGAATTATTGATTACTGCAAAGGTGGCTCAGCACTGGACGGACCAGTTCAACGAAAAGGTGGAAGAGCTGATGAGCCTGGTGAACAAGATAGACACCGACAAGCGCATACTGGCAGCAGGCGAACTACTTGATGTGTACAAGAAGGTAAAACAAAAGCCTGCTAAGTCGCGCAAAAAGAAAATGAGCGACTGCTGCGAGAAACCTTTCGAATTTCTTGTTTTCCGAAATTAATTAGTCGAGCGACCTGTTCAAAAAGTCGATGAATGGCCTCATCGTAGTAAACACATCCGTGACCTTTTTTGCAAGGCCTTTCCCTGCAATATCGACATCAGACAAAGGATTACCCACGGTAAAACTCTTCATCTTCAGGTACTCCGCAGCAGGGTTACCTTCATCATAGCCTTGTGGCAATTTTTTCAACTGCTCACCGTCTATTTGACTAAACAGCTTTTTGAATTTCTTATCCGTAACAATACCATTGAACTCCTTAAAGTTATAGTCTATCTCCTGGCGTACGGCCTTGAGCAACGGGGGCTCCGGCACCCACAGCCCGCCACCCGCAAAGCTTTTGCCTGCAGGATCTATGTGCAAATAATAGCCCGCTCCCGGGAACTTACGTCCGCCTTTGCTGAAAAAAGCACCGAAATGGGCCTTATATGGCGTCTTATCTTTTGAGAATCGTACATCACGAAAAATACGGAATACACAATCCTTAGCTTTCTGCTCTTTGAACAAGGGCTCATTAACGGCAAGTGTGTCGAGTATAGCAGCTACCAACCCCTCAAAATCTTCTTTTGCCAACGTATAAGCATCACGGTTCTTATCGAACCATTCTTTGTTATTATTCTTCGCCAGCTTTTGTAAAAAACTGATGGTAGCAGGTTGTAACATAGCCTTGTATTTGTCTTTCAAATTTAAACGAAAAAAACATAGCCAAATCAAAAGTTTATAGCCCCGATACCCGTTATGACAATAATATTCTATTATTTTTGTTATGCTTTTGTAATTTACAGGAGACACCAATAACATGCACGCCACAAATAAATACCTGCCATACCTGTTATTGCTCATCCTATCAGTACCATTGTTTTTTATTGGTATTACAGATACCCACTCCTGGGGGGATGATTTTGCCCAATACATAAAGGAAGCCCAGAACATTGCCGTAGGCAAGCCATTTTACGAGTCGAACTATATCTTCAATAAATATAACCCAGCATACGCACCACCTCAGTACCCCGCAGGGTATCCACTACTACTTGCTCCGGTCGTTAAAATATGGGGGCTGTCGTTCAGGGCAATGTGCTATCTGAATTCTGTAATTGCATCCTTCCTTTTATTTGCACTTTACTATTACTTCAGAAAGCATGTGCGCTTTATTACAGCCATTTGCCTGGCTGTCCTTATCACTTACAGCGGTTATATGCTTGATCTGAAACAAAGTGTGTTGGCCGATGTTTCCTGCCTGCTGTTTGTGACATTATACCTTGCTTTAAGAAATGCCCCAAACATCTCCCGAACCCGGATCTTGTTGCTTATTGTTACTGCGTCGCTGGCTACCATGATGCGCTCGCAGGCTGTCTTTATTGTACTTGCTGAAGTTATTTTCTTCCTGCTCTCCCTCCTAAAAACATATTTCACAACAAAAAAAATACAGCTTAACGACATTTCTAAGTCACTCCTATTGATAATACCCGGAATCATTATTCTTAACCTGATCATCAATAAAGTAATATTCCCAACACCGCTCAACACCTCCGCTTTTTACAACAGCTTTATAACCGGCGCTTTGAATGAAAACATACTGCGCACCATAGCAGGGTACACTCAATACCTGCTTACTACCATATCCTCATTTTTTCATCACGATACACATCACAGCAGCATTATGGCACTTGTCTATTTTATAGAGAGCAGTGCGATCTTCCTTGCGGTAGCAGGATTTGTTATTAATATATCCAGGCGGCTTTCAATTGATGATGTGTTCTTTGTGATGATGTGCCTGCTGGTGCTTTACTACCCGGTACGAGACACCAGGTACTTTCTGCCAGCTATGCCGGTATTATTCTATTACTGCTATACTTCATTAAAAACGATACTGGAGGCTATAAACCGGGTGCAACCTGCCAAACTTACCCTGCCGATCACCATTGTATGCCTTATCCCAAGTATCTTTTTTATCAATGATACACTTGCCAAACCAAGGATAGGAAATATACCCGGACCTAAAGAAATTACAGCATTCGCCTACCTGAAAGAACATGTAGCCAATAATGAGATCATCGTATTTGCAAAACCACGGGCGCTTACTTTATTCACCGGCAATAAGTGCATGAATATAGCCTGGCAGGTATCTGCAGAGACGAATAAAAGAGTATTTGACAGTATGCAGGTAAAGTATATGCTTGTGATAGCGGGATTCAATGACAGTAGTTTTAATCAATACCTGCATATTAATCCGCCGGTGCAATCTGTAAACATATCGGAAGGATATACTTTGTATTCACTGCGGTAAACAATTCAGTAAACTATTTTAGTATTTCACAGAAATCAACCATGCAACTCACTTTATCATTAGATATTGCACCACTAGCAAAACCCATTATCTATACAGATAACATTCTGCTTATAGGCTCGTGTTTCACCGAGCATATATCAGATAGGTTGCAGCAGCATAAATTCAATGTGCTTTCTAATCCGCACGGCATTCTATTTAATCCGCTTAGTACAGCCACCAGCCTTGATAGTTACCTGGAGGGTAAAAAGTATGAAAAGAATGAACTGTTCTACCTGAATGAATTATGGAACAGTTGGGATCATCATACCCGATTCTCTAATACAGATGCAGATGAGGCTCTTGCGCATATCAACCAGTCGCAGGCAGAAGCCGGGGAATTCATCAGGAAGGCAGATGTGGTCATCATTACTTTAGGTTCCGCATTCCAGTACTACCTGAGGGACAGTGGAAAAGCAGTAGCCAACAATCACAGGGCCCCTGCCCAATGGTTTGAAAAAAAATTATTATCAATTGCCGATATTACGGCTGCACTAAAGCATACACTCAACAGGCTATTTGAGGCAAACCCTTTTGTGCAGGTGCTGTTTACTATAAGCCCGGTAAGGCACATAAGGGATGGCGTGACGGAGAATAACAGAAGTAAAGCCAGATTAATAGAATCGGTCCATACCCTTTGTTCAGAATTCGATAATGTCAACTATTTCCCGGCATACGAACTGATCATAGATATATTGAGAGATTACCGCTACTATGACATTGATTTTGTTCATCCCAACTACCTGGCCACAAGCTATGTATGGGAGCAATTTACCAAAGCCTGTATAGCACCGCAGGCAAACGAAGTAATGCAGCAAGTACAGGATATAGTAACAGCAAGGTCTCACCGGTCAAGATTCCCGGAAACGGAAGCCCACAAAAAATTTAAAGATAGTTACCTGCAAAAAAGCAAAACCCTGGTGGACAAGCATCCATACCTGAACCTGGCAGATGAAATAAAGTATTTTTCAGCGTAAGGAATATCAATTACTGATAACAGGCTGATTTGCTGCTTCCTGCTCTTTTTCCTCTTTCGCCTTTTTATCGAGCAAAACAAGCAAAGAAAGCGGGATAAAGAATAATGCGGCAACCTTGTGTGTTTCTATGAGCTCAGAGAAAAAGTTATTGATGAACCCCACCGCAATGACCATGGCAAGGCCAATGGTACACATCCTGTAAAACCTGTCTTTAAAGCTATGGTATATCCTTTGAGCCTTGGCAAATATCACATAGATGAGTATGGCATACAATATCATAGCCGGCCAGCCCTGCTCTACCAGCATATACAGGAAGTAATTGTGGGTGGTTGACTTTTCTTTGTTACGGCTCACGTAAGTCTGGAAAGAAGTAACCGCATAAGGCTTGTAATAGTAATAGAATGTGCGGGGGCCATAACCGGTAATCGGCCTGTCATTACTCATACGTATTGCGGCTACCCACCTGTACAGGCGCTCCATAGACGACATATCTTTACCCCTAAACGTAGCGATAAGGTGATCTGTGAAGTTCTTATGCATGAATGTCTTGTTGTAATCTGGCCGGAAGTCTATGTATTTGTTATTTGGCACCATGTACACCAACAGCAAGATAATTACGGCATAGAACGATGGCATGATGAAATTCACAAGTCGCATCCGCATGGCAAGGCCAATGACAATAGCAAAAATAACCCCTATAACCGCGGCACGTGCATAAGAGAACCCAATACCGGCCATGAATATGAGAATAATGCCGAGGAGAATAGTCCTTACAATAATGCCCTTACCTCTTGTTAATGGCCATGCAACGATCAACAGCGGGAAGAACATGGATATTACTGTTGAGTAATCCACGTGATTGTAATAAAGCCCGCTCATTGCTTTTTGTACCTTATCGAACTTAAAACCAAGTATTGCATGGTGTATGAGGATGACGACAATGGTAATGAGCATAGGAATGAGCATAACCAGGAACCCTCTTACAAAGTCCTTCTTCTCCTTGAATATCCATAATGGAAGCACAAAGAAACATGCAAGCAACCAACTCTTTACGAGCAGGAACTTAAGCGAGAAGAACATCATCTTAGAGAATACAACCGAAATGATGGTACAAATGAACTGCAACACTATTATCATCACCAGCTTATCGCGCCACCACCACTCAGGTAATACAGAGGGGTTTCGTGCCCAGACCAGTATAAACAGCAAAAGGAATATCCACATCAATGGCTGATCGGGCAAGGTGATCGCCATTGTATCGTTCAGAAAGTTGATCTGGATAGATGCAGGTATGGTGAACAGAAATATCCAGTACGCCATTTGCCAGTTAACGCCAAGCAAAACGAAATACAGGAATACAAGGGGGGCTAACAGAATAAAATAATTACCTGTCCAGGCAAATGCCGCAACACTACCAAAGAGCAGTGAAAACGCTCCTATACTGAACCAATTATTTTTTACTGCAGCTATCATTTATAATAAAGCATTAAGCTTACGATAGTAAGCCATCATCAACACATAGATCACACTAAAGAACAAACCAAGGCAACCGGCCACTACCAGTACCATTACCAGACCAGGGCCTGACGGGCCGGTAGGCGGAACAGCACGGGTGATCAGTTTCAGGTATTCTATATGATCGCTTGATGCAGCAGAGAACTCATTGATAATAGAAATGTAATGCGCCCTGTCTGTAACCAACTGGTCCTTCACGGATTCAATATTCTGTACCTGCTCCAATGCTTTGCCATATCCTTTGCCGCCTTTCACGTCGCTGTTAATGACATTTTGCCTTGCCGGGCTGATGATACTGTAGATACCATATTGGTCCCTCAGATTAGCCAATGTATCGGTCATTGACTCGATAGTGCTGTCCAGTTGTTTTACTTTGCTGCTGATAGACATGATCATCCCGTTCTTCATGGATGTATAGTAATGTCTGTACGTTTGCTCCAGCACCTGCACCGACATATTCACTACCCCTGCAGCTGTCTTGGGATCGTAAGCAATGTAAGAAACCACCAGATCTTTATATTCCGTACGTTTCAGGCTAAAATTCTTAGAGAATACAGACATGTACATAGCATGTGCTGTATCGTTGTTCATATCACCGAATTTATAGATCTTATCAAAATCGCAATTCCGGATGATACGGTCTCTTACGGTGTCAGATGAAGCCAGTGCCGTCACCTTGTCAAGATCATCATCGCCGCCAAAGTAATCGACATAGCGGGTTTCATAAGTCCTGAACAGGTTATGCCTGTCGCCGTACAGCGGGTTATTTACCAGGAACCGGGCCTCCGCCTTATATTTTTTCTTCTTGATGACTAAAAACAAACCGCCCAATGCTACAGCTACTGCTGTAACAATAATGATAAAGCGTTTTTGTTTTTGAATAGTTCTGATAATATCTACCAGGTCAAAAGAGGGTGCAGCCATTTTATACTAATTATTTGAACTAAATATGCAATAGAAACTGTAAGTATAAGGTTATAACCCTGTTCTATTTATTATCACCATTCTTGCTCACCATGTAACTATCAATAAACAACATAAGTAAGGTACTAAAAAAGAAACCCAGGAACGCACAGGCCAGCAAGGTATATAAGCCGCCTATTCCTTTCGGGCTGATAGGATTCTTAGCAAAAGTCAGCACCTTTATTATAGGTAGCTGATCTGCGCTCAAGCCTGTTTTGAACTGGTTAACAAGCGTAGCCTGTTTTGCCCTGTCAGCTACAAGCTGATCTTTTAAGGATTCGAAATTCTGTATGAGCTCAAGCCCTTTTGCAAAATCTTTTTTTCCATTGTCCTTCAAGGAACCCAACATAAGGTTATATCGTGAAGGGCTGATGATATCATAGATGCCGTGCAACTCACGCAGTATGATCAAAGTATCGGTAAGGGCAGCAATAGCGCTGTCTTCATCATGGATCTTGTAGTTAATGGACTCATACATGCCCTTCCTCATCTCCCTGTAAAAATCGCCATAAGTACTGTCCAGAACCTTCACACATTCATTAGCTACTTTAGCTGCTCTTTCAGGATCAGTATCTACATAGGACAACAGCAGGTCCTTATATTCAGTACGCGTGATATTAAAATTTTTGCTGAACTGGCGTTCAAGTTGTTGCTCGCCTTTCCTGTTTGAAGCATCAATACCATAAGCTTCAGCGAGATGCATATTGCGAATGACCTTGCTTTGCACGATGCCTGAACCGGACATAGAAATGACCCTGTCCACGTCATCTTCATTTGCATAATAGTCTATGAACTTAGTTTCATAGTTATACAAGTTATTTCTGTCGCCATATAAAGGGTTTCTTACTACAAAACCGGTCTTAGCTTCATATTTTTTAGGGCCCGCCAAATAAAATACAGCACCTGCAATTGCAGCTGCTATAGTAACAAACAGGATCAAGCTTTTATGTTTGCGAATGCTTTCTATCACATCCGGCAGTGATAAACCGGTATTAGCCATCAGGTAAGCGTGTTTTAAAGTTTAAACTTATGAAATTTAGCTCAAATTGTGTTATGAATCTTATATAACTGTTTCGCCGGCCTGCATTTTCTCGGCATTTTCGGCAAATTGCAGTGCATCCACCATTTCCTGTATGTTTCCGTTCATGAAATCATCAAGGCTGTATATGGTCATATTGATACGGTGATCTGTAACCCGGCCCTGCGGATAGTTGTATGTACGGATCTTGGCTGACCTGTCCCCCGTACTTACAAGGCTCTTACGCCTGCGGCTTATCTCATCTTCCTGCTTACGCACCTGCTCTTCATACAGCTTGGTACGCATCATATTCATTGCCTTTTCCCTGTTACCCAGCTGAGACCGTTCTGTCTGGCACATGATAACGGTACCCGTGGGTACGTGGGTAAGTATTACTTTGGTTTCTACCTTGTTTACGTTCTGACCACCCGCACCACCGCTTCTGGCGGTTTCCATCTTCACATCACTGTCTCTCAACTCAAAATCTATCTCCTCAGCTTCGGGCATTACAGCCACTGTGGCGGCTGATGTATGTACCCTGCCGCTTGCCTCTGTGGCCGGTACACGCTGCACACGATGAACACCGCTTTCAAACTTCAGGATCCCGTATACATCCTCTCCCTGTACTTCCAGCTGCACCTCTTTATAACCGCCTACAGTACCTTCTGTTTCAGAAACAGTGGATACCTTCCATCCCTTACGTTCGCAATACCTCATGTACATACGCAGCAAGTCGCCCGCAAAAATGCTTGCTTCGTCGCCACCTGTACCCGCCCTTACTTCAATGATCGCATTCTTTTCGTCCTGCGGGTCTTTAGGAATCAGCAGGTTCCTCATTTCGGTCTCCAGTTCTTCTTTCTGCACCTCAAGTTTTTCCAGGTCCTCTTTGGCCAGGGAGCGCAGGTCTTCATCGCTCTCAGTTTCCAGTACTTCGCGTGCGAAATCGAGACTGTCCACGCAAGTCCTGTACACTTTATAAACGTCTACTATTTTTTCCAGCTTACGGTATTCCTTGCTGATCTGCGAGAACCGTTTATTATCACTTACAATCTCCGGATTGGTCAGTGCTACGCCCAGGTCATCAAACCTGGCCCTGATAGCCTCCAACTTTTCTACAATAGAACTCATTTTTTATAATACGATATTAAAATAAAGGTCTGCGAAGGTACGGCTATAATGTGTTTAATCAAATTCAGGAGCAGGACTACCGTAAATAATTACAGCGCCATTATAGGCCGCTGGTCAATAAACAACAATATTGAGCTATTTAAGGCTTTCTTTATCCTTCTGTAGTTTAAACAGCTCATCCCTCAGGCGGGCTGCCTCCATAAAGTCGAGGTCTTTGGCCGCCTTTTCCATCGCTTTTTTGGTTTGGGCTATGAGCTTGTCCAACTGAGGGGCCGTCTTATATACTTCATCAGGTTCTGCTGCCATTGGGAGCAGGGTATCTTTTACGGCGTACTTATTATTTTCATCGTACCCTTTAATATCCAGCACTGAGCCTTGTTGCAATATCTGCTCGATAGATTTATGTATGGTTGTGGGGATAATGCCGTGAGCCACATTATAGTTTACCTGCTTTTCACGACGGCGGTCTGTTTCATCTATGGTACGGCGCATACTGTCTGTTACCTTATCCGCATAAAAAATGACCTTGCCATCCACATTACGGGCTGCACGGCCGGCCATCTGCGTCAATGACCGTTCGTCACGCAGGAAACCTTCTTTATCAGCGTCGAGTATAGCTACTAGTGCAACCTCGGGAAGATCAAGACCTTCCCTGAGGAGGTTAACACCAACAAGGACATCTATGTTCCCAAGCCTCAGGTCGCGAAGTATCTCTACCCGCTCCAGCGTATCCACTTCAGAGTGTATGTACTTGGAGTTTACATTTATGCGCTTCAGGTATTTATCCAGTTCTTCTGCCATGCGCTTGGTGAGTGTTGTTACCAATACCCTATCACCCTTCTTTACTGTTTTGTCTATCTCGTCCAGCAAGTCGTCTATCTGATTGATGCTGGGGCGGATCTCTATCGGTGGCTCTATAAGACCGGTTGGCCTTACGATCTGCTCTACAAACACACCTCCACATGCTTCCAGTTCATACTTACCGGGTGTGGCACTGATAAATAACACCTGCGACAACTTTGACTCGAACTCATAAAAATTCAGCGGCCTGTTATCCAATGCGGAAGGCAGCCTGAATCCGAAGTCCACCAAAGTGATCTTACGGGACCGGTCACCACCATACATACCGCTCACCTGCGGTATTGTAACGTGGCTCTCATCTATCACCAGCAGAAAATCATCAGGGAAATAGTCGAGCAGGCAGAAGGGCCTGGCGCCTGGCTTACGACGATCAAGAAAGCGGGAGTAATTTTCAATACCACTACAGTAGCCCAATTCCTGTATCATTTCCAGGTCATAGCTTACGCGCTCTTTTATACGTTGCGCTTCTATATGCTTACCAATGCTCTTAAAATATTCAGCCTGAGCGTTCATCTCATCCTGTATCTCGTAGATGATCTGTGACATCTGGTCGCGTGGCGCTATGTATAGATTAGCGGGAAAGATAGCAGCGCTTTCCATTACACCTATCCGCTTACCTGTATCCACCTCAAAACTTTCTATCTCTTCTATTTCATCACCAAAGAAAGTGATGCGGTAACCATAATCAACATAGGGCAGGTTGATATCTACCGTATCGCCGTTCACACGAAAACTACCACGTGTAAAATCTCCCTGGCTCCTGTTATATAACGAGTTGACCAGCATGTGCAGGAAATGATTACGACCCATGCTGTCGTTCTTTTTAAAACGGATGATGCTGTTGGCATACTCCGTAGGGTTACCGATACCGTAAATGCACGATACTGAAGCAACCACTATTATATCGTTGCGGCCACTGAGCAAACTACTTGTAGCCCGCAGCCTTAATTTTTCCAGTTCTTCATTTATGGACAGGTCTTTCTCAATGTATGTATTGGATACCGGCATGTAAGCTTCCGGCTGGTAGTAATCGTAGTAAGATACAAAGTACTCAACCGCATTTTCAGGAAAGAACTGCCGGAATTCGCCATAGAGCTGCGCCACCAGTGTCTTGTTATGCGTAAGCACCAGCGTAGGCTTTTGTACCTGCTGTATCACATTGGCCACGGTAAAGGTTTTACCGGAACCCGTAACCCCAAGCAGCGTCTGGAATTTTTCACCCTGCTCTATCCCATTCACCAGCAATTTGATCGCTTCCGGCTGATCTCCGGCAGGTTTGTATGCGCTTTGAATCTTAAATTTCATCCACTACAAAGTTCAGCAATAATTATAGAATAATATGCAAAAAAATGCCCGCTCTTACGGAGCGGGCACCTGTATATCATTCCTTTGTTTTACCTCAATAAGGTAACGTTACCTGTATGATGTTCCTTTTGCCCATCCTTAAATGTGGCATCTATCATAAATACGAATACACCCTGGGGTTGCGGCACACCATTGAACATACCATCCCAGCCTCTGCCATCAGTAGTGTTCGTGGTAAATATCAGTTCTCCCCACCGGCTATAGATATCCATCTTGAACGTGATCAGCCCCTTGGTAAGTAATGTTCTCGGGAAGAAGTAATCATTAACACCATCACCATTAGGTGTAAATACGTTAGGAAGATCCATATAGCAGTCGTTGTCAACTATGACGGTATCTGTAGCTTCACAACCATTGATGCTTACAGTAGCATAGTAAGTACCGGGCTGCACCACCATCTTGCGTGGTGTTGTTTCACCGGTATTCCATACCCAACTGGCTTTGCTGTTATTTTCATTCTGCATATCTACAAGTAACAATGCCTCCCCACCAAGGCAAATAGAAGTATCAGGTCCTAGGGCTATTCCGGGCGTCTGGTACACACGTACCTGCGTGCTGGCACTGGTATCGGGACAAGCCCTGTAAAAAGCTGTTGCTGTTACGGTCATGGCTCCCATAGCATCAAATGAATGTGTCACGGGGTTTTCGTTTGCTATACTTGTACTGTCGCCAAATGTCCAGAGTAAACCTGTGTTACCAAATTTGCTATAATCCGCATCGAAAGTGACTGCACCACCCCTGCATAATGCAACGCTGGTAGCAGTAAGACTAATTGAACTCATCGAATCTACCACCATTGGTTTGAAGACCGTATCGAAACATGGAAAATAGTTTGTGACAGCAAGGATCACCATGTAGCTACCGGTATTGATATAAGTATGTACAGGGTTGGTAGCGGTGTCTGTTGTACCATCGCCAAAGTACCATGTATATTGCAACTGTGTGCCTAAGGTCTTATTGGTAAATGTCACGGGCTTGCCCTGGCAAAGGAAGCTATCAGGGTCTGAAATAAAGCCTGCAACGATCAGGTTATTCAGATCAAATGAATGGCTGATGCTATCTACACAACGGGTATTGGTGATCGTTAGTTTTACCGTATAAGTACCGGGTACATAGTACACATGCACCGGATTAACAGAAGAGTCCGTAGAGCCGTCGCCAAAATCCCAACGGTAGAAAAGATCAGCAGCCGGTATAGACTTGTTAGTAAAGAAGACAGTATCGCCATCGCAATCTTCGTGTATCACAAAATCATAAGCCGGTATTATCGGAGGCGCTTTAAGCGTTACCGGTCCTAAAGAGTTAGAAACACAAACGCCTGCAGTACGGGCAACAAAGTTGGTATATACACCTTCGCAAAGACCTGTAAGATGGAAGAGACTGTCTGAACCTATAAGTTGCACAACCGGGGGCTGCGGCACACCATCAATGTTAAACGACACCGAATCCACCTGGCCGGGATATAGGCCAAACAATGTAACTACTCCATCGCAGAAACCGCATTTTGTAGGGTTGCTGAAAGTGAGTGTACGCATGGTGAACGGAGGCACAGTAAGCGTTACAGGGCCAAGTGTGTTAGACACACAAACACCGCCTGTCCTGGCAATAATATTGTCGTACAGCCCCGCGCATAATCCGGTGATGGTGGCTGTGCTATCTGTGCCTATCAGTTGTACATGCGGTGGTTGTGCCACTCCGTTGAACGTATAAGAGATCGTATCTGTCTGGCCGGGATGCAAACCGTATAATTTTATGGAACCGTTACATATACCGCAATAGTCAGGGTTGACATGATCCAGGGCACGCATGGTGAATGGAGGAACAGTAAGCGTAACCGGGCCAAGTGTATCAGAGATACAATTGCCACCTGTGCGCGCCACAAAATTATCATACACGCCCGCACAAAGACCTGTAATGGTAATAGTGCTGTCACTTGCCACCAATGCTACAAAGGGAGTTTGAGGCACACCACTTAGCCTATAGTGAATACTGTCTACCTGTCCGGGATGTAAGCCGTATAGCTTAATGGTCCCGTTACAGATGCCGCAAAAATCAGGGTTGGTATGGCTGATAGCACGCATAGTGAACGGAGGCACAGTAAGTGTAACCGGACCCAGCCTGTTGGATATACATGAGCCTGCAGTTCTTGCTACAAAATTGTCATAAAGGCCATCGCATAATCCTGCTATGGTAATGGTGCTGTCAGCACCTACAAAACGTACGACTGGCGGCTGAAATATCCCGCTCTTGGTATAGGTAACAGTATCCGTTTGAAAAGGATGCAAGCCGTACAACGTTATCGTACCGTCGCAAAATCCGCAATAAGATGGATTAGTGAAACTGATAGCCCGCATTGTGAATGCAGGATTGGTAAGCACTACCGGACCTACGGGAGCTGATACACAGTAACGGCCATATGTTGCAGTGATGCTTGTGTAAGTACCGGCACTTAAGCCTGAAATAGTTATTGTGCTATCGGCAAGGACAAGGTATGGAACCGGCGGTTGCGGCACACCGTTGTAGGTATACCTGATAACATCTATACTGCCTGCATTCAGATGGTATAGCTTTATTGTTCCGTCATTGCCCCCACAATAAGTAGGGTCGGTGAATGTAAAAGTCGGGGTAAGAAATCCGGGAGTGGTAATAACAACTGTACTATAAGCACTGCACCCTGTAGAAAAGACAGTTACTGTATAGGTGCCTGGCTCCAGGCTATCAATAATGGTACCCGATACACCTGTGAATACGTGAATAGTATCAGATGGCGCTCTTGATACCGCCACTCTGAAAGGGCCACCAGTGCCCCCTACGGTAATTGATGCCGCACCTTTTGCAAAACAATCGGGAGAAGATACAACAGCGGTTGTTATCGTAGGTTGTGGTAATATAGTGACCGTGTACGCTAAGGTCTGCACTCCTGCAAGCGGGCAGTTATCATCGGTGTAAGTAACGTAAAAGGTATAAGTGCCCGGAGTAATACCTGTTGATGTCCATGAGAATGTGCATCTTGGTGCCGTAGTTCCATTGCCAGCTACTGTGAATGAAGAGCCTGGTGGAAGGCCCGACCAGGATACGGTAATACGCCGCAACGGGTCGGGTGATGTAGGATTGATGCCCACAGAGAACGGACCCGCATTCTGGCAAATATGAAAATGTGTTGCATCATCGATTACACCGTTAGTAGCGCCTGAGAGGCCACCTGATGGCGGCGGGCTGGAACATGTAAGCACAAGGAATGTCATCTCCCTCTGGCTGGTACCTACCAGTACACCACCTCTTCGCTCACGGATATTATATACAACCAGGGAACGCTGCAGTATAGTGGGATTAAATGCGATCTGGCCTGTTAACGGGTCCATTGAAAAGCCGGTAGCTGCAAGAGGGCTACTACCTGAATAACCACCTAAGTAAGATACGGTACTCATGCCCGGAGTTCCGGTACCTGTACCATTCATACCCGGTACCAATGAGAAATTCAGTGCATCTCCTTCAGGATCTATCGCACCCGGGTTATAGTTATCGTCACTGGCAAGGCAGAAGAACGGCGTTGGTACTACAGAAAGTGCTGGGCTTGAATTATTGGAAACCGTATTATTCAACGTATCCACTAACTGTATCAGGGTTACAGGAGATGATGAGATATTGGTGATAGACAATGCCCTGCCTGCAACGTAAGAAGAACTGAGCCTTCCTGTAAATATAAACCTCCATACAGGTGATGTGCCCGGCAGCGTGTAAGTAGCACTGTAAACAAATTTCTTAATGCCGGGGATCGTATAAGTCAGGTTGGTACATTGTGTACGTAAAAGATCGGCAGGGCAAACCGGTGTTATTTCCAGACCGGCAGCAGGCGCTTCTATCGATAGTGTTATTGAACCTACAGAAGTACCTCCATTATAAATAAGTACCTCAGGGGTATTGCCTGACAATGCGTCGAAAGAAGTACCCGGTCCACCGGAACCACAATTACCATAAGCTATCAGCGTGATCTTGTAGGTATTACCACTTATGTGTGTATAGAAAAAGTCCATACCCACCAGGTGATTGGCCCCGGAGCTGAAAGATAAAAGCATAAGGACGGATAGACATACAGCACTCCGTAACAAGGATAGGTACTTCATTTATAGAAAATCTCTTTTTGCATGAGCTAACAAAAATAACCTTAATGTATGAAATTATTGTTATTTATACTGGTGTTTATCAAAAATAATTTAAATAAAGCTAGGAATGATAAGAATTGCGCGAAAGGGTAAATGAAGGCGAAAATCGACTACACAATCTATTGACGAGATTTTGCATCCAAACCTTTGGTAAACAGTATATAAACATAAAAAAGCCGCCCCGAAAAACGAGGCGGCTCCGTATGTGTATGTATAGTGATCAATGTGCTTCTTCTCCCGGTTTCAATGGAGTGGTCTGAGGGATAAAGTCATTACCATTGCCATCATCCTTGTAGTCATATGGCCAGCGGTGAACTTCAGGAATATCTCCTTCCCAGTTACCATGCCCCGGATTGATTGGTGTAGTCCATTCCAGTGTAGTAGAACCCCATGGGTTTTTCGTAGTCACCTTGCGGCCACGATAAATGCTCAGGAAGTAGTTAAATACAAACACTAACTGTGCAAAGAACACGATGGTAGCTACAATACTGATAAAGCTGTTAACGCCCTGGAAATGCTTGAAAGATTCCCATGCAGAGTAATCATAGTATCGACGTGGCATACCGGCGATACCTTCGTAGTGCATAGGCCAGAAGATCAGGTAAGCACCGATGAACGTGATAAAGAAGTGTATGTAACCCATGCTGTTATTCATGAAGCGTCCGAACATCTTAGGGAACCAGTGGTAGATACCGGCAAACATACCAAAGAACGCAGATACACCCATTACTATATGGAAGTGAGCCACAACGAAATAAGTATCATGCAGGTGAATATCAAGAGCTGAGTTACCAAGGAATATACCTGTAAGACCACCTGAGATGAACATAGATACAAATCCTAATGCAAACAACATAGCCGGGTTGAAGCGGATATTACCGCGCCAGATCGTAGTCAGCCAGTTGAACACCTTTACCGCAGATGGTACAGCGATAAGCAGTGTAAGCAGTACAAATATAGAACCAAGGAACGGACTCATACCGGTAACAAA
>CAYZKL010000006.1:0-23983 GCA_964478855.1 uncultured Flavipsychrobacter sp.
ATAAGACAATGCCACGTCAACCGCTACATTTGACTCCTTATCATGTGCTTCCACAAAGATAGGACGGGATAATAACGGGTCGCGCTTTGCTTTCTCATCCAGCATCTGCACAAACTCCACGATACCACCTTCACTGTAGAATACTTCAGTAGCAGGCTGGCCTTCCGCATTCAGTTCGCGATCGTCTAAGAGTATAATACGGATGCCTTTATTCAGGTAGCTCAGCTCACGCAAACGGCCAGCGAGTATCTCACGATGATATTCTGTTTCTTTAAAAATAGTACCATCCGGTTTGAAGTGAACAGTGGTACCGGTTTCGGTTGACGGTGCACCGGTTTCCCTTACAGGATACTGCGGGATACCGATCTTGTATTCCTGCTCAAAAGTTTTTCCTTCGCGCCTAACCAGTACGTGCAGGTCGGAGCTTAATGCGTTAACGCAACTCACTCCCACACCATGCAGACCACCTGATACCTTGTAGCTGTCCTTATCAAACTTACCACCGGCATGCAGTACGGTCATTACTACCTCAAGGGCAGAACGACCTTCTTTGGCATTGATACCCGTAGGGATACCACGGCCATCATCTACCACACTTATGGAGTTATCGCCATGGATAGTAACCTTAATGTTTTTGCAATAGCCTGCCAGCGCCTCATCAATAGAGTTATCTACAACCTCATACACCAGGTGGTGCAAGCCTTTGATACCTATGTCGCCTATATACATGGCCGGTCGCTTACGTACCGCTTCCAGACCTTCTAATACCTGTATACTGTCCGCACCATAATCGGCGGGCATAGTCAGAACTTCATTTTCTGTGCTCATATTTTCTATAACCGGAGTCTTTATTATTTATCAAGAGGAATGGCAAAAAACACCACCTTCAAATGCATGAAAAAAAATCCTTTTTTGAGTGGATTTCCATACTGTACAAAGATAGCCAATTGAAAGCGTTTAACCAACTAAAAAGCATAGCATTAAGCATGTAAAACACTACTGAAAATGCACATATTGTGGATAAAAATCCATCGGGTCGTTTTGGCCGTAGCCGGTATGCCAAACGTGCACCGTATTGCTTAATTAATATATGCATATCTACGTATTTCTACGTACAGTAAATACCCTGAAGTGGGTATTTGACAAGCTTTTGGCCAGATCTACCTTTGCATTCTGATATATTATTTGAAATAATTTACAATTATGAAAAAAAATGCAAGCATCTCTGTTCTGGCAGGCGGTATTTTGATATTGAGCACGGTCAATGCAACTGCTCAGTCGGTATCGTACATGCTAAAGGAAACGGATCCCTCCGGGTACCGTAAATCGGTCCTTTATATTGACCCCTTCAACGTAGATACTTACTTGACCCCGTGCATAGGGGGAGGTTTTAAGCTGGAAACGGTCATTGCGCAACACCTGATGCCATTCATAGGGGTTAAATACTCTTACCTGGATGCGGTCACTTTACGTTCTGTGACCAATTACCCTATAGCTACAGGAGGACTAAAAAAACAACTTGTAGTAGATGCCGGTGCAGCATTTTTTGTTGTGAATAAGAACAAGAAAAAGAACGTAAAGGTGATCTTATCATCTCATAAATCAGGAGATGTGACCACTACCAAATTCCTGACCATCCCAAGCGAAGTAAAAAAATTGCTGGGATTTGAAGGAGGTCTTTATTATAACCGTAAAGCATTAGAATTCAGGGACGGCAGCCACCCGCTATATCACTACCGCATGGAAGGAAGCACAGCCAGCCAGCCTATAGCTGATGTTACCTCTTTCCCTTCAGGCGGACAACCATCGGGCAATTTTTATAAACCCATGTCTATGGCACGTATATTCAGTGTGTTTGGTGGGATTCGTTCGCGCAGAGTGACGCATACTGTAATTAAGACCGAAAAATACGGGACGCGTGCTAACAATTCAGCATTTGATATGTATGCCGATATGATGATATCACCGGGAACATCTATCAAAGAAGTTGTAGATAACTCCGGTACGGTATGGGAAATTAAACCTCAGGCCGGAGCTATAAGGCACCTGGGCTGGAGAGCAGGTTTTGCATTCCACAATTCATTCAGGACATCCTTTCAGTACTCATTTGAGTTTGGCCAAAAACCCGGACCAAAAATGGGTTCCGGTTTTTTATATAACGGCAGTTATATCAGCCTGGGTGTTGGCATCGCCATTGGCTTTAATAAAGAGATAAAAACAAAGGATAAAGCCCCTAAAACAGATGCCCCGGCCAAAACAGCCGAATAGGCAACACTATGATCACCAAATAAGAAGAGATCCCTTACGGATCTCTTTCTTATTTTTGGGTAAAATATCCCGTTAAAACGGGCGTGGTATGAAATTTCTATATCATTAGTCAATACCAGATGAAAATATGAAAAAGATATATTTACTATTAGTAGCAGTAACGGCCCTTGCATCAGGCATACTTATGAATTCGTGTAAGAAAAATGCTAACGGGCGCAATACCCTCAGCCTTGTAGATAATGGGACAGTAATGACCCTGTCTTCACAACAATACAGCGAATTTATTACTGCTAATCCACCTGTACACGGCACCCCTCAGTCTGAGATGGTGAGCAGGGTCGGCGCAAGACTGACAGCTGCCGTGCAGCAATACCTGTCCGACAAAGGACAATCAGACCTGATCAAGGACTACCAATGGGAATTTAACCTGGTGAATAACCCGGAAATAAATGCATGGTGCCTTCCGGGCGGAAAAATAGTTATGTACAGCGGTATCATGCCGCTTGCTGCCGCAGACTCTGAACTGGCAGTAGTAATGGGACATGAAATAGCACATGCTGTGCTGAAACATGGCAATGAGCGTATGAGCCAGCAACTGTTGGTTCAGTATGGCGGCACAGCACTATCTGTATTGCTAACCTCTAAGCCACAGGAAACTCAGCAACTATTCAACACCGCATATGGCATCAGCAGCACATTGGGCACACTGGCGTTCTCCCGCAAGCAGGAAAATGAAGCAGATGAAATGGGACTGTACTTTATGTCTGTAGCGGGATATAATCCTAATGCGGCGATCACATTCTGGCAGCGTATGCAGGCAGTGGGTAGTGGTAGTACACCGGTATTCCTGAGCACACACCCAAGCGATGAACAACGCATCAACAACATCAAAGAATTATTGCCTAAGGCAATGGTCTATTATCATCCGTAATGATGAACGATTCAAAAAAATAAAACGGGCACTCATTGAGTGCCCGTTTTCAATTTCGCCTATGTAGGTTACTTCACTATCGAGATCGTTTTGGTAATAGTGCCTGAGGTACCGGTGATCCTGACCATATACATGCCACTGTATAGTGTGCGTGTATCGAAATAAGCAATAGTGCTGCCCTGGAACAATATGGTCTTCTGTACACATCTGCCGTTCATATCATACAGCGCTATGTTCAGATCGGTTCTTGTCAGGTCATTCAACTGCACCGCAACCAGGTCGCTGGCAGGGTTAGGATAAATACTGATATTGAGTTCACTGCCGTTTACATTGGCAATGGCCGCTGGCGGGGGGGCAAATGTTGTTACTGTTTCGGTAATTGACGGAACCTTAGCAGCACTTTTTACACCATAGAACGTAGGGCCCACAGCATATGGGTAGGCGGAGTTCCACCCGGCATCTACCGTGCAGAAATATGCATAAGTACCCGCAGGATATTCGGGTGTGATGCAGAACCTGCCGTTATGCTGGTCAAGATAATCAGGTGTAGCAGTTGAGGTAGGTACATACTCATAATCTTCCCTGAACAACCCTAACGGATAAGTTGCATTGACAGCGGGACCTGCCGTAACAGGTGAACCATCGGCATAAGTAGTTCTTGTACTAATAGTTCTCAACTTATAACTCGATTTGATACGCACGATGCCACCTGTACCATCCGCATTCTTATAACCATAAGCACCGTAGATCGGGAAACCATCGTAAGCAAAACCTATCAGCGGTGAATGTTTTGTGCTGTCAATAGCATACAGTCCATCTGCTACATACAGGTTGCATACTGTAGATATCACATTAAGATCCAGGTTGAATGCACTTGGATTCTGGTGATGGTGGTAGTTACCCATAGCAGGGTGACCCTTCGAACAGTCAAAACCCTGGCGCTCCGCAACGATCGCATCCCTGTTCCAGACACCATCGCCCATACCGCCCAATGGGCCGCCGGCAAGCGAGTTCGTACTGTTTCTCCACGATACACCGTCACGGTAATCGAATAATGCAACACCATTGATGAAGATACCTATGTTGCCGCCGGTAGTGGGTGTAGGGGTACCGGTATTCTGTACCGGGTTCAATGGTATTTTGAAAATAGCATTCTGTGCTGTAGCCAGTGATGGATTGCCATCAAGGAACGGACCTGTAACATATGATGGGATACCCTGCGTTGCTACATATACGCTGGTGGCAGAATACTTCACCGACTGCACATTGGCAGCGGTAGCATCCACAAAAGGGGTGTAGTTGCCGCTTACGTAGTGCCTGCCGGTAATGCCCGTGGTATTTTGCAACCAGGAAGTGATAGCAGGGTTTGTCTGTGCAACTGCGACTATGCTGTTGGCCAGTAATGCTGAAATGGTCAATAACCTCTTCATATTCATTAGGTTGTTTTTTGATTAGACGTTCCTTCCTGCTCAATCCTTCGGAATCTTTGAAAAATTATCTTTTGGGTAAGCAAAACGGGGATCGAACAGGAAACTCCTGTCAGTGAGTGTAAGCAGGAAGGCTGTGAGGTCCACCCGCTCATCAGATGACAGAATAATAGGCTTGCGTAAGTGCTGCGATAAAGTACTGCTTTGCTGAATACCGCTTGTATAATGCTTTACTATTTCAGAAAGCCTTTTGAACCGGCCATCGTGCATATAGGGGTAAGAAAATTCAATGTTCCGCAGGCCCGGCACTTTGAATTTCAGTGAATCTTCCGCCTTACCGGTCACTTTCATTCTGCCAATATCATTGAGCGCTGTATCTACCGGCAAGCCATTATTCTCATAACCTGAATTGGTAAACAAAGGCTCCGTATGACATGCCGCACAATGCTGCCTGAACAATCTATACCCGTTACTTTCCTGCGGAGTGAACTTTGCTTCGTTGCGCATCACGCTGTCGTACCTGGAATTGGCGCAAACCAGCGTAAGCATGAATTGAGAAATTGCAGACAATACTTTTACCTGGTCAATAGAGGTACTACCAAATGCTTGTTGAAACAATTGGGGGTACCTGTCACTGTATTGCAGCTTGGCTATGATGTGCGCCATGGTCTCATCCATTTCTCGCGGGTCTGTGATCGGGCGTATGGCCTGTTCATCAAGATGCGCTACTGAGCCATCCCACATAAACTGTTTGTTCCACGCAAGATTCATGAGTGCGGGGGCATTGCGTGTGCCAATGCGGCCATCAATGCCATGACTAAGGTTATGGTCGGTATGGGCAAATGCAGTGAAAGAAGAGTGACAACCGGCACAGGAAATGGCACTGTCTCTTGACAGTATGGGATCGTAAAACAACATGCGGCCAAGCAGAACTTTTTTGGCTGTGACGGGTTCCCGGCTAACATCATGTACAGGTGCAGGCCATCCTTTTGGGATATTGATACCGTGATCCCTTTTCTTAAATGCGGCAACTGCTATTAACAGTACTAATGGAGCAGCCACAATTATTTTCCGCATATAAATTTGTATTCCTTGTATAGACGACAATTGCTGTCAAATCCTTCTAAGGCTCAAAGATGCAGCTATATCGCCGCATAAAAAAGGGCCTCATTTTATGAGGCCCTTGTTATAAAAATTATTTGTGCTTTATCTTATCAGGGTGACGTTACCTGTCTTCAGGAACGGCCGGCCATTTTTGGCAACTGCCTCAACCTGGTAAACGAACACTCCGAAAGGCTGCGGCTTACCATTGTAAGTGCCATCCCATCCTTCGTCAATGTTAGTGGTTTCAAACACCAGGTTGCCCCAACGGTTGAAGATACGGAAGTAAGTAAGTTCGGCTATACCTCTTTTGATGACCTTAAAGGTATTGTTAGGCCCATTGCCGGGAGCAAACGCATTAGGCAGATCCAGCAATGTTTCAGGGCTTACATAAATGTTTATGGAGTCCTTAGCAGGGCAGCCATAGTCTGTATAGCCATACACTATGTACTTGGTACTTACCTCAGGCGATGCTACAGGGTTAGGTGCGTGTATATTGCTAAGGCCCGATGGCGGGAACCATGTAAACGATGTACAGTTGCTCTGTGTAGGTATCTCGTAAGACTCGCCGGGATAAATGGTAACAGAATCACCAAGATGAATATCAGCGTTCGCGCTTACAAAGATATTAGCATGTACAGTATCCAGGCAACCATAACGGCTGGTGGCAACAGCATAATAATGCTGCGATGTAATAGGATGCGCCCACGGGCTGGATATCATACTGTCATTGAGGTAAATGCCAGGATGCCATCTGTAAGTAGTAAGGTCATCTGTTGACATCGGTATGAGGATAACAGAATCGTGGGGACATAAACGGATAGTAGTATCGAGCGTAGCAAAATTACCGGGATGAACGATGATCAATGTTGAGTCCGTGCCTTTACATCCGGCAGGGGTGCTTATGGTTAGTATCATTAGCGTTGAATCTCCTGGCTTAAATACTACCACAGGCTTGGTAGAATCATCGAGGTTAGCACCCGGCGACCAGCTATAGCTATACTGTGTGTACCATGCTGGCTGAACAGAAGAGCGAATAATAAGCGTATCGTTTTCGCAGACAGCATGTACACTTACTGAGTGTAAATTTACTATCGGGTTAGGTTGTACATCTATGTGGAACGAAGCCGTAAGGTCCGGACAACCTGCCATTGATGTGGTAAGGGTGTAAGTTGCTGAAGTGTCGGGCGTGATCAATGTAGTTGCTGTGGTAGAAAGTGGCACACCGGCTGTAGGTAACCATTGGTAGGTCATACCATAGGCTCCTGCGGCATATACCAGCACTGACTGACCGCGACATATTGAAGTATCGCGCCCCTTGAAATTCAAAGTGTCATAAATGATCTGCACCTGTATCGTGTCGGCAGAAGTACAACCGGCATAGGTAACGCGCTCCCAATAAGTACCTGTGATGGGTGCTATAGCAGTAGTTGTAGTGCTACCGGTGTTCCATAGGTAAACAGTACCTGTAGGATAGGTCACAGAAGATTGTAGTGTAACAGCAGCACCGTCGCAGCGGATGGTATCAGGACCAAGGTCAACAATGGGGTAAGGAGATATGGTTACTGTTCGGGCGTCGCTTGCGCTGCAGCCATCGCTATTGGTAACTGTGAGTGTATAAGTGCCTGTAGAAGTTACGACCAGCGTATCGGCAGTAAAGCCTGTACTCCAGGCGTATGTACTTCCTGCAGGTTGCGGCGACCGAAGCGTAAGCGTATTGCCGACACAAAATGCGGTATCAGCACCTAATGAAACAACCGGCGTAGGCCAGAAAACCACACGTATGGTATCTGCCTGTAACGAGCAGCCTACTGTGGCGTAAGAGATAAAAGTATCGCTAGTACTTACTACTATTGAAGAGGCAGTGCTGCCTGTGTTCCAGCTGTAAGTGGTATAGCCGGGCGGTGCATACAATGTCATGGAACCAATAGAAGAGCAGGCAAACGTATCTCTTGCTGTATAGACGGTATCTGCGGGTAAAAATGTTACATTAAAAGTATCGGACCGAACCGTGAGACCGCAGGTAACGGACGTTACATAGTGAGTCCCGCTACTATATACCCAATGGGTAGCTGCTACCGAACCATCATCCCAAACATAAGCTGTATAGCCTGCAGGCGCTCTCAGGAGCATGGAGTCTATGCCACAGGCGCTGGTATCATGAGTGGTAAATGTGGTATCTGCCGCGACAATAGAATTGGCATATTTGGCCATATAAAAGTATTCGCTAAAACCTCCCGTAAGCACGTCGGGACCAATGGTGGTAGGCGCAAAATAATCGCTGCACATATATACATTTCCGGCTCCATCACATGCAATACCGTTCTGGTCATCGCCGCCTGATGCAAGGCCGGAATAACCTACTACACCGCCTGAAAGATCATAACCGGCAATGAATATTGGATCAGGACCCGGAACCAATGCCAGGTTATTACCATCCACATCCGCATCCTGGTTGTAGTTACCACTTACCCATATTTGCCCGCATGAAGCCAGCGCTATACTCCACCCCCACGCACCACTAGTGGCAGATCCTATAGTTTTATTCCAGGTCACCGCATCGGCAGAGGAGTACTGTACCAGGAACAGTGCAAGTTGGGGAACAGCACCGGGATATGTACGCGTAATGGTGGTACTGCCGAATGAGATACTGGCATCGCCGAAACCACCGGTCATGTAAACATTGCCATAATTATCGCTGGCAAGGCCAACACCAAATGCGCCGTTGGAACCACCTGCCGCCTGCCCCCATAACGGAGCACCCGTGCTGCCGGAGAATTTGGCAATATAAGTTATAGACTGTGTGAACGGATCTGAAAGAACTGATGAACCAACAGTCATAGCCGGGGACGTAAACGTACCGGTTATATATACATTACCGGTAGATGCATGAGTGATCCCGAATGAATAATCTTCCCTTAAACCTCCTATTGACGATGCCCAGATGAAGGCGCCCGAAGGATCATACTTTGCTACAAAGATATCATGTGTTAATCCTGTAACGTCTGTGTTGTTCAGCACAGTGGTACCAATCGTTATTGATGGCTTTCTGAACGCTGAGGTAACATATATATTACCTGCATTATCTGTGGTAACACTACCAGCTGTCATAATAGCTGCTCCCATCATATACAAATAAGAGCCGATCGCCTCCCCATCATTTATGGCCCATAGTACGGCACCGGTGGGACTTACCTTTGCAATGAAAAACTGAGACGAACCATCAGAGTAAAAATTAGTTAAGGTTATAGAACCTATCTGCATAGTAGGGCTGCTAAAAGCACCAAAGAGTATGACATTGCCAGATACATCAGTAACAAGGTTATGTAAATAAGTACGGCCGACGCTGGTGGCATCTGCCCATAATAAAGCACCTGTACTGCTGTATTTCGCCCACATCGCCTGGTATCCACCACTTGGCAGCGGTGCGAACGGATACACCCCGCCAAATGTGATCGGCGCAGCATCAAACCTGATACCACCTCCCCATACATTTCCGGCATTATCGGTAGCAGCAGCCCAGGCATCAATGCCCGAAGTTCCATCACCCTTACCCCACAACCAGCTTTGGGCAATTGCAGCAGGTATCAGAGTTTTGATTGGCGCGATAAGTAGAAATGCTATAAAGGTTAAGGTAATAAATCGCTTCATTATATCTGAATTTATATCAAATCTACTCATAATACAGGATAAATTCAAATAAACTGCCTGTATTTTACCTCGTTTCAAGTGCATTACAACCTGTGTCCTGAGCTAATTTAAGATATAAATTGCAAATAATTCAAATACGAACCCGGTTAACTAATTTATGGTTAATAACAAGATGTATGAATGCCAGTAAAAAAAATATCTATTTGCTGCAAAAATTTTGGACCGCCTGCTGTGCAGGTTGGTATCCTAATGACAAGGAAGCGTGTAAGTCCGCACAGGGACTTTGGCCTGCAGCCTGCTTCACCATACCCCTGTAGTACATCGTTTCTCCTTTGCGCGGATCAAGAGCAACTGCATTATTAAGATCAGAGAGCGCAGCCGAAAATTTTCCGGACCGCGCTAACAACAATCCACGCCGTGTGTAAAACAGTTGTTCATTGTTTTCATACAATATCGCTTTGTTATAAAATTCTATCGCCTGCACGGAATCGCCCTGCTGCTCCTTGCAATCGGCTTTGATGTACCATGCCCTTGCATTGTGTTCATCAGATTCCAGCACTTTATCCGCATCGGCAATAGCAAGGTCTGTGCGCCCTGTGCCGGTATATAACAAAGCCCTGCTGAAATATGCTTTACTGTAGGGCTTAATAGCCAGGCATTTATTCAACGCTTCCAGCGCATCGGTTATTTTTCCTTCTCTCAGGTTCAGGGCTCCTTTGTTGTACCATGCTTTATAGTTGCCCGGATCCAGTATCACCGCAAGTTCCATATGGTTATTGGCTTCTGCATAGTTCCCTTCCTTCATGTACAATGCGCCTACACTGTATTGTGCAACAGCAGAATTAGGATAGGCTTCGAGAATAGCACTGAAGAAATTTTTATCGGAGAGCCAGATGTTGTTGCGATAAAAAGTGGTAACGCTCAATACGATGGCAAGTGTGCTGAAGCAGCCAACGACAAGCATCTGCCGCCCCTTGCTCTGCAACCACTGTACCGGGTAATATACTAATGGCAACAACAAACCAATACCGGCAATATATGCATACCTATCTGCCATCAGCGATTCGCCCACCTGTACCAGTTGCAGCAGCAGTGCGATATTCACGGTGTAGAATACAATACCGCCACAAAGTATGTACCATTGCCTGCGCCACGACACTACACCCAGCCAAATGATACCTCCAGATACTATGAGGCACAGGTATTGCAGCCACCCCAGGCTTTGCGGGTATGGGTATATTACCGATAGCTTAACCGGTAATATTAAATGAACAATGTAAGAGACGTAGGCATACGATGCCAGCAAAATACTATCCCACCAGGTATACTCAGGGTGCAAACCAAGGAACTGGCCGGCAGCCTGTGCCTTTATAGCTACGATACCAACCACTACTGACACAACGATGAGCGGCAGTTTTTCCAGCCATAGCTTTGCCTGCCTCATATCCCGCTGCAGCCATATATCCACAGCAATGAGTGAAAGCGGGATGGCCACGGCAATGCCTTTGGACAGCATGGCTGCCACACTGAGTAAAAAGACAATTATAAATTTCTGTAAAGATGGTTTGGTCACATACCGTGTGTACTGCAGGAGCGCCAGCAGGTAAAAGAAAGCACACAATACGGTCTTGCGCTCTGCTATCCATGCCACACTTTCTGACTGCATAGGGTGCAGTGCAAAAAGCAGCGCAGTAAATAATGCTACTATATTGTTCTTAGCTACTCTTGATACCAGTCCATATAACACGAGCGCATTGGCGAGGTGCAGCAGTATATTGGTAAGATGATAATAAAAAGGTGATTGCGCACCTATGCTATGGTCTATAGCATAAGAGAGCATAGTTAGTGGGTGATAATTACCTATATAAAACCGGGAGAACCATGTGGAGATATAATCCCAGTCGATATCGTGTATATCGCGGTTGCTTACCACATAATCACCATCATCCCATTGGGCAAACGGCGCATGAAACACACGGGCATAAACTACCAATACCGCAATAACGATAGTAGTAAGGTGTGCCCAGGTATAATTAGTGCGCTGCTGTGCGTTGCTCATTTACTGATAGAGAAAAGTCCGTTCGCCAGGCGAAAGAGATTTCTGCAAATATCAGTAAATAGATCGCTAAAAGAACAATGGCCTGTGATCTCACCCTAAGAGCGGGAGGGATAAGCTATTTCCCGGTAACTAATGGCTTACCGGCTCCACCCCACTTCTTTATTCCGCCGTCCATGTTATATATTTCCACAAACCCCAGTTCTTCCATTTGACCGGCAGCACGCCCGCTCCGTCCGCCTGATAAACAATATACCAGTACCGGCTTCGTTTTATCCAGGCTGCCAAGCTGAGTAGTAAAATCATCTGAATTGATATCTATATTCTTTGCGTTGCCCAGATGCCCTTCGTTATACTCTTCCGCTGACCTTACGTCTATAAGTTGCGCATTGGGTATCGCAGCGATCTTCTTTTCAAATTCGTCAACCGATATAGTATTTATAACGGCTGCGGCTGTCCCGCCTTTAGTCTGTTGGCTCTGGCATGCAGTAGCGCCGGTAATTAATGTAAATAAAACCGCAATGATCATTTTGCTCATAATATGTGTTCTTTTATTTTGTTATTTTCTGCAAGTGCTGTTTCAATTATACAGTCTTTCCATAGCCTGTAGCCACCGGAAAGGTTCACAACTTTACCGTACCCGCTTTGCCGAAGAGTACGCTGTGCAAGGTATCCCCTTAACCCGGCCTCGCAATACACGAATATTGATCTGTTCTTTGGCAGTTCATCAAGCCTGGCTCTTAGTTCGTCTATAGGTATATTCACTGCACCCGAAATGCTGCCACTCGCAAACTCTTCGCTGCTGCGTACATCCAGCAGTATATCATCAGGTCCGATATTATCCATTTCATTCCAGTAAAATATGCTGAGTTTGTTGTGCAGGATGTTTTCCGCCACAAACCCGGCCATATTCACAGGGTCTTTTGCCGATGAGTATGGAGGAGCATAGGCATGTTCAAACTCTGCCAGGTCATATATTGTACCCTTCTGCCTGATCACCATTGCCAGAATATCCAGCCTTTTATCTGTATGGTCATTTGCTGTGCCCCGGGATAATAACCCGCGTGAGCCCCGCCATGATTGGTGGAAACTATATGTGCAATATTTGCCGCTTTCAGATGTTTTGCAGCTACGCCTGCAGTACCCACCGTCATATCAAACACCTTAACTATTGCGGTATTGATAGCACCATGGTATTGGCGCACATTGCCTTCTACAATGTTGTCAGCCGCTATACGTCCCTGCTTATTTGCGGGTCCGGCCAGGTAGGTAGGCATAGACTGTTGCGTTATAGGGTTGGTAAACTCTATGGCATCACCTACCGCATAAATATCCGGGTCAGATGTTTGCATGTACTCATTCACCCATATCCCTTTCGCGCCGCCTATCTTTAATCCCGCCGCCGCTGCCAGTTTTGTATCAGGCCTTACGCCTATCGACAAAATAACTACATCGGCATCCAGGGTATCGCCATTATTGAGTAGTACCTGCACACCATCTACTGTTTTTTCAAAACCTGATACGGCAGTTTTCAACAATAACTCTACACCCTTTGAACGGATATGCTGCTGCACCATAGCGGCTATAGGAAAATCAACCGGAGCAAGTACCTGGTTACCCATCTCTATAATAGTTACCTGCATACCTGTATGGTGCAGGTTCTCTGCCATTTCCAGTCCTATAAACCCGCCGCCTATTATTACTGCTTTTCCGCCCTTCCTGTTATCTACATAACTTTTTATATAGTCCGTATCGGTAACATTGCGCAGCGTAAATATGCCTTCACTGTTAATGCCGGGTAATGGTGGCCTCAGCGGCTCAGCCCCGGGTGATAACACCAGCTTGTCATAGCGCTCTTCATATACCTTGCCCGTAATAAGATCTTTTGCCGTTATTGTTTTTGCAGCGGCATCTATACCGGTTACCTCAGTCTGCACACGCACATCTATATTGAACCGTTGGTTGAATGATGCTGCGGTCTGCACAAATAGCTTGTTCCGCTCGGTGATCACATTGCCTATGTAGTATGGCAGCCCGCAATTTGCGTAAGATATATAAGCACCTTTTTCAAAGATCACTATCTCCGCATGTTCATCAAGCCTTCTTAGTCTTGCCGCAGTACTTGCACCACCTGCTACGGCCCCCACAATAATATACTTCATCTTATTCTTCTTTTCCTGCATTGTTATTGTTTTGAAAATCTCTTATCCGTTATGTTGCGCAATAACTTTTTCAAGCTGTGCTGCCGCTACCACGCCCGACTGCCTCCACAATACCTGCCCGTTTCTGAACAGGATGAGCGTAGGCACACCCGATATATTATAAGCGTTGGCCAGTGCCGGGTTTCTATCCACATCAATTTTAATGATAGTGGCATTATCCCCTACTTTATCCTTCACTTGTTTCAGCACCGGGGCCATCATCTTGCACGGGCCGCACCACTCTGCCGAAAAATCTACCAATACAGGCTTACTGTCATTGATCACCTCTGAAAATGTTTTGTTCTCCATTGTTTTCTATTTTATCTCTTCGTATTCTGCTACTTCATCAGCTGCACCTTGTGGCTTGCGGCGCATTGGCGTATTGCAGGCTCCCGCACCACAGCAACCGGTATCAGTAACTGCCTGGTAAAGAAAAAAGATACTGAACAACCCTATTGCCAGGTCCCTGCTCTGGATACCCATACCGATCATCATAATACCTATGCCAAGGCGCATTACACGCATGATATGCCAGTTGGTCAACAACTTTTGCTTCCAGTTACTCATTTTTCGTATTTTTTAAGATTGTACCAACTGCCTGCATTATGCACTTCTGCAAACCCGTTAGCAAGCAACATAGTTCTTGCTGATCCACTCCTCATGCCTGATGCACAACAAGTGATCACAGGTTTTTCTTTCTTCAGTTTTCCCAGTTGCCCCTGCAGTGCAGCGAGTGGTATGTTAACCGATCCTTTTATATGCCCGCCAGCATATTCGCCTGGCGTACGCACATCTATAATTATACCTCCTTTAGCCAATACTTCGCCGAGGTCTGTTTTTGGTCCCATGCCCAATAGTTTTTTAATTGTTGCGATCATCGTTATCATTTTTATTTATGCTCTTCCTTTACAGGTGCTCCTGTTTCTTTTTTAAATAAATTAAATGCCAGCATACCTAACAATGCTCCATGGAGCGTACTGATCAGCGGGCTGGATGTGATGGGGCATGTGCCCGAGGCGCAGCCCACAAAGTACCAGTAGCACCAGCCACCAATAGCCCCTGTAACAGCACCGGCCAAAGCCAGTTTATATTTTGAAAGTATCGTTTTCATCAGTATTCATTTATTACACAAAGGTCCGGAGTTCGAAATGCCGCTACGGGAACATTTGTTGGATAGTGCGCAGGGGTTTTTATAAAATATCGTTAAAAGGGCTGCGCACTATCCAATGCATTATTTCTTTTGGCCGGTAGTGCTGATACCGAACGGCAGATATAGCGGGCAGAAGCTAATGAAGCTGGTAAGAATGAAAATACCAGATAGAACAAGCAGTACTATAGCAGCTGTTCCGGTAATGACATTGGTAAAATAAAGTGTAAAAATAACAGCAGCAATAATGATCCTTATTACTCTGTCGGCTGTACCCATATTCTTTTTCATAAACATCAGTTTTGATTTATGAAACAAAATTGGAACATTAAACCGGTATACTTTGGAACATTTGTTCCCTATCCTAAAAGTTCTATTGTATTTCGGCCAAGACGGAGCAAATTCTTTTGCTCCATGGTACGCAGCAGCCTGCTTATGGCTTCCCGGTGGGTATGTAATTCATCGGCTATCTGCTGGTGGGTGATGTATAGCGCCTTTGACCCCGCTGCCCGGGAGCGCTCCTGCAGGTAATGCAGCACTTGCTTATCCATATTGCTGAATGCGATGAGGTCTATCACTTCCATCAGCTCTGCAAATCGGCTGCCATAAGTACTGTTCACAAATGTTTTCCACTCCGGGTACCTGAACCATTCTTCAACCAGGTTCACCGGTATCTGCAACACTTCTGTTTCCTCTTCGGCTATTGCCTTTACCATACTTTTTTTATGGCTCTGGCAGCAGTTGAAAGCCATAGCTCAGGTTTGGCCTCTTTGCCTTCATCATTCTGCCTTACAATACGTAATACACCTTGCTGAACGAGCGGAATAAAAAAGATCTCCTGGCCGGGCTCTATCAAAACGGTACCTTGCGGTACTGTTTTTACGCGGCCATATTTGTTGAGCTCCTCCAGCAATTTCGGATCTGTGAAGACTGTGTTGTTCATTGTAATTGTTTTGTTCGCAGTAGGGGAATACATAAACCGGCTGCAAAAATAAGCAGTATAGATCAATACCGCTATATTCAGTCAGTGGCAGGTATATATATGTCGAATCTCACACCTTTACCCGGTTTGCCGGTTGCGGTAATGATACCATTATGGTTATCAACAATACGCTTGCAAATAGCCAGACCTATGCCTGTGCCCTTATATTCATCATACTCATGCAATCGCTGAAACACTTCGAATATCCGGTCCTTGTATTGCGGATCAAATCCAATACCATTATCCGTAAACACAATATGGCAATAGTCGGTGCCGGGAACCAGCTCGGCCTCTTTCCGTTGGTCGGATGAGATCACACTGCCCTTGATAGTGATCTTCGGCCGACGGCCCTCTGCACTGAACTTGAGGGAATTACTGATAAGATTGTATATAAGCTGCCTGAACTGGAAGCGAATGATCCTTAGTTCACATAACTTACCTACCTCTACAACTGCATCCTTCTCTTTGATCAATACATCAAAATCGGTTAAAACATCAGTTATTACTTCATTCAGATCGATTTTATCTATACTGAGGGGTTTGCCCTTGACCCTTGAATAAGCAAGCAGGTCTTCAATAAGTTGCTGCATTCTGTAGGCTGTGTCCTGCATGCGCCGCAGGTAGTCTTTACCTGTATCATTCAGTTGTTGCTGTTCGTCAAGCAGGCAAGATGCAAAATTCCTGATCTTACGCAGCGGTTCCTGCAGATCGTGGCTGGATAAAAAAGTGAACATCTCCAGTTCTTTGTTCATTTTCTCCAGTGATACGTTTTTTTCCTTCAGGTCCTTATAGCTGGCTTTCAATTCCTTTGTGCGCTCGCTGATAATGTCTTCAAGTCCCTTCGTTTCTTCTTTTCGTTTCCGGTTCTTTTCTGTTATATCTGTAAATGCAAGCAATATCAACTGCTCCTTATTTACCCTCTGCACTATCCTCCGTGCATTCAGCAATATTGTTCGCTTTCCTATATGCGGAAAAATACGGGAGATCTCATAATCATAAAAATGCGTTTCCTTCTGAATAATGCTCTCCAGCAGATCCCTTAGGTCGGCTGTATCCCATTCCCCTTCACCTATCTCATATAGCACCTTGCCCTCTGTATCTTTTTGAGACACAAGGAATTTTTTATAAAATGCCTTGTTGGCGGATTTTATCCTCAGGTTATTATCAAGTATCAGCATTGGCTCATGAAGCGTGGTCACGATCGCTTCAGAAAATTCATATGCCTCACCCAATTGCTCATTACGGGTCTGTAATTCCTGGTTAGTCGTTATCAGTTCTTCATTTGCAGACTCTATTTCTTCCTTCGATGTTTCCAGTTCTTCGTTCAGGCACTGAAATTCCTCATTGCGTGATAATATCTCGTCCTTGGCGGCCTGCATGATGCGGTAAGCTTTCTCTTTCTCTTCACTTACTGACAATAGTTCGGCACGGGCTACCGCCAGTGACTCCTTTAGTTTTTTGATACTAACATTCTTTACGGAAGATGTTCCTTTACCATCCCCGGGGCTGTCTTCGTGAAGTGTAACCTGTGCCTGCTCTTTAAATACAACAAGCAGTTGGGGTTCTTCCCCCTCAGTATTGATCGGGATAACATCGAGCGACAGATGATACACTGCCGAATTGTTCCTTATCTCGATATCTTCTTTGCGTACATCCTGCTGGGTATCGATAGCTTTATGAATGGCTCCTAGCAGGTCAAATGCAATTTCCGGCCTTGCCATATTCATGATGTCAAGAGTAGCCTTCCCTGTGCCATGCTCCAGGTACCTTGCAGTATCGCCTTTGAACTGAACTATTGCCATAGCATAATTGATCACTACATAGGCGGGTATGTACCTGGTAAACAGTATCGAATCAATTGAGGCTACCACAGGTAAATGATGTTGCTCAGCGGTATCTTTAAACAATTCAGTTCTCGTGTTGTTTACTGCCCTGCGTGGCGCACGGTACAGCAGATCAGGCAGGCTTCTTGCACCATCCTTACGGGTATAAATTTTGAATTTCCTGTCTACAGATGTAAACAGTTGCGAAGCACCTATTGTTTCCGATTTACCCAGCATCAGGCAGCCGCCATCATTCAGTGCATAATGAAAAGTAGTAAGCATTTTTTTCTGCAACACAGTGTCCAGGTATATCAGCAGGTTACAGCAGCTGATAAAATCGATACGCGAGAACGGTGGATTGCTGAGAATATTATGGGGTGCAAATGCACAAAGGTCTCTTACTGACTTAGCGATACGGTAATTGCCGTCCACACGGGTAAAAAAGCGTTCAAGGCGTTTAGGAGATACAAGCTTTAGCTCCTCGGCCGAATACATGCCTGCTCTTGCCTTTTTTATTGCGTGCTCACTAAGGTCGGTGGCAAATATCTGCACGTCTTTTTCAGTGATATTATCTCCCATCAGCTCTATCAGCAACATGGCAATAGAGAATGCTTCCTGTCCGGTAGAGCATGCTACAACCCATATCCTGAGGGTTTCTCCCTGCTTCTTGTTCTTTATAAATTTGGGAAACAAAGTAGTTTTAAAATACTGGAACGCATCAGCATCCCTGAAAAAATCAGTGACATTGATGAGCAGGTCGTCGTACAGCATGTTTACTTCGTCGCTGTTCGTCTTCAGCAGTTTTGCATATTGTTTTATGGTACTCACCTTATGAAAAAACATCCTGCGCAGGATGCGTCGTTTCACGGTACTCATTTTATAATGCCCGAAATCAACACCCACACCTTCGTGCAGGTATTCCAGCACCTTGTTCAGGTCAGGGTCGTTATCATCAATAGATATCTCTACTCCTTCAGTTATCTCCTTCAGTCTTTTTGAATTGTGTTTGCTTATCGCAGCAAGTTGTAGTGCGATCTCTTTAGGCGACAATATAAAGTCAGCAACCCCTTCCTTTATAGCGGAATCGGGCATGCTATGATACCTGGCCGAATTATCCTGTGCGAATGTCACACCGCCCGCAGCTTTTATTGCTTTCAGCCCCAGCGTTCCGTCTGATGCGTTGCCGGAAAGAATTACTCCTATGGCATGCTCATGATGCGTTTCGGCAAGAGATGTGAACAATACGTCTATAGACATGGCAGGTCCGTTCCTGCGGCGGGGTACCAGTTTTATATGGCCATCGGTCACTTCTATACCCTTATCGTTAGGTATTACATAGATGTTGTCCGGGTTCATACGCTCCATATCATCTATTTCCTGCACCACCATTTTAGTGGATTTTGCGAGCAATGATGTGAGGATGCTTTTGTAATCGGGACTAAGGTGTTGTATAAATATGAACGCCATGCCCGTATCGGGTGGCAGATGCTGCAATAATTCTGTTATCGCCTCCAGTCCTCCGGATGATGCGCCGATGGCTACGATTAGGAAAGGTTCCGGTTGTTTGGCTGCCGGTCGTCCCGCAGGTTTTTTTTCTTGTGCAGGCGTTCCTTTCGGCATAAATGTCTGATTATGATGTTCCCAGGCGGAACATGAATTTATCTTTTGATGGTTGTAAGGGATTGCCTGCCAGTAGCTTTAGTATTTGCTCTATACATATAGCCAGTTCAGCAAAGTCACATTTGTGCAGGTAGTAATGCGCACCGTCCATGTAAAGTGTACTCGCAAAATCATTACCAAGCGATGTGGAACACAGTACTACGGGAATTTGTTTCAGCGAATCATTTTTTTTGATCTCCACAAGGCATTCAGATCCGTTCTTCCTTGGCATATTCAGGTCAAGAAAAATAACATCGGGAAGAGCATCGGGATTATTGACCAGGTGTGCCATCAGCCGCTCGCCGTCAGTTACCATCTCCAGCTTTGTAGCTATAGATATTTTCTTCAGTGCTTTCTCAAAGAAATAACGGTCGTCCTTATCGTCATCCGCTAACAGGATGCTGAGTACGCCGGTTTTTAGTTCATTATTCATGGACTCCCTGTTATATCTCTTTGTGAAAAAATACTATCCGTGCGATAGTAAATAAGTGCCCGGGCCGTGTTTTCCGGGAGCAATGGTGTGCAACGACCCATCTGTTAAATGAGGATTAATGCTGTACAGTCTATAGCGACTATCCGTGCTTAATATGAAGGTACACTATATTACGTGATAGTACCCATTAAATACCATTTAGTAATACATAATGACAAAGTTATAGTAGTGAAGTAAGTTGGCACAGATTTTAAATCAGGTTATTAGTTGATTTACATCACCGCGGCGCAACATATTTTTCTTAAATTACATTATAAATAAATCATGACCTGGCACACAATTGATATAGCGGCAACTTATACCGAGACCGGCTCGTCCGAAAAAGGGCTTTCTTCATCAGGAGTACAGGCCGCTTTATCAAAACATGGCCCCAACGAACTAATGGAAAAGAAGAAAAAGCCGGCATGGCTCATTTTCATTTCCCAGTTCAAGGATTTTATGATCGTCGTGTTGGTAGCAGCAGCCGTCATATCAGGTGTTGCCGGCGATCTTGTAGATACAGCCATTATACTGGTCATTGTATTACTCAATGCCGTTATCGGGTTTGTGCAGGAATATCGTGCCGAAAAAACGATGGAGGCCCTGAAGAAACTTGCATCGCCCATGGCCAATGTGATCCGTGACGGGCAGACAATGAGCATACCATCTGCAGAACTGGTTCCCGGCGATGTAGTTTCACTGGAAGCAGGTAAAGTAGTTCCCGCAGATCTACGGCTGACAGAGGCACATTCACTTCGTGTAGAAGAATCTTCACTTACCGGCGAGTCGGCCCCGGTAGATAAAACAACAGATACCCTTACGGAAGAAGACCTGCCACTGGGCGACAGGCTGAACATGGCCTATAAAGCCACAAAGATCATCAATGGCCGTGGCACCGGTGTAGTGGTAGAGACCGGCATGAAGACCGAAATAGGCAAAATAGCCGGTATGCTGCAGGAAGACGATATGCGCACACCACTACAGGCAAAGATGGCCGATTTCGGGAAAAAGTTATCGTGGATCATATTGGGAATATGTGTGGCATTGTTTGGAGCGGGGCTGCTGAGAGGTGAAGAACCTATGAACATGTTGCTCATAGCTATATCACTTGCCGTAGCTGCTATACCCGAAGCATTGCCTGCGCTCATTACTATCGCCCTGGCGGGTGGCGCAAAACGCCTCGTGAGCAAAAATGTGGTAGTAAAAAAACTGCATGCTGTGGAGACACTTGGTTCTGTAACATTCATCTGCTCAGACAAGACGGGTACGCTTACCCAAAACAAAATGAAAATAATGGAGGTGAGCCCTGCAAAGGAGGTAACCGCCGTGTTGGATAAAGAGGTTCCCTTCCTGGAAAGTGCAATGGCCCTTAACCACGATGTTGTAAAAAATGAAAAAGGAGAATGGACCGGCGACCCTACAGAACTGGCGCTTACCAATCACATCATTGAAAAATATACCGAAGCCAAATTAACCGCTATACAAAGCAGTTTCCCACGTGAGGCCGAACTACCGTTCGATTCTGACAGGAAACGCATGACCACCATACATAAGTATGAAAGTGGGTACATAGCCATCACCAAGGGCGCATCAGAGGTGATGACCGATATTATAGATGCAACGCCTGAAGCTAAAAAAGCAATAGAAGAAGAATCGCACCAGATGGCTGCACGTGGCCTTCGGGTGCTTGCATACTCTTATCGCCTGCTGGACCAGGTCCCTGCTGAGCTTAAGAATGAAGATATAGAACAAGGTATGACCTTCGCCGGCCTTGCCTCTATGATAGACCCGCCAAGGGAAGAAGTAAAGAAAGCGATCGAAGAATGTAAAACAGCGGGCATACAGCCGGTAATGATCACAGGCGATCATATAGAGACCGGATCAGCCATAGCAAGAGAAATAGGCATACTGACTGATGAGTACAAGGCCATTACAGGCAAAGAACTGGGTAAAATGTCGCCTGAAGCGCTTGCAAAGGATGTGGAGCAGATAAGGGTGTATGGTCGTGTGTCGCCCGAGCAGAAACTGAACATTGTAAAGGCACTGCAAAATAGAAACAACTTTGTAGCTATGACCGGCGATGGAGCCAACGATGCCCCTTCACTCAAAACAGCCAATATAGGTATAGCTATGGGCATCACAGGCACTGATGTAAGCAAGGAAGCTGCTGATATGATATTGCTCGATGACAACTTTGCAACCATAGTAAAAGCAATAAAGGAAGGTCGCCGTATCTATGACAACATCCGCAAGTTTGTAAAGTATATAATGGGCTGCAACAGTGCCGAGATATTGATCATCTTTATGGCACCAATACTTGGTTTACCTATGCCGTTGCTGCCCATCCATATCTTATGGATCAACCTGGTAACGGACGGCCTGCCCGGTCTCGCACTTGCCAGTGAAGCCGCAGAAAAGAACATCATGAAACGCCCTCCCCGCCCTACCAATGAAAGCATCTTTGCCGGCGGCATAGCATGGCATATAATATGGGTAGGCGTGCTTATGGCTGCCGTAACATTGGTCACACAGGCTTATTCCATAGGCACAGGTGATCCGCACTGGCAAACAGAAGTATTTACCGTATTGCTATTGTCTCAGCTGGGCCATGTGTATGCTATTCGCAGCGACAATGAGTTTATCTTCCGCAAGGGCCTGTTTACCAATATGCCGCTTGTAGGTGCTATACTGCTCACGTTCATACTGCAGCTAGGTATCATTTACCTGCCGTTTGCTAATGAACTGTTCAAAACGCAGCCACTGACCCTGAAGGAACTGATGGCATGTATAGGAGTATCGACGATCGTATTCTTTGCAATAGAAGCAGCGAAAGGAATGAGACTTATCTTTAAAAAGAAGAAATAGCAATTACATTTTTGCTCTTACAGCTTTTACTTTATCAACGGTCACTTTACCACCGCTGTTGCCAAAACTGCTGTACACATAATCCAGCACAGCCACTACCTCATCATCATTGAGTTGCTGAGCCGGCATCGTGTTGTTATAGGTCTTACCGTTTACTACCAGTTCACCGCTATACCCTTTGATCACCTGTAGTATCGTCTTTTCCTTATCCTGCAAAAAATCAGACTTGGCCAGCGGCGGAAAAACGTTTGCCACACCCTCACCACTTGCCAGGTGACAGCTTGCACATTTTTGCTGGTAAATGTCTGCACCGGAGGCGGCAGCAGTACTTGTACCTTTTGCAGTATCACCCGAACCGGCATTACTCCCGCAGGAGGTCAACATAGCTATAAATAGTACTGCCAGGGGAGTGATGTATGTGCGCTTCATGGTCGGTGTATTTGTATTTGCAATCAAAATAACTAAATTTAGATGAATTTCAATAAAAGAGCTGCAATACCGTATGCCGGGAAAACTATTGTGTTGGTATATAAGTGCAATTGCGGCCATCGCCGTACTGGCTTCCTGTGGCAACCAGGCAAGCTCAACAGTACAGGCGCCGCCACAGGGCACTTATCCCGAAAAAGCGGAAATGATCATGCATACCGACAGGCCTATGCAGCTGGAGACTCCGCTACGCATCTTCAGGCAAGACATAACACCTAACGAATACTTCTTTGTACGCTGGCACCTTGCAGATATACTGACTCGGATAGATATTGACACCTTCAGGCTCAGGGTCACCGGTGCTGTTAATGAACCACTCACCCTATCAATGGCAGATCTGAAAACAAAATTTCCCGCAGACTCCGTTATCGCGCTCGCCATATGCTCCGGTAATTCCCGTTCTACCTTTAACCCTAAAGTAGCGGGCATACCCTGGCAAAACGGATCAATGGGTAATGCCAAATGGAAAGGGGTACGTGTTAAAGACATACTGTCTATGGCAGGTGTAAAAAATGGAGCAGTTGATGTGTCTTTCATGGGTATGGACAAAGGCACTATGCCGTCAATACCTCCCTATGCAAAATCGCTAAGTATAGATCATGCTATTGATGGAGAGGTACTGATAGCCTACGAAATGAACGGCCAACCATTACCTATGCTCAACGGCTACCCGCTGAAACTGGTAGTACCGGGCTGGTATGCTACCTACTGGGTAGGCGCACTCGGCGCAATAAATGTACTTACTGATTCATTCAATGGCTTCTGGATGAAAAAAGCGTATAGGGTAACTACAGATCCTAACATAAACGAATCACCGGAGAAGCTCGCAACAGCTACATCACCGATCACCACCATAAAGCTTCATTCAATATTTGTAGTCCCTGAGCCCGGGCAACAAGTGCCCGTAAACAAAC
>CAYZKL010000006.1:23993-49281 GCA_964478855.1 uncultured Flavipsychrobacter sp.
AGTAGAAGGGCTTGCGTTCAACGAGGGTACCGACATTCAGAAAGTAGAACTATCGGTTGATAGTGGCAAAACATGGGTAGCTACACAGCTACAACCCACATTGGGCAAATACTCATGGCGCAGGTGGAAGTATAACTGGACGCCGAATGCCAAAGGCATGCATCATTTATGTGTAAGGGCTACCGATATCAATAGCCATACACAACCGGAGCAGCAGTGGAACCGAAGTGGTTATGCCCGCAGCTTTATTGAACACTTAGCTATTACCGTCAACTGACCGCTATGCTCAAAACAACGGTACATATCATTTTAGTGATCTGCATACTGGCAGCCAGCTGCAAACAGCCGGAACCTGTACCTGTGAACACATCAGGTAATACCCTTGCTGTAAACGGCAGCGTGCGGGAAATGAATATATATCCCGATCCGCCTCCTGAATTTCCGGAGCATGAAGGTAAAGATGCATTCATGGCTTACTGCGGTATCTGCCACTCACTGAAGTACATTGCAATACAACCAAAATTATCCCCCGAAGCATGGAAAGCTGAGGTACATAAGATGGTGGATAAATATGGTGCGCCTATCGACTCGGCCGATTGTACAAAGATCACCAACTACCTCATTGCCATAACCAAGGATAAATAATACCTGTGAAATACACACTACTTTCTTTTGTTTTGCTACTGGTTACGCAATGTATATATGGCCAACCCGAATGGAAACATATACCGCCTGCCACCAATGCCTCGTTCCGTGGGCTCTCTGTGGCAGATGATAATGTAGCCTGGGTAAGCGGCAGCAAAGGTTGGGTGGGCACGAGCATTGACGGCGGCAACAACTGGAACTTCAAACAGGTGAAGGGTTATGAGCAATGCGATTTCCGGTCACTTTATGCGTTCAGCGCATCTACAGCGATCATTGCCAATGCCGGCACACCTGCCTGCATACTACGCACCACCGATAGCGGCAGGTCATGGACCGAGGTTTACAGAAAAGCCGACACCAATGCATTCATAGACGGTATAGACTTCTGGAACGGGCAGGAAGGAATGATCTATGGTGACCCTTTGGGTGGCAGGATGATGATTCTCTATACAAAGGATGGCGGTAAGAACTGGCTGGAACTGGTGGGTCCCGTTTTAGAAAAAGATGAGGCTTCTTTTGCCGCCAGCGGCACTAACATTCATTGCATGGCAAAAGGTAAAGTGATGATAGCAACCGGTGGCAAAGTATCACGCCTGCTCGTATCTGCCAACAAAGGCAACTCATGGCAGACAATGAACACACCTATACTGCAAGGGCAGAACAGCACCGGCATCTTTTCCTTTGCCTTTGCAGATGTACTACATGGCATTATAGCAGGTGGCGATTACAAGCAAGACACCCTGAAAAAAGACCACGTATTCTACACCACTAATGCCGGCAAAACATGGATAGCCCCGGCAACACCAACAGGAGGTTACCGGGAATGCGTGACCTACATTAACGCAGATACAGTGATCGCCACAGGCCCCGGCGGCACAGACGTCTCCTTTAATGGCGGCAAAAACTGGAAATTATTATTAGATGAAAAAGGGTATCACGTGGCGCGGAAAAGCCCAAAAGGCAAAGCGATAATATTTGCAGGCGCAAACGGTAAGATCAGCCTGCTGACCTTGTAACCGTATATTAATTGCTGTTTACAAAATACATCTTCATGCTGCCTTTGTTCTTAGCGGCAATTTCGCCCCTGTAGGTGCAGTCAAATTTATCCTTCACCAGTTCATAAGTAGCAGCAGATATATTGATACGCCCGGCTTCACTGTTTTGCTCCATACGGGCTGCAGTATTCACAGTATCGCCCCATATATCGTAAGCAAACTTTCTCATACCTACCACACCCGCCACTACGCTGCCGCTATGCAACCCTATACGCATAGCAAATGTACCGGATCCCGGTCGGGCCAGCCGTTCGCACATAAAGGCATTGATCTCTATTGCTGCCTTTATCATGTTTTCAGCATGTGCGGCGTTTGCTATCGGCAGGCCGGATACGGCAAGATAGGCATCACCGATGGTCTTTATCTTTTCAATCCCGTACTTCGCCGTTATCTCGTCAAATGCTTTGAAGCAGGTGTGCAGTTCATCTATCAATGCCTGCGGGCTCATCTTTTCGCTGGCAGTGGTAAAGTTTACAAAGTCTGTGAACAGTACCGTAACATGATCGAAGTGCCTGGCCTTGATTACGCCCTTCTGTTTCAGCTCCGCAGCCACATCCGATGGCAATATATTCAACAGCAATTTCTCAGACTTTCTGCGCTCCTTTACAATAAAAAAAGAGAATCCAAGCAACACCAGCACACTCGCCAGCCCTATATAGGTAAACGTCTTTTGCCGTTCCAGCTTCAGGTTGTCTTTGAACCGCACCTAATCAAATTCGTTCTTCATTCCCTGCCGTACTATCTGCTCACGGTTCTCCTGCGAGAAGATGGAATCTTTTATAGACCGGTACCGATCGGTATATTCCAGCGCCTTTTGGTAGTCGCCGCTCATTTTATACGCATCAGACAGGTATTCATAGTTTTTCTGTAGATTGTCCAGGTAGCCTATCTCTTTGGCAGTCAGCACCGCACTGTCCAGGTAGGTAACTGCCTGCCGCACATTTTGCTCCGCTGTGCCATATGACTCTGCGCCTTTATTGCCTGCTGCCACATGCTTGCTTATGTGCAGGTACACCTTGCCTGTCATGGTATAGGCTTTTGCCAGCCCGTTCTTATCCCCTGTTTCCTTCTTCAGCAGCAGTGCCTGGCGCAGCACCTCCAGTGCTTTTGTGTAATTGCCCTGCTCGTTATATACATTGCCGATATCAGTCTGTACCGAAGCCACATTCGATTTCAAACCCAGTTCTTCATCTATGGCCAGCGCATTAAAATGATACTCCAATGCCTTAGGGTAGTCCTTCATTTGCGTATATACATTGCCTATGGACGAGTAAGAATTGGTAACCAGTTGCTTGTTTCCGCTTTCTTTTCCGGTCTTTAGCCCGCTCTCATAATACTTCAGTGCTTCAGGGTAGTTCTTCTGGCTAAAGTAGATATTACCAATGTTGTGCTGGTTATTTGCCACTCCTGTTTTGTTGCCCAACTCTTCATTGATCTTTACCGCTCTTTGCCAGTAGTTGTATGCGTTAAGAAAATCAGATAACGAAAAATAATTAGCGCCCAGGCAACTATTTGCGCGTGCGGCTCCTTTGCGCCATTGCAGCTCCTCTGCCAGCGACAACGATTGTGTGCCGTATTTGATGCCTTCGTAAGGATTTATTTTATTGTAAGCATAAGATATTTCATTGAGTATATCCACCTTTTCGGTATCATCTTTATGCCCTGCCAGTTTCTTCTGCAATTCTGCTATGCGTTCACTCCCATGCATGTGCTGCGCACCGGCACGTATGTTACCGCACACTATAAGCGCAAGCAACACCAGGTATGAAACGCTTATTCTCATCGTCAGGTTATGTACCTTATTTTCCGTAAACGTAATAAATAGACAAGCGAAACACGAGGTCATAGCTGTTATACAGGTTCAGCGGCCCGGCATTGTTATATGCATTATACCATACATTCGGCATGATGTGGATCTTACTTATCGGTGAGTAATCTATGCCCGCCGTGAAGAACTGTTCTGCTGTGTTCGGATCATATGTCCTCGTCAACGGTGAGTACTTTGTATATCTGCTATTCTGGTTATTGCCCGATGGGTCATAATTATCGTAGCGCACAAAGAAGCCTAACTGGTCCTTATATATCCTGCCCCTCGCAAATACCGATACCGCTGTAGCCTTAGTGGTAATGGTATCGGCCAGTGTTGGTGTTTCAGTGGCAATGTTGTCATTCATTACACTCATCATAAATGCTTCCACACCTACCGTCAGCTTTGGTGTAGTGTATGCTACCAGTCCCTTTACCATACTACGGTCATGGTGCCAGTTCGGTGTCCAGTTGATCTTGGTATAGTCAGCATACAGGTCCAGTATTATTTTCTTATCCCAGAGCTTGGTATATACATCGCCATAAAACATTTTGAAACCATTGTTCTCCGGCCTCGATCCTGTACCATTGCCCACCATTAGGTTATAACCCACTTCCGCCTGCTTGCTGTTATACAGTTTACCATTCAGCGATGCGCCCATATCCCATGCCGGTGTGCGACGAACCTCTGATACTGTACGCTCTATACAACGGTAATCCCACACCACCTCGCTCAGCAACACTGCCGATGGCGTATATACCTCGCCTATGCTCAGGTCTGCACCGGGTATTATGTTGTGCCATTTTACATTGGCCAGTTTTATGAACATACCCAGCTTACCGTCAGACAGTAGGTTGCCCGAAGTGACAGGTACACCGGTTACAGTGGTTTCCATATTATCCTCTGTAGCCAGCAGAAACTCTCCCGAAAATGTTTTATTGATGCGGTAGTCATAACCCAGGTAGATCCTGCGTAGCTGAAAAAGGCTTTCATTCTGTTTTACCCCGGTATATTGGTTCAGCCCACCACGGTTCAGCGAGTCTGATTTCATTTTGTACGCATAATCGCCATAGGCCAGCCCCCATAGTTTTCCGCCCGGTTTTATAAAAGTTGTGTCTGCAACATCCTGTGCCTGCAGCGCAGTGCTGCTCAATACCATAAAAATAATTACGGCAATTATTGTCTGTGAACCTAAATAGCGTTTCATAGAAGTTTGAGTGTGTGGGGTAAAGAAACAAATAATTTTTTAAATATTAAATAAATAATTACGGCTTCCCTCAAGCACCAAAAACAAAAGAGGCTTTCAGCAATTAAGCCGAAAGCCTCTTTTCAGTACAAACTCAACTACTCTATTCCAGTTGTTTGTTATAGATACCTACAAGGTCTCCCTTAGCCAGTACATGGCCTCTCATTACTTTTTCCATATTTTGCTTGGTCGACTTCTTACCCAGCAGCAATCTTGAATCAAGTGCGTACACAATGAAGTGATACTTATGATTTCCTGCTTTTGCGCAGATCGGTGTATAGCCATACTCATTGGCCTTGTTTACGCTCATATAATCACTGCGAAAGTTTTCCGGTATGTTACCTACAGTATCAAGGTTCCAAATCATCCAGTAGGTTTCTCCGCCATCAGGTGTTGCATGATAGTCATGCAGTATCAATGCCAGTGATTTTGTTCCCGGAGGCATATTCCTTACGGTAAGTGGAGGTGTAACGCCCTGTCCTTCGCAGGTATATTTTGCTGGGATAACATTATACGGTTCAAATGCGGTACTTGTAACTGTCAGCCTCATCGGCCCCATAGGCTCCATAGCTATTGCCTTTGCTACCATCGGATCAGCAGCATCAGACTCTGTTGCAGCACTGTTACCTCCCGATGTTCCTGAAGTACCATTAGTACTATTATTACCCTTATTACTATTGTTACCATTATCGCCATTCACCGCATCCCCTCCCGATGTAGTGGTAGTAGTGGTTACGGTTGTGGTACTCGTTACAGAGTCGGTACTGCTTACTCCGTTATTGCTGTTGCATGACTTGCATGAATCAAGCGATACTACTAACAGGCTGCAGGCAACTAGGTAACTCGCGGTTATTATTATACGTTTCATAGCTTTATTTTGTTTAGAATATTATTTTAAAATAACATACCCTAAAAACTATGCCACCCACTATTATCCCATTATTTTATGACCGGAAAGAAAGAAATTAAAAAAAAATGCACTTATCGGCTGATTTAGTTGTATGTTTAACTATTATTTATTTTTAATTCAATCAAAATGGCATCAGGAACAGTAAAGTTTTTCAACAACACAAAAGGATTCGGATTTATCACCCCAGACGATGGCGGTAAAGATCTTTTCGTTCACGTTTCAGGTCTTAAGGACGAGATCCGTGAAGGCGACAAAGTTAGCTTCGATGTCGAAAACAGCCCTAAAGGCTTAAATGCAGTCAACGTTAAAGTAGCTTAATTAAAGCCACATACCGTACACAATAACCAGAGTTACCCTTAGGGTGGCTCTGGTTTGCTGTTTTATATAGGTTTGTGTATTGCCTCAGGCAGGCATGGTACATAACGATATTATTTCGTCATGATGTCTTACGATATTCCCTGCAAATGTCTGCCCCTTGCCAAATGCGTTACCTGCATCTACCAGCAGTTTTATATTGTATTGGCCATCTGTCATCACTACTTCTACCTCTCTGAAATCAAGGTATACTTTGCTGAGCGGGTATTGAAACTTATAAAATGCTTCCTTTAGCGAAAAGAATGCGGTTGAAATTTTGTTTTGCTCCTGCTCATTCATGCCGTTCAACAGTTGTGTTTCATTGTCGGTAAACAGCAGATGCCACATTTCGCCGTGCACCCTGCCTACGGTCTCTATATCCAGCCCTGTGGAAAGATATTGATCCTTGCGGGCAGCTATAGCACCACATAGCTTTTTAGAGTGGCTTACAGATGCCGTAATATCACTGGGCAATAATGGCATACCCCGTTCACCTATCAGTATATCCCCATTATAACCATGCGCTTCTGTACTCTTGCGCAGACAATACCTGCCCGTACAAAAGTCAGCAAGCCTTTTTGTACCAAAGCTCTGAGCCACCTCTTTCTCCTGGGCAGACAATACATCTGTACCCTGCTGCTCCTCAGTAAAAAAGTAACTTATTCCCTGAGGGAAAAAATCGGATGGGATCATTAATGATTGCTTATAAGTGGCAAAGTTACCATTTTCTTAAAACACCCTTGCCCTAACAAAAAGCTAAGGTCCGGGGATCCCGGACCTTAGCTTTTAAAAATTGTACTCCAGTTTTTAAATTGTTACTTTTTACTTTTCACATCCTTTTCATTATGTGTTACGTCTTCACCTTTATCATCCTGTTCTTCATTCTTCCTGCTGTCCAGGTTGTCCTTATTTTCAGGCCTTTTGCCTCCCGACTGTGATGCATGTGCATTGGTCCGCACATTGCTGGCACCTTTGTTCTGATCGTTCGTTTTCATAATACTTTGTTTAGTATTACTTACCTAAAAACCATTCCATCAGCACTACTTCTTTATTTTGTCAATGCACTAAAAATGGATTGCATTACACCTGTAATTAACGGAAGGCCCACGACAAGCACACTCTTAGCTATGCCAAACACATCTGCTGATGCACTGATACGGCTTTCATCAGGCTTTATCTCACGCAGCCTGTCCTCTATAGCCAGCAGCCTTAGCTTTGCAGGTATAAAGAATAACAACAGGATGATACTGCACAGAGCTGCAAACAATATGGCATAATGATACCCTAGCGGAGAGTGCCCGAGGTCGCTGGTGACCTTCTTTATAAAGTCCATTTTATTCAGCGAATTATAAAGAGCCCCGGTTGTAAGCACAATAATGCACAATATGATAGAGCAGATGATCAATAACCTCGAGAACAGTTCATTCATTTCATTCAGCAGTTCTATATCCTCATCATTTACCTCATCTTCAGACTGCAATCTGAACGACGAACCGGATATCACCATAAACCCTGTGAAACAGGCATTACCTGCAAGGCAGGTAAGTATAGATACAGTGACCATGATGAAACTCATATCCCTGTGAAATAGCCCGCTCTTTATCAGGTTGGGGTCAAAGAAAGCGAGGAACCCTATTACCATAAATATGATTAGTATAGCACCAGAAAGGAGCGCGTACTTAAAGGTCTGCTTCTTATTGTCTTTCTTTTTATAGATTTTAGGGAACCGCTTTTTAAAATCTATAATAAGCACCCAGGCACATAGCGTAAGTACCGGGAACAATCCGTACTGCAGGATGATGAGCAACGACCATAACAAAAAGCCCGGATACTTGGTGAAGAAATCCATGTTATACTCATAGTTGATAGCCGGCATTCTAACAAAACGCTGTAGATGGTATGGATGTATAGGCTTGTTGTATTTGTAAGAATAATTGAAGTAATAATCCCATAATACTTTAGTGCGCTTACGTGGCAGACCGGCCTTACGCCGCTCCAACCTTTCTATACTATCTTTTACACTTATTTTATCTCCGTAGTACACCTTAATAAGGCATTCGTTTTTAAATGAATCCCTATTTACAAATAACTGGTCCTCTACAAACAATTTCCTTACTACAGAGTCCGGCAATCGGTCCATCAGGTGCCTGCGGTATTTTATTTCTTCACGTACTATAGCCTGGTTATCGCTTGTGTCATATGCTTCCGGAAGGGCCTCTATCCCGCGATCATATACAGACAATATAGAATCTATGATCACCTTTGGTCGGTAAGCTACTTCGTGAAATTTCCTATCTTCATGTATAAGCACTACGTAAGTGCCTACAAAAAAACAAAACAATGTGAGAAAGGTCAGCAGTGCTGTCTGCGACAGCGTCATTTGAGATACTAATTTTGATTTCGCTGACATTTTGATCGGCTTGGGTTAATAACCAATCAAACATAATTAATAAAAATAACAATATTCAGTGTTTACGCTCATACTTCTATTAATAATAAAATAAGGAGCAGCGAAAACGCTGCTCCTTATTTTATACTAGCTTATCTGTATTACTATCCGGTTTTATTTCTGCCATCCAGTTCATTGCGTATCAGCTTCACCAAGCTCATAAATTCTGTATTTACAACGGTCTCCAGTGTTTTTCTGTCCACCCAGTCATATTCTTTAGAGAATACGTCTTTCCTTCTTTTGGCGTTGTTCTCTATCAGTATATCATTAACAGGTATACAGTTCTTTACAATGCCCGCACGCTTGGGTATTGCGGCATCTTCCAGGGTCAGCATCACCTTCACCTTCGGGTATGCATCATAGCCCAATGTAAAATAAACATCGAATGGTCCTTTTATAGCGATCCATTGCGTGGTTTGCCTGGCAAACAGAAATTCGTTGCTTGCGGGGTCTTTAAACTTAACATGCCTAAGCTGGCCTTTAAAATATTCAGTATCCATAATCCTTATTAGCACTTTTCAGTTGGCATGTACAGGGCGAAAAGAGATATTCCGGCAGAGCGGAATTATCGGCCCATTGTAAACCGGGTTTTAACCGGCAACGTGGTCATGAGTGGATCGCAATTACTCTTACAGGATGTTCAATGAGTAATAATTAATTGGTTTTCCAATAGCTGGCGTGTAAGGTAGGCCATTTTAGTGGTAATAACTTCCGAAGGAGTGGCTAAAGCAGGTCAAATGGTGCTTTTTAGATGTCGGAGGGGCACTTTTTATAATTTTTTTATGACATGAAATTGTATTTTTATAATTCTCAGCATATAATTTTCAATATGCTTGCCGAATGATTACTTTAGCAGGAAGGTTTAATAACTCAAATACCACTTTATGAAAAATTTGTTCATCGGCCTTATTATAGGCATTGTTTTATGTGCCGTTGCAGGCTTTATTATCCTTCCGGGTATCAAACAGACCTCTTATGAAAGCGGGTTTGCCGCAGGAAATACTAAGGGCATAGCTACAGGTACTACTGCAGGCATTGCACAAGGCATTGCAGACCTTAAAGCTGAGCAACAACGGCAGCAGGAAAGTATAATTGCGGCCCAAAAAGCTCAGGAAGCAAAGAAGAAATCTGCACACAAACCAAGAAGAGCAGCAAAACCTGTTCAGAACTGGCATGTGATAGATGGCAAGATAGCAGATCCGGTGGCTGATTATGTACCTGCAAAGGAAGACAAACCTACACCTCCATCAGAATAGGTTTATACCCGGTAATCTATGAGATTAACCTTATTATTATTGGTTCCAGCTCTATTCATCCTATGCTCATGCAGGCACACAACCGAAAATTCCAAAGTTCAGAAACTGGTATTCGGATCATACTACGGTATGTGCCTGAGCAACTGTGTGCACATATACCAGCTTACAGAAACATCTCTGGCAAAAGACGATAGTGCTCAATATAGTACCCTCAGCTGGACCTATAACTTCACTACTACACAAGTGCTGGACGTCAGTAAGTTCAATAAGGCAAAAAACCTGATCAACCAGGTGCCATCAGAATTATTAGTGAATAATAATAAAACATACGGCTGCCCGGATTGTCACGACCAGGGTGGCATTTTTATCATGATAGAAAACGGCTCAGCCATCATCAGGGTAAGGTTAGACAGAGATAATACATCAGACCAGTCCCCGGAGGTCGTTGCTTTTAAACAGAAAGTAATTTCCGTACTCGATCAGTTAAATTAGAGGTGATACGCCATAAAAGAGAAGGATGCCATTAATGGCATCCTTCTCTTTTATGTATTGCAGTAATGATGATCTTATTAAGCCAGTGCTACTGGTTCAGGTTTCTGTCCCAGCATCTTCATAAACCGGTAATGTGAACGAACGGCTGCAAACATAGTAGGCATGCTGTGATATTGAATGTTGAACTCTTTACACTTCTGCTCAACTATCTTACTCAGTTCAGGGTAGTGTACATGACTGATCCTTGGGAACAGGTGATGCTCTACCTGGAAATTCAAACCACCTACGAACCATGAAATGAACTTATTGTCACGTGCAAAATTTGCAGTTGTCTTGATCTGGTGAATGGCCCACTCGTTTTCTATTTGTTTATCTTCTGCCCCGGAAAACTCAAACTCGGTTTCCTCTACAACGTGTGCCAGCTGAAAAACCACTGATAAAGAAAGGCCCATAGCCACATGCATTGCAAGAAATCCTACACCCCATGCACCCCAGCCTACAAAATAAACCGGAATAGCAATATAAAATACCACGTAGAGCACTTTGCTCATCCAGAATATCAGATGCTCCCTGGTGTCCATTTTGTTCAGCTCGGTAGTATATATTCGCTTAGTGCCATACTTCACCATATCTATAACAAATACCCACAGGAATGAACTGAGTGCATATACCAGCCACAGGTAAATGTGCTGAATACGGTGAGCCGGTTTCCATACCTGTGTCTGGCACTGGCGTATTACAGGGCTTTTAGCTATATCATCATCCAGCCCATCCACATTAGTATAGGTATGGTGTATAATATTATGTTTCTGTTTCCAGATAAAAGCATTACCACCAAGTGCATTCAGTGTAAGGCCAAGCAACTCATTTACCCACTTTTTAGTAGAATAGCTGCCGTGGCAGGCATCATGCATAATATTAAAACCTATGGCAGATAATGTAAGCCCGAGCAACAGGCTCAATGAGATACCACCAATTACTGAGTAATTCTGGGTAAGTAAGAAAACATAAATAGCTATAGCTGTAGGAATAAGCACAAGGGCTTTAGAATAAAGCTTCCAGTTTCCCGTCTTTCTTATCCCTCTGTCTTTGAAATATTTTTCGACATCGGCTTTCAATGCCTGGAAGAATACTGCGTTTTTGTTGTTGTAAGTTACTTTTGCCATATATAAGTGTACAAATTTAACCGTTTTTTTCTACATTAAATCTTAATGTTTGGAACCGCTAAGTTAATACTGCCTACATCAATCTATTCTGAATCATTCAGGCATCACCTCTTCTTCCAGCTCATTTCTTTTTCTCTTAAACCCAAAGTTTACCAGGTATACTCCACTAAATATACAAATTGTGGCGATCAATTTGACCAACGTCACTTTTTCTCCTGCGAATATAATAGAAATTATTGCTGCAAATATAGGTTGTACATAGATGTATGCACCTGCAATTGACGGTGTAAGTATATGAAGGCCATATATGTTCCACAGGTATGTAAAAAATGTAACACATACCACAATGAACGCAACACATAGGTAATCGTTGATTGTAAATACCGGCCACTCAATAGAAGAGAACTGAGGCCACCCAAACGGCAATACCATCAGGAAACCGAAAAAGAATACCCAGCGGATCACTATTACCGGCCGGTACCGGTGCATCAGTGGCTTTATCATTACAAGGTATACCGCATATGATGCAGCATTGCAAAAAACAAACAGGTCGCCAAGTGCTGTACTGCCTGTAATGGTGAGTTCCTTGCCTGCACTCATCAGCAATACAGCCCCGCTTACGCCCAATAGCAATCCTGCGCCTTTTTGTATTGTTATCCTGTCCTTCAGAAGGAACAGGGATATGATTGTAATGAGCAGTGGTGTACTCATCATGATCAAAGAGGCATGTATAGGGAAAGTGAGATTGAGCCCGGTAAAGAACAGCATCTGGTTCAGTGCTACACCAAACAAGCCCCCAAGTATAAGAATGGGCCAGTCCTTACGTGCTATTTTGGCGCGAAATTTACTACCTCCGAAATAACTGAGCCAGAACAGCAACATTACCACGCCCACCCTGATAAAGATGAACCCCAATGGTTGTATCAATCGGGGCATTACCATCTTGGCAACGGTAAAACCCGCACCATAAAATATATTGGCGCCTAATAGGGCAAGGTGGGCTTTTACTTGTTTACTCAACACCGGGCAAAGATACTGGCTGCCTCTATTATGTCATAACTGCACTATCAGCTTTATTAATCTGCCCTTAAGTTTATATGATACTGCTGTACTGTAGCACATCCCTAACTTTACATGTACAATACCTTTTCATGGAAGTAGTGCAGTCGCAGGATCACCGGGAAGAAATAATATTACCTAAGCATACCATCATGCACTACCTGGCCTATGCACAAAGGGCCGCAGCCCACCTGCACTGGTATAATGTAGCATATATTGCCGGCACAGCCACCTGGCAGACCCCGGGCAACGAAGCCGGTGCAGGAGATATAATAAGTATTACCATTGATACTGAGAAAGCCATCCTGCAAAGCAGGCCTGTAAATGAATATTACTGGGATGAGGCGCAAAGCAGGAAAAACATAGAGCAATTCAAAGCGCTTGTAGCTCGCATTATAGAGCAGCAGGAGCGCGCAGACAGAAACCTGCATCCTATGCACCGTGAAAAGTATGGCGCGCTGATCCTTTCCAAAAGCTACGTCGTTACGCCCCTCATTGTGTATAGTAACGTGCTGGTGTTTATAACTATGGTCATAGCAGGCCTATCCCCGCTAAGCCCCACCGCTCAAAGCCTGTTTCAGTGGGGTGGGAATTTCAGGCCGGCAGTTCAGGCCGGCCAATGGTGGCGGCTTATCAGTTATATGTTCCTGCATGGCGGGGCATTGCACCTGCTCATGAATACTTTTGCATTGCTATATATAGGCATGTTCCTCGAGCCGTTGCTCGGTAGGTTTCGTTTTGCTTCTGCCTACCTGCTCACTGGTATATGTGCAGGGCTTATGAGTATTGCCATGCACCCTTACAGCGTGGGTGTAGGTGCCTCAGGTGCCATCTTTGGTATGTATGGGGTATTCCTGTCTGTGCTTACAACTACACACATCCAAAAGACGCTGAGGAAGACCATGCTTCGTAGCATCCTCTTTTTTGTTGTCTTCAACCTTATGACCGGCCTGCAGGGCAATACAGATAATGCCGCCCATATAGGCGGGCTGATCAGCGGCTTTATCATTGGTTATGTGTATTACTACGGCATAGCCCGCAAAGCTTCACTCAGCCGGCAGGTGCTTACTACCGCCATTCTTACAGTTGTGGTCACGATCCTTGCATCACTCACGGTACATCTGCTCCAATAGGGTGTATTGTTGCAGCTATTTTGCATATATATAATCAGTTAATCCCTAACGCATCTGCATTGCATGTACACATGCTTAGACAATTAAATAATATTTATATTGCACATAAATAATTTAATGTTATTCGTATGCTCCTGTAAAAGACTGAAATAATAAAATTAATATATCATAACGCTTGTAAAGAACAGAAAAAATAGAGGTACTTTTATGCCGATTATAAGTAATAAATAATCATTGGTGAGAAAGGTCAGATTTGGGAATAAACACTTTGTTGTACTTTTTGGTAACGGCATCACTTCTGTTATCGGATTTGCTATGGCATATATTATCTTCCACAATCTACCGGTTGTCGAAGCTGGCATCTGGTTCGTGCTGCAAAGTTTTGTTGGCCTGTGCGAGGCCGGCAGGTATGGTTTCCTGGCTACAGCTACCGTAAAATTTTATGCGGGTACAGACAAAGCAAGAGCGGCAACAGTTTTAGGTTCGGTATGGTTTCTTGCCATAATGCTTACCGCTATTGTGCTGGCACTTAACGGGCTTGCATTATTATACTTGCCTTACACCACAAATTTCGAAGCCATCCTTTGTATCAAATGGATAGGGCTTAACTATCTGAGTTCTCTTCCCTCCGATGTGGTTTTCTGGCGACTGCAGGCAGATGAAAAGTATGCAACCATGTTTTGGTTCAGGATGATCAATGCTTGCAGCACTATCCTGTCGTTCATACTACTCTCTGTCTTTCATGACTTCACACTCGAGAATGTCATTATCTACAACTTCATTACCAACTGCACATCCAGCCTCATTGGTATATTTTGGTTTCACTCAGGCATACAGTACTTTACCAAACGTTCTAAAGAGTGCATACTCGAGATATTCCACTATGGCAAATACACCTTTGGCACCACTGCCTTTTCCAGCTTCCTGGGCAATGTGGATATCTGGATCATGAACTTTATACTGGGCCCCGCCTCGGTAGCAATATACAACCTCGCAAACCGCCTGATGGCGCTGGTAGAGTTGCCCCTCCGGACCTTTGCAACTACCGGTATCTCTGAAATGGCAATAGCCAATAACGCAGGTAATGAACACCAGGTAGGCTATATTTTCAGAAAATATACCGGTATGCTTACTGTGGCATTGATACCGGTTGCAGTTATTGCCTTCCTCATTGCAGATGTTGCTATAAGTATTTTAGGAGGTCATCATTTTGATGGTGCCAGTGGCGATCTGGCGGCACATGTTTATCGCTTGTTCATGATACTGGCAATCACATATCCTTTTGACAGGTTTACCGGTATGGCGCTGGATATAACGCACCACACCAAGACAAATTTTTATAAAATGATCATCGTTACTTCAGTAAAGATCGTCACCGGCCTGCTTTTTACAGAACTGCTCAAAAGCCTGTACGGTATAGTTATATCAAATTTCATTGCCACAATTATTGGCATCATATACGGGTCTTACCAGCTTAATAAACATATACCACATAATATTCCAGGCATTTTACGAATTGGTTATACCGAACTTATCCTGTTAGTAAAGAAAGCAGTGGATTTCAAAAAAAGCAGCGCAACAACATGAGTCAGGGATACTTTTTCAAAGATGTCACTTTGCTGATCACACACTATAACCGCACCCGGTCTTTAGAGCGTTTACTTGCTTCATTGGCAAAACTGAAATGCTCGTTCGAAGATACTGTGGTCTCTGATGACGCCAGCAGGCCCGAGGAGATGGAGAAGGTGAAAAAATTACAGCAGATATACAACTTCAGGCTTGTAACTACACCTAAGAACAGGGGATACGGAAACTGTATCAATAAAGGGGAAGATGCCATAACCACCCCCTACACGCTTTACCTGCAGGAAGATTTTGTGCCGTTCGATATTTTTCCTGAGCACTTCAAAGATGCGTTACAGATACTGAATGAAGACCGTGCTATTGATTATGTGCGCTTCTGGGCATTGGAAGACATGCACTTGAATCTGAAACCATACGGAAAGGGCTTCTCTGAAATGGAGTACAAGCTCGGCAATATGTACCATTACAAATTCTACCAGTTCAGCGATACGCCAAACATAAGGAGGAATAATTTTCGTGAAAAATTCGGTCGGTACCGGGAAGGTATTTTTGGCGACCTTACCGATTACTATATGGCCATCTCTTTTCTGCACAACAAGGGCAGAGGGCTGTTCTTTAATAAGTACGACTCTCTCTTTGTTCATAGTGATTCTGAAGAGGGTAGCCGCATCCGCTCAGGAAAGAACTGGAAGCAGAGTGGCAATATATTCATACGCTTCATGCGCTTTTTCTACCTGAGGTATAAATGGCTCAAAGGCACATGGCTGGTACTTACCTACGACCAGCATAAGTACGACCATTTATCACAGCCTGCTGCTGGAGATCAGAAACAATAAACTACGCTAAAAAAATATCGGCTTATTGCTCAATGAACTTCTTCAACAATGCGATAGTCACTGTCCAGTAAAAAGCAAAGTGCCGGTATATCGAGTCAGTAGGGAAATTGCTGAGTGTAACTTCCAGGGCAGTATAGCCTGTTTCCGGGATTATTCGAAACATGATAATACAATAGTTTTCCGGCTGATCGGGTAGGCGGGACAACGAACTTAGGTGCGAATATTCCAGTAACTGCTCATGCTCATATCGCAGTACTTTACCCTTATTCACAAACCCTGCTTTATACCAGTCTCCTTTTACAGTTATGGCTTTGCCCACTTTCCAGTCAGTTATGATCTCTATTGGTGTCTGCGACATCCATTGCTTCATCAGCTCAGGCACGGTGAGTGCATCCCACACTTTTGCAGGTGAGGCATTTATCGTGATCGATCTGGTAAACTGTTCCGGAATTGGCTCGCTCATATTGTGTGCATAAAGTTATTCTTATGTTGCACACACACCTAAAACGATTTGCTAATACTTTGCAAAAGCTCTAATTTAAAAAGTTCAGGTTGCAACTAATATTGTTCTACCAGCAATGGTAGTGACTATATGTCCTGCATCAATAATGAAGGTATCTTCCTTATTTTTTTTGCGGATTTTTTTGTAGGATGATACACTGTTTCACCTGCACTGTTGTAGGTAATAACATTATAGATTTGCCCACTGGAAAACAGGTTGAGTAATTTGATATTATCTGCATCTGCAAAATACCGTATTCCTGTTTTAATTTTAGACACGCTGGTCTTACGTACAGTTGTTACAACTTCGCCGGTGCCTGCATTTACTAGACTGTAAGAGTCTATTTTACTCGTTGCTTTATCCCCTATAGTGAAATTTATTTTTGCTACGTAAAGACTATCCTGCTTTCCTCTTAAAGTGAAGTCAATAAGCATAGTATTACGTGGAGCGGTAAAGCTGAGTGGTTTTACAAAGTATTGGATCACTCCATTGCCAACGAGGAACGTCTCTACGCTCGCATGATCCCCTCTCTTTGCTCCTTTTAATTTTATTCCACAACCCTGTAGTAAAAACAGAATTATCAGCAGAAGGGCGGTGTATTGTATCTTTATTCTATTGTTCATTCAGTATTCTTGTTCTTAAGTTACCACTTTCGTAATAATGCCTCATAGCTGTTGAGTCTTTGCCTACAGCCCCTCCCAGTAAAATGTTTTTTGCTGGGGTTTTAATGATCTGCACTAAAATGTAATTTACAGAATCCTTAGCCAGCAACTTAGCATCACTTGTGTCTGCCTGTATAGCTGAAATGATCTTAGTGGTGCCGTATTTTTTCAAAAATACATCGTAGAGCCTTAATACATCCCCATCTATTGGTACTCCATAATAGAACGTACTGTGGCGGCTGAAAAATACTTTATTTAATGGCACCTGTATACCGGGTAACGAATTGAAATAGTATTCGTACTTTTTCATGGTTACCTTGTCCAGCTTTACAAGGTCCATTGGCTTTTCATCAGCTTCCAGTTGTATCGTTTCATTTCCTGCTATGGTTATGGTTTTACTCTTTTCTCCTGATTGGCACGATCCCAACATAAATGCGGTAAAAAGCACCTGCAAAACCGTTGTATATTTTTGTTTTTTCATCTTTACTTCCTCTAAATAAAAGAGGCTGATCTATGACCAGCCTCTTTGGGGTTATCTACACAGATTATTCGCCTGTAACTGTAGTTTCAAAAGTCTGAACGATACCTAAGATATCGCCGTATTTAATATCAACCGTTGATATTTTAGTGATACCACCATTCTTAGCGGCAGTTTTTATTGATGCATCTGCGCCGAATGCGAGGCAATGTAAGTACATAGTTCCTTTAGCTATACCTACTTTAGAGCCTACTGCGTTAGAAGTAGCAGCTACTGGCATGGTAATAGAGCAGCTTGACAATAAAGCAGTTGCTGTAAGGCATGCTGCAACGGTCATTAATTTTGCTTTTTTCATTGTTGTGTGTATTAAGTGTGAACCTACTCTTTTGGCTTTTCAGTTACGCCCCCGATTTAAAGTGTCGGGATCACTTTCCTTGTCACAAGATAGAAATTTTGGATAATAACTAATAGAATAATGCGTTATTAATTTATTAAAAGGTTATGCAATGGTAAACTCTGTAAAGGAATCCATCAATAAGTTAGATAGTTAGCAGCTTTTTAGTTTAATAGAAAATGCCGGTCCAATACAATTGAACCGGCATTTATAAATTTTGTGTGATCAATTGTTCGGCGAAAAGTGATCCTTCACGAAAGCATGTTGCTGGTTGTCTGTCATTTTATCAGCTTGCTTTACTTCAATTTTTATTTTTTCAAAATGGCTGTCTGCTTTCAGCATATTGAATAGTTCTGCCTTAGCATCTGTCGGGCCAAAAAGCAATACATCATCATAGTTGGCTATTTCTTTACCCAGTTCTTTGTAGTAAGCCGACTCCTGATGTTGTTCTTTGTTGTGTAAAAGAATATCTCCTTTACTTTCGTCAGGATTAGCCTCGTCAGTGAATTTCGATCCTATGGCGTTTGTTTCTACAGTGCCGGTCGTGAATTCCATCAGGTGTGCGTTCGCATGATCCATCCAGATACCTAATTTCTTGTGCGTTGTCATAATTTTACTTTAAGTAATGATTTTATAAGTACCAACGCTGCAGCTATATCATTGAAGTTGATAGTAGTAGATATCCTTCAGTAATGTCTTTCACGGGGGCTGTCCTATATTCATAAGGTAAAACCATGCCACCCATCATTTTTCATAATTATATACTTCCTTTACAGGATGCTATCGCTCACATGCCTTTCGTCAGCAGCCTGGCTTCTTGGGTGTATAATCAACACAACCTGATGAAAACATTACGGGTAAAAGAATTTGCATGAAGCCGGCATCCGGATGCCTGTTTAGTCTCTCCATAAAAGGGAATACTTCCACTCTTATATACTCCTGTTTTATAGGTTGCAGGTATTTCCGGGTCACTTCCTCTGATTGTAGTTGACCGTTTACATATAGCTTTTCCTGCATTTTTTCAACCACGAATCCTTTCACCTGGTCTATAACACCATCTCCCAACATTTGGTTAATTAGTTTGCTCTCATCTGTTTCTGTCACTGTTACAGCGTCCGTTTCGGTTACGGATGCCGGCTTGTTGATATGCGCTTGTTCTTGCTGCGCCTTTTTTACAGGCACCTTTTGCTCTTCATCTGCTACAACCTGTAGCTCAACCTTCTCTACCGATGGCGTCTTGACTATTGTTGCTTTAGGTTTGCCTTTGCTGCCCCTGGCAGATGAAGGTGCAAGCCAAATAACGGAACATGTGATCACTGTGATCATAATGATGGCTGCTGCCATCCTGCTGTAGCTAAACGGATTCTTTTTCATTTCCATGATTCTTTTGATTCGGTTAAATAAATAATTAGACTGTCCTGATGCGGCGACGGTAAATGCACTCACTGTCGCCGGGCTTTGGGCCAGTACGGCTAGTGCACTGGCGTAAAAAATTGGTTCTTTACTGTGGCTCAATACTATATCGTCACAGCAATGCTCCATTTCTCTTCGGGTAACGGAAGATATCATCCATAAAAACGGGTTGAAAAAGAGTATTGTTTCGATCAAGGTATGCATTATGTTAAGCAAGTGGTCGTAGCGTTTTATATGAGCAAGTTCATGTAGCAGGATAGTTTCTACCTGCTCCATACTCAGTTGCGTCATCACTGCCGCCGGCATTAGTATCACAGGCCTTAAAATACCGGCAACCATTGGCACCTGGGCTTTTGCAGACACGAAAAGTTGTACGCCCCGAGACATACGCATTCTATCTCTTAATGTGGTCAGTAATTCGTACACTGCGATCTCCGGCTGCGAAAGTCCCTTCCTCCTTAGTGATGACAGGTGCAATACTCCGGCTGAAAGCCTTAAGAGCATTACCGCCAGCCCTGTAAAATAAAAAGCAGAGAGCCATGGAGCCACAAGTTGTATCATTGATAATATTGAACTGTATAGCTTGCCACGATCATCGGGTATGTTTGCAGTGTAAGCATGACTACTTATCGTACCTGGCTGCCTGAAAGTGATTAGAAGATCATTGGTGGTTGCCATCGCATGAAATTGCTGCCACCATGTAGTTATGAACCATCCCAGCAAAATGATCATCGCTGATAATGATAGCCTGTACCTTACTGCAGACGGTGTAGCAGGTAATACTTTTAAGATCAGTTTTAATGACAAACAAATTACTAACCCCTGTACTAGAGAATAGAGCAACGTCCACGACAATGATTGAATAAGGATAGCCATTTAAGATATTTTTATGGATGACTTTAATAAACAGTGATCACTCCTCAACAGAGCACTTACTTTTTGGTTTTCTTATCAAGGTATTCCCTTATCATATCCAGTTCTGCTTTGCTGGCTTTATGACTACCCAGGGCCTGGGCGATCAGTTGCATTGCAGATCCGTTGTACATTGTTTCTATCAATCTTTGCAGCATCTGTCCTTGCGCCTGCTCCTTATTTACGAGTGCTTTGTATATATGCTGCCGGGCTGTTGCATCCCTGCTTACTAATTCCTTTTCCAGCATGTTCTGCATTAGCTTTAGCGTCGTCGTATACCCGGTGTCTTTAGTTAGTGCCAGCGCTTCATGTACCTCTTTAACAGTGGCCGCCCCTTGAGTCCAGAGAATATTCAGAATTTCTAACTCTGCTTCTGTTGCCTTTATTGTCTTCTTATTTGCCATGTACGATTTGTTTCGTACTCAAATGTACGACAAGTATCGTAATTGCAAAAGTTTATTTTCTTTTTAAGAATTATTTATGACTACCAGTAAAAGTTAATAAAATAGAAGGGTGGAATTTGGTGCCTTATTTTGCCTTTTTATACTTTCTACCCCACCAGATGCAGAATCCGGTTACAGGCAGACTGGCTGCAAGCAGGCTGGCAAAGAATGCCATGATCTTACCTGGAAGACCAAGCACCGCACCCACATGTATATCGTAGTTCATACGTGCTATCTTATCAGCGATCCTGGCGTCTTTCAGCCTGCCATACATGTGCGTAACGGGGATCTCCTTCAATGTGTACTGATCGTAGTACCTGTTGTCATTCTGCCAGTATGTCCCGGCATCAGGATTAGCCCCCGCTGCGATTACTGAGGAGTCGGTTTCCGGATAGTGAACTTCTATTACCTGCGCATTAGGGTATTCAGCATTCATCTTTTGCCACACCAGGTCAGTAGCCGGCGATTGTAATGATGCTGCGGTTTGTTTGTCTTTAGATGCTGGTTCATAGTATTGTGTCGCCTGCTTACCGCCGGAAGTGGCCCAGTATACAGACTTAGAAAACCACTGAAAGCCCCAAACCAGCCCGGTGATCGCAATAAAGATCGCTATCCAGCTCATATAAAAGCCAAACACATTGTGCAGGTCATAGTTGAGCCTGCGCCATTTGGCGTTCCATTTTATGGAGAATCGTTGTTTGCGTGCTGCCTTATTCTTTGGCCACCATAGTATAATGCCGGTGATCATCATCACCAGGAATATAAGTGTGGCAGATGCAACTATGGGCTGCCCGATCTCATGGGGCAGCCAAAGATAAAAATGCCCGTTAACAACGATCCTGAAGAAATCATCGTCCATATTGATCACCTTCAGCACCATTCCGTTATAGGGATCAATATAAGCCAGGTAGTAATATTCAGGCTTATCATGGTAAAATGTAATAACGGCTGCCTTGCCCCTAGCTCCGTAAGCCACACTGTGAGCCAACTTTCCGGGTAATGCCTGGCTTGCTATTGCCTGTATGCGTGAAGGCGGTAACATGGCACCGCTTTGTGGCTGCACATACTGGTAAGACTTGGTGAGTGTTTCTATCTCCCGCTGAAATGCAAGGATGCAGCCGGATATACCCAGGAATAAAACCACCAGCCCGGACATAAGTCCGAGCCAGAGGTGAATAATGCCAACGGTCTTTTTAATACTCATTAAAAGCTGTAACCTATCGTAAGTCTGAAATTAGTAGGGGGATCTGTCTGGTAGTAGTATGCGTTCAGCCAACTGTAGTAAGAGCCGCTGTACAGGTATTGATTCAGCACATTGAATACATTTGCCTGGACCCTGAACTTTGCACTTTCCCAGCTAAGCCCTGCATCTACTTTCACGTAGTCTTCCAGTTTCTTGGTCGGGTCCGGTGATGGATCCCAGTAAGTAGCCCTGTCTCCGAGGAAAGTAGCACCGCCCGATACGCCAAAGCCTTTTAATGCTCCGTTATGTATACGGTATACCAGCCATGCGTTAGCAGTATGCTTTGCAAAACCCGGTACCAGGTCGCCTGCTTTTATGGTAGTAACACCATCTGCTACTTTCAGTACTCTTGAGTCTGTATAAGCATAGTTAGCAACCATTGTAAAACCTCTTGCTATATTGCCTTTCACATCTACTTCCACTCCCTGGGATAACTTCTGCCCCATCTCAATGCTCAGGCCTGAAGTAGGTGGCTGGTTAGGGTCTGCAATAAGTTCATTGTTCTTCAGAATACGATATACAGACAGGCTTGAACTCCATCTACCGTCCATCCATTGGCGTTTTACACCTGCTTCCATATTATTACCTGTGATCGGTTGCACCTTGTTACCGTTTGATAGTATACCTGTCTGCGGAACGAATGCCTGGTCATACAGGGCATATACAGCAGTAGCTTTATTGATAGATACACTAAGCCCCGCACGTGGCGTGAAGTGTTTAGCTTTATTATCCGGGCCTGCGTATGCTTGCTTCAGGTCGGTATACCTTCCTGCTACCGTAAGTCTTGCCTTGTTGTTGAAGAAACCGAGTTCATCCTGCAAATACAAACTTGTATACGACTGTGTCTGGTAACCATAACCTGCCTGTGCTCTTTCTGCAAGTGGCTTTGAGCGGTCAAACACAGGATAACCGTTTACTGGCACACCCAGGTTTGGTGCATAAGGGTTGAACAGGTTTGCAGAGTCGTCAAGGTCATGAGACTGGCTCCAGTCAGCTATATATTCTTTGTTAGCCATGTCCAGGCCGCCCAATATGTTATGCGTTACTTCGCCTGTTTTTTCGTGGCCGTTTACAAATGCCTGTCCCATCGACATATTGCTCCTTGAATCCCATATACCTATGTTACGGATCATCGTACCATCCGGGTTTACTGTTGATGGCCACATAGATGTGCCTACCTGGTTGTATAAGAATCGTGACGCCTGTGCAGTTACCTTCCAGTTATCATTGATATTGTGCTGCAGGTTGATGTAGAAGCTGTGATCATTGATACGAACGCCGGGTGTACCTGCAGGCAGAGTAGCAAACTCCACGGGAAGTGTTCCGAATCCATTTTGAGTGAATACATAGAATGAACCTACGTTGCTCATATCAGCACGCTGGTAGTTATATTCAAGTGTCAGTTTTGTCTTTTGGTCCAGCTGGTACGATACTACAGGCGCTATTGTATAACGGTCGTTATATTCATTTGCCCTGTGCGATTTTTTGTTCTGCCCTGCTACATTGAGCCTGTAAAGCAGTTTGCCGTTTTTGCTTAGTTTGCCATCCAGGTCTACTGCGCCCCTGTACAACCCAAAGCTGCCCACAGTTACACTTGCATCTCCTTTAGTCACACCGGTAGGTTTTTTAGTAACCACATTATACAGCCCGCTCGGGTCACCACTCGATAGCATGAAGCCTGCAGGGCCTTTTACAAACTCTATGTTTTCCACAAGGCTCATGTCTTCAGTAAGTGGTCCCCAGTACGAGTTAACAACATTAAAACCATTACGGAATGCCTGTATCTGTGAACCGCGGGTTGAGATGTTAGTGTACATATCGCCCCAATGCTCCAGTCTTACCAGGCCGCTTACATTACGTATCAGCCCGTCACTCATGCTGATCACCTGCTGGTCCTTCAGCATAGATTTTGTCACCACCTGTATATTTTGTGGCAACTCCTGTATAGGAGTAGTGGTACGTAAACCTGCGGAGGTTCCTTTTTGCGTGTATTTATTTGCATTGTCGGTAACTATTACCTCTTCCAGTTCTTTCGATGTTTCTGTCAGCACCACCTCAACCGCCGTAGTTTCTCCGGCAGTTACTGCCACTGCCTGTTCTGTCGATGGTCTGCCCGGTAATGCTATCGTAAGAATATAATTTCCTGGCTTCACTTCTTTTATCTGGAAGGCACCTCTACTATCTGTAGTTGCGCCTTTACTTGTACCTTTCATGCCTATTACTACGGCTTCAGCCGGTTGTTTATTGGATGTTTTTACGGTACCGCTGATGGTACCTGTTTGTGCAAAGACTGCTGCATTTAATAAGATCAGCAGTGACGTAAGGAGTAGTCTCATTTTGTGTGTGCCTTTTTTTATACGGCACCGCAAAAGTATTTGCACCTACTATGCAAGACATGCTAAAACGGGAATTTGGTTTTTACAAACGGGAATATTTGAAATTCATATTCAACTAAGCACAACAAAAAAATGGTCGCATAGTTGCGACCATTTTTCAAGCTTTATTATTCAATCAGATTATTTCTGTGCGTCTTTCTTTTTTTGTGCGTTCTTAATTATGGCACCAGTACCTGCGCCCGCACCGGCACCTATGATACCGCCTATTACTGCACCTTCACCTTTCTTTTTACCTACCATAGCACCGGTTACTGCACCCGCACCTGCACCTATAATTGTACCTGCGGCTACAGGGCCCAGTCCTTTTCTCTGTTTGGCAGGGGCAGGAGCATTAGCTGTGCTTTGCTTCGTATTGTCCGCTTCGCGATAAACTGTTGTTGTATTGTTAGTAGTGGTATGTGATCTGCTTTGTTCAGCCTGCTCTTGTGCCTGAGCCTCAGCTACTGCATTCATGGAATCAATGACCCTTTGTTTTGCCATCTCAGCTTTCATGGAATCTAACTGCCTGGCCTGCGCTGCCGCTTGTTGTTCTGCACCGTTGTTGCAAGAGGCTATCGTAATACCCAGTACAAGAAATAATAGTATCGTTTTCATAGTTTTTCATTTACAGGGCTATAGCCCTACAGATGCTTAATAATACCGTGCCAACTAGCTGCAATTACATTTAATAAAATATCTAACAAAATATATTAATACATGTATTATAATATGTGTAAGTGGATTTATGTGTAATGTATTGTATGTTTGTGAGCTAATAATCCATAATGAATATGCGCTTTGTTTGCCTCACTATCTCCACGCTTGCTATTGCTGCCTCTATCTTACCAGGCTGTAAAAAAGATGAAAACAAAAA
>CAYZKL010000006.1:49291-68245 GCA_964478855.1 uncultured Flavipsychrobacter sp.
CACGACCAGTACTGCTGCAAACGAGTTTTTTGTTACAGGAAAAGGACTTAAGAAAATTCATGAGGTCAATCATAAAAGCCAGGGCTTTCAATCGGGCTTCAATACAGCTAATATGATGTTGTCAACAGGCGGCACCATGGATTGGGTTTTTGCCTGGTATAGTGCTATAGGCTCATCTACCAGTTACCAGGTTTACCGCCGTCGTATAAATGTGGCTACAGGTGATACCTTAGCTAATCCGGGCATACCGGAAAACCTGCCAAAGGTATGGGCAGTCTCCCCGGATTATTATCATTATGCACTATGGAGCAATGAGCTTTACTGGCCTACAAGTAATAGCGTGGAAGGGGAGCCTGCAGGATTGCCGTTTCCGGCCGCTGTGCAATGGAAGGTGTACAACAATGGCCAGGTATTCAGCTACAATGCAACATCAGGTTATGGCGGTGTAGGAAAACCGATAAGCATAGCCTATCGCAGGAACGGGGCAGTGGTAGATACAAACTACCAGATCCGTCATGATGTGGGCCCGTCTATGATTCGCTGCATGGATATGGATATGAACCTTGCAGGCGAGGTACTAATGTTCTTTGTTACAGGCGATTCTATACAGGTACGCCGCTTCCGCGACTATTCGCTGGTGGCCGGCATACCGTGCGGCGCACTGTCACGCGGTTATACCAGCACCATTACCCCATTGTGCAATATGGAGACCCGTCGCTCCGCAGACGGTACAAAGATCATGGGATGGGTAAAGGATGTTAATCTTGGACTCAGGTATAATACCACTTTTGTTTTCAATCTTACTACCAATTCTATACAGCAAAAGCTTATTGCAGCCAAAACGGATGAAGGCGCTTCGGTAAATAATTTTGCCGTGGCTGATGACGACGGCAATGTATATTTCAGGGAAGAAAAAACAATTGCAAGTGAGTATTCAGGACGCATCATGAAGCAGACGCCCGCAGGCACTTCGGTATTTGCAGAAGATTTCATTAAGGGGACCGCAGCAAATATTCAGTACATGAAAGCAATAGGCAGCAAACTATATGTGGTACTGATGCAGGGCGAAAATACGAACGCTCCTGCCGGCTCCAGGGAAACAACCTGCATCCTTACCGTTGCAGAATAAGTGATAACATATTCATAAGACAAATAAAGATCAGCCGTTTTTTATATCTTAGGATCAGAAAACGATCATCGCTGCAACTGATCTCTTATGATACGGGAGCTGGACAAATATTATCTGAATCAGGACGAACCAAACAAAAGTTGTTTGCTCGCACTACGTAGTATTATTCTCGCTCACAGCCCACACATCTCCGAAACACAAAAGTGGGGAATGCCTTGCTTCTGTTACAAAAACAGGATGTTCTGCTACCTCTGGACCGATAAGAAAACCGGTGAACCCTACATACTTATGGTGGATGGCAGGTATTTAGACCACCGGCTGTTAGAGGCAGGTACCAGGTCACGTATGAAGATATTCCGTGTCAATCCGGATAAAGATATTCCCATAGACACTATTAAGCTTTTACTTACCAAAGCAACGGATCTCTATTCAAACGGAACGATCAGTACAAAATGACGGAACAATTTTATTGATACCTGTTATCAGATAAGATCAATTACTTAACATTGCACAACACTTCGCCCGATGACTAAAAACCATACAGCCGGAAAAAACTGTTCATTTGAATGGATAGACATTACCAATCCGCAACCCGGCGAACTGGAAGACATAGCCAAACAATACAACCTGCAGGAAGAATCTGTTAAGGACTGCCTGCAACCCGGCCACTTACCCAAGTACGAGCGACTGAAGAACTATACATTTGTTATCGTTCGCGTCTTTACCGAAGGAGACAAAAATGCCGATAACCTGCAGGAGATAACCAACAAGATCGCCATATTCCTCACGGAAGAATTCATTATTACCATTCATCGCAAGGAACTCCCGCTCATTGATAGCATGAGTACAAATTTTCTGAGCGATAATGAATGTAAGACCGCACGCGAAATTTTTATTGATATAGTGATGGCTGCCCTCCATAGTTTCGATGAGCCCGGCAACCAGCTTACCCAGGCAATGGAGTACTACGAGAACCAGGTCTTTCTTACAGAGCGTACATTTTCATTGCTCAAAGGCCTCTACTTCATAAAAAGAAAGATAAATGTGATCCGCAGGATGTTGTTACTTACACAGGATATCATAGATAAAATAGATGCACCTGCCTCCTCAAACGCCTATACCCGGGATGTAAGGGATATGCTTGTAAAGCAAAAGAACATGTATGATGTCCTCTTTGACAATTCTAATCAGCTGCTTAATATCTACTTTAATATCTCATCGCAGCGCACCAATAAGACGATGCGCGTACTCACCATCTTCTCCGTGTTCTTCATGCCGCTTACATTCATTGTAGGTATCTACGGTATGAATTTCAAACATATGCCGGAGTTGGAATGGCAATATGGTTACCCTGCGGTAATGGCGCTTATGGTCATAGTCGTTATCTGCATCTTTGTATGGTTCCGGAGAAATAAATGGCTGTAACGACCTCATCACACCCTTACCGATCCACGGAAACCCCTTGCTGCGTAATAAGACTCTGCGCCGTTATGGTACATAAATACTGTACTGTATCGGCGATCGCAGAAGATGGCACCACCGTGTTTCCTTATTGCAACAGGTGTCTCCACCCAGCTCGATGTCTTTAAGTCAAATTCGCCAAGTTCTTGTAACTGCCTGTATTCATCTTCGGTCAGTATCTCCACGCCCATCTCTTCTGCCATATTCATGGCGCTGTCTTTGGGCTTATTTTCTTTCCTGGCCTCAAGTGCTTCGTGGTCGTAGCAAATGCTCCTCCTACCTTTCGGGCTTTCGGGCGCACAGTCATAATATATATATTCACCCGTCTTTTTATCAATCCCCACTACATCTGGTTCACCGCCTGTTGCTTCCATTTCATTCAGCGTCCACAGTTTCGCAGGCGAGGCCTCCAGTTTAGCGGCCACCTTGGCCCACTCTAGACCCTTGTGCCGTTTCATGTTTTTTTCAAAACGATCCTTTAGCGTATTCAGTATTGCTTCTCGCTCTTTGGTTGACAATTGCTTTTTCATGCTCCATGTTTTGATCAACTAAATTTATTATTACTAAGTAATTAAATAGCAACTAATCGTCTACACCCTTCCCTGCCATTATCTGTGGCATATACTTTTCCACCCTTGCTTCCCTCGTTTTGGCCTGCTTGGCTGCTCCAAAATAAAGAAGGTATCCCCGCTGTCTCCCCGGTGTCAGTGCATAGAATGCTTTTTTCAATGCCGGTAGTTCTTCCAGTTTATGCTTTAGTTCCTCGGGCATTGGGTACTCCTTAGTTTTCTTCAGCTCCACTTTCAGCCCCAACTCCTCTACTGCTATGGCCTCCTTGATATAGGCCTTAAGTACAGATTTCAACTTTGCTATTTCAGCAACACTGGTGAACCGCATTTGCCTTGCGGCCTGCACGTTCTCGGTCTGTTGTATCAGCACACCTTTGGGGTCATTCAGCAGCGCCCCTTTAAAGAACAGCACTGCGCAGTATTCCTTAAATACATGTATCAGCACTATGTTCCTTTTATCAAGCTGGTAGCACGGGCATCCCCATTTCAGTTCTTCGGTCAGGTTGCAGTTCAGCACTATATCACGCAATAGTTCCAGTTCTTCCTGCCACTTTTTAGCTTTGCTAAAATAAAAATCTACTTTGGGGTTCATTATCTGATTATTAATTAACTGGTACGATCCTTCTGTTCGCCGGCCTCAGGTACCACGATAGTACCGTAAGCACCAGTAATAGCAAAGACGGGAATATTTCAGACACCGGGTTGCCTACCGCTATGTGAGAGCATATCGCTCCAGACATCGCAAAGAAGAATCCCGCATACGCCCATTCTTTCAGCAAAGTAAATTTAGGCATAAGCACAGTTATTACGCCCAATATTTTCCATATCCCTAGTATGGTCAGAAAATACACAGGATACCCCAGCTTGATAATAAAATCCACATCCTCTTTCACTTTTAATAGCTGCACTACTCCCGTCGATAGCATACCCAATGACAGCCAAATAGTTGCTATCCAGTACATGATCTTTTTGCCCTTGCTCATACCTCCTATTTTAGTGTGCTTACGATCTCCTCTAGCCTGTTGTGCGCCATATTTATACCAAACGCAAATGGCAGCTTCAATATCTGGTCCCTGATCGCTACCGACCGATACACTACATGCATATTCAGCCTGCTGGTTTCCGGTGTCAGTTGCTCAAACTCCAGGTATTCGGTCTGCACATCAAAAGATGTCCGTTCCATTTCGAAGGTTCTGGTGATTTTCTTATCGGACACTATATCATGTATTACACCACTAAAACCATGTTTGTTGCCCATTGGGTCTGTCGTTTCAAACCGGTAACTGCCGTGTTGCTTGCTTTCCAGTTTCAGCACCTTCGTACCCATCCATTGCTCCACCAGATCGGCTTCCACATAGGCTTTAAATAACAGTTCTACCGGCAGGTCAAATTCCCGCGTAATCATTATTTCCTGCTTACCATCTTCGGCATGTATCTTTGTTTTACGTTCCATCTTACTTGGTTGGTTTATATTTTTTCATTACCGATTCCAGCTTATCAAACCGTTCATCCCACATCTGGCGAAATGGCTCAATAAAATCACTTACTTCCTTCATTTTTTTTGCGTTTAGGTGATAATAGATCTCCCTGCCGTTCTGCTCTTGCTTCAGCAGTTCACACTCTGTCAGTATCTGCAGGTGCTTCGATACTGTTGGCCTTGCAGTGTCAAAGTTTGCAGCTATTGCCCCCGCTGTCATTGCCTGTGAGGTTACCAGTAATAGTATTGCTCTTCTTGTAGGATCTGCTATTGCCTGGAATACATCGCGTCGTAAATTCATTGCGTAGCTATTTGACTACAAATATACGCGTAGTTATTTAGCTACACAATTTTTTATCTGACCACTGCCAGGAAAGCAAATTTTTGATTTGCAATATTCGCGAGTGAGGTATTCGACGTAAGACTACTTTTTCTTATTCTTCAGCATTTTGTTTATCCCGTCTGAGCTGGTGATGAATCGGAATGTGCCTAACCAGCCCTCTTTGTCTATGGTCATGCTGGTTGTCTTCCAACCCACAACAGAAAATTGTGTTTCAAATACTGCTAGCCCCGGGTTCGGGTCTTCTGTATCTATACCCAGGTATTTGTACGATACTATCTTTCCATAATCCTTATGCATAGATATTAACTGTTCATCACTCCACATTTGATGATTCCATTCATCATACTCCCCGCCTTTCCACATACGTATGATGTTATCGCCTTGCTTGTTGTTATAGTGTTTCACAAATTTCGCCATTACACGTTCATGATCTTTTCGTGTTTGGGCAAAGCCAATTACGGGTAGGAATAGTAGTATAAACAAGATGTTCTTCATATCATAAAGCTATAAAACGACTTTTAAATATCATAATACCCATACATGCGTACTGCTGACAAAAGCAGCTACGAATAAATTAAATGTCTGCTAAAGGATCATGCAACATCCGATTATCCAGGCACTTTCTCGCCCGGCTCGTATGCCACTCTTTCCACTTTTCTCTTTACAGGCTTCAGCGACTGTAGGTAACGATACACAGCTTTCAGTTCTATTTCGCTCATCTTCGAAAATGATCCCCAAGGCATCTGCGAACCTTTGTACACCCGACCCGCCTTAAACCTTGATATGAATGTTTGCTCATTCCACTGCGCCATGATCCCCGTTTCTGCATCAGGTGTCAGGTTCGGTGTTATAAACGTATACCCGTCCGACATTTCATCCGCCGGTAATCTCAGGCCTCCTGCAAAAGCGGGACCTATTGCCTTGCCCGTTTTCAGGTCTCTTTCGGTGTGGCATCCGCCGCAGTTGGCCACCTTGTTGGCAATGTACTCACCATACACAATAGTGCTGTCCATCTTTACGCTCTTCGGCGGTGTATTTACCGGCCCCATTGGTTTAAATGCACCAAACAGTATCAGTGCCTTCCCCAGCAGGCTGAACTCAGTAGGCCTGATCATATTTTTTACGGGTGCCTGTGATCTTAAAAACGACAATAGTGCCACCAAGTCATCATCACTCATCTCCTGGAAAGGCATGAAAGGGAACATTGCCTTGTTGTTGTGGTTCACGGAGTACCGCAGTGACCTCACTATTTGCCCGTCGCTTATTTTCCCGATACCCGTTTCATCATCAGGCGTAAGATTTGGCGCTCTGAACTGCCCTGGAGCTATAGCTATCTCCCAGCCGCCTGTAAGTGGCATCTCCACACCTTTGTCTATATCCGTTTTCCTCGACAGTGGCGTGTGGCACGAAGCACAGTGCGCCGGCCCGAATGCCAGGTATTTTCCTCTTGCTATTACATCAGGGTCCTTGCTTGCATGAAGGTTGTCCGGTACAGGAACCTCAAAGTCTTTGTTGCCTTTGGCGGCTATAAAAGCTACCAGTACACCTACTAGCAGTACCAGCACACACAGAACGCGGAATATTTTCTTCATGATTGTATATATTATGATCTCTCACAAATATTAAAAAACTTATTTACAAATAGTAATAAATAAACAATGAGTTTAATTTTCTAAAGTTTTAAAATAACCAATACATACTTAATTGCCCCTTATGTAGATAAGGTAGTTATCACCCCTCACCGACTAGAATTTACCAATAAATACAAAAATAGTAGCGCCATAAATATACCAATTAGTAGGTATATGCCGGGTGAACCCCCTTAGCGTTCTTTGCATCATCAACTCACTATTATCTAAAGAAACATTTTTATGAAGAAGATCTACATGATTTTTGCAGCAGGCCTTGTAGCAATGACTACTACAGCCATTGCGCAGCCGGTTATCACCAGCAGCATTACATCAGTGCCGCTCGGCACTATTGATACCGCCTACGGCGCATCACCAACAGTGTTGCCGGGTGCCGGTGGCGCCGGTGTCACGTGGGATATGAGTACTGTACCTACAGTGTATGCCGCCAAGCTTACTGTAGTTGCTCCTTCCACCACACCATATGCCTCCACTTTTTCCAGTGCTACATTTTGTGTTCAGGTAGATGGCACCAGCACATCATACAACTACAACCGCCAGACATCGATCGGTGTTGAGAATCTGACATTGACCTATGCGGGCGTTGGTACCGGTACCGATTTTTCACTGAATCCACGCATGAGCATACCGATCCCGTTCAGCTATACGAATGAGCGGTCTGATACTTTCCAGTCAGCCACCAGCGGTCCTGATACTGTAAGATTGATCTACGACGGATACGGAACACTGAAAACACCGTTCAATACTTATTCTAATGTCATCAGGATAAAAGAAGACTATGGTACCAAGTACAGCTATTCATGGTACAACGTAACGCCATTTGTGATGGTCATGAACTACAGCAGCTCCAGCAATAACTATGTTATTGTTAAAACACACTTTGCAACAACGGGCGTAGCCAATACACCTGCAGTAGCAAGCGCTGTTATCTTCCCAAATCCAACAAACGGCAATGCTATACTAAGGACTGATGCAACTGCTTACAATAATGCCTCGGTAATCATTACAGATATTTTAGGTAAAACTGTAAAACAATTACCTGTTACTTCATCCGAAACTACTATTCTGAAAGACGGCCTTACAACCGGCCTGTACTTCTATTCAGTACAAAACAACGGAGTGAAAATTGCCAACGGAAAATTACAGATCAACTAACCGCTGCTGCGCGAAAATAAAAGGGAGCTACATTTGTTTGTAGCTCCCTTTTACATTGCATATACTACACTAATTCCATATCCCGTTCATCTCTGTCAGCACTATCGGCTTACCATCAGTTATCACTATCGTATGCTCATGTTGCGCCATAAATCCACCCTTGTTACCTACCATGGTCCAGCCATCCTGCAGCGTGGTGGCAATTGTCGATGTCGTGGAAATGAATGTTTCAATAGCTACTACTGAGTTCTTCCTGAAGCGTGTAAAATTAAAACGGTTCCTATAATTGGCTATCTCCGTAGGTTCTTCATGCAGGCTTCTGCCTACGCCATGGCCTGTCAGGTTCCTGATCACCTTATAACCCCACTTTCTCGATTCTGTTTCTATCAGGTGTCCTATATCTGCTATACGCACACCGCCTTTTATATTGCTGATGGCTTTGTGCAGTATGGCCTTCGATGCCTCTATCAGTTGCTGGTGCTGATGAATGTCTTTACCCAGCACAAACGAGCCACCGTTGTCCGACCAGAAACCATCCAGTTCTGCAGATACATCTATGTTGATAAGGTCTCCTTCTTTAAGTATCGTTTTAGCAGAAGGTATGCCATGGCAAAATTCGTTGTTCACACTGATGCAGGTATACCCGGGAAAACCATAGGTCAGGTATGAGCAGACTTTGCGCCAAGCGATGCCAGTATTTGAGCGCCATATTCATCCAGTTGCTTGGTTGTCATGCCTGGTGCTGCGTACCGGGTCATTTCCCTCAGGGTCAGTGCAACAGCCTCGCTGGCTTTTTTCATTCCCTCCAGTTCCGATTCTTTTGTGATAGACATAATGCAAGTTAGGAATGATTCAAATAGCATGGTCACTTCAATCGCCTCATACTTTGATCATACTTATGATAAAATCCTGTAGCACTAAAATATTTCATATTTACATATTTCCGTTTATATTCGCAGGTATCATTTCATGCTCCTGTATCCAAACCAAACTACGGCCTTTGAAAAAGATCATCCTTTTCCTGTTCATTCTTCTTTCCGGTTCTCAGATCAGTGCCATAACCGAAAATGAAAAGCTCGCATCATTATGCCAGGTATGGGGCCTGCTGAAATATCACCATCCCGTTGTAGCAAAAGGTAAACATAACTGGGATGCAGAATTTATGGCGCATGTGCAGCCCGTTTTGCAAGCCAATAGCAGGGAAGAGTTAAGTGCTTTATACCTGCACTGGATAGCTGATCTGGGCAAGGTGAAATACCACCCTGCAAAGCCATTACCTTCCGGGGCTGTCACCTACCTCGATAACAGCTGGATGGATAATACGTCGCTGTTTACAGATAGCCTGTCTGGTTTATTGCACAGCATACAGCACAACCGCCAGCGCGGGAAGAACTACTACGCCCACAGGATATTCTTTGGTACCGGACTGTTAAAACTGGAACATGAAGAACCATACAAGGATTCCATATACCCATCGGCGCAGATGCGCATGCTTTGCCTCCGCTGGTACTGGAATACTATCAACTACTTCTTTCCCTATAAAAATATCATGGACCGCAATTGGGACACGGTCTTGTACCAGATGGCACCGTTGTTTATGCATGCCACAGACACCTCCGCTTATCATGTAGCTATCAGGAGACTAGCCGCCAGTATCAATGATAGCCACGCAGGATTCAGCACTCCTTATATTTCAAAATACTTTGGCAACCGTATCGCTGCATTTTCATACAGCATAATAGATGGCAAGGCTATAGTCACCGGCTCTTACAACGATAGCCTGGTCAAGGCTGATGACATACAGTACGGCGACATTATAACCCATGTAGATGGCCGTCCGGTATCAGACATACTTGCAGTATACAAACCCTACACCTGCGCATCAAACGATGCAGCCATGCTTATCCGTGCGGGCTTCGGCATCATCTTTGCCGGCCATACCGATCAATGCACACTTACACTTGATCGTAACGGGGTTACCACCGAGAAAGCAGTACACAGGTACCCGTTTTCCATGTTTGGCAGCAAGCCAAAGACCGACTCTCTGCCGCAGTGGAAACTCATAGATAGCAGTATAGGGTATGTGGATATGGGCAGGCTTACTGAAAAAAATATAAAACAGGCCATGAGCGACCTGCAAAATACTAAAGCCATCATCTTCGATGTCCGGAATTATCCCAAGGGCACCATCTACAGGCTATGCCCGTACCTTACACCTGCGCGCACACCTTTTGTTGATTTTACTGTGCAGGCACGCAGGCATCCGGGTTCTTTTACAAAATTTGCAAAACCTCAGAAAACAGGCCGTCCACATAAAAACATGTATAAAGGGCGAACCATTTTCCTGTTCAATGGTTATACCCAAAGCCATGCGGAATATACTTGCATGGCATTCAAAACTGTTCCCAATTCTGTTGCTGTCGGCAGTCAGACCTCGGGTGCAGATGGCAATGTAATAGCGATAACACTACCGGGAGGCTATAAAACAATCTTCACAGGTCTCGGCACATTTTATCCCGATGGGACACCCACTCAGCGGATAGGCATTGTTCCGGACATTAATGTAACACCCACACTGGCAGGCATCCGTGCTCATAAAGATGAGGTCCTTGATCGGGCTATAGAGTTGGTACGCACAGGGAAGTAAATCTATCATCTGCTGTCCGCATGCTCTGCATGCGTAAAATGTAACTTTCGATCGATAGAATCTTCGTTTTATTAGTTTGATTATCGGTGAAGAATACCGGGAATTCGGTATAGGCGCTTTCACGTTATTGGTATACATTTGATACAGTTCAACAAATTATCACATCCATGAAGACTCCATTACAACGGGTTATTTATAGTACGGTGTTACTGATAGCTGTCATAAATAATTGTTCATTTGCCCAGGCCATTGTTGACGACGACGCAAAGTTGCATATCACATCCATGGCAGTCTGCGGCGACAATATTTTTGCGGGAACAAGGGTCAATGGGGTATATCGGTCCGTTGATGGAGGAAAGGCATGGGAACCGGTTAATAACGGGCTACCCACAAAACCCTATATTATAGAATTGGCATCAAGCGAAAAAAAAATATTTACTGTCGTATTTGGTCGTACCCCTGGTATGTAAGTATCTGCCGATAATGGCATGAATTGGGCAGGAGTTAATGTCTGCCCCGGAGACTGCAAAGTAACAGGGGTATCTTCGTTTAAAAACAAAGTCTTTGCAACAACCGCTAAAGGCCTCTATGAATCCACCGATGACGGAACAAACTGGACATTGGTGTCTGCGCTCCCCGAAAAAGAAATGTCGTCAGTCGTCGCAAATAAGGAATATGCGCTTACCTCGTCATATGAAGATGCCTATACAACCAAGTTTTATTCATCACCCGATGGCAAAAAATGGAATGAAGTACGGGATGGCAATAATGTGAGAGTAGGCCAGTTGGAAGTACATGGAGATAATTTTGTAGCAACATGGTGTCAGCACAACGTAAACATAAGTGGCCAGTCCACGTGCCGTGCATATAGGTTATGGGTATTGGATAAAAACGCAAAAAAATGGGAAGAGATCGATTTCCGTGCAAGGTATTTCGGCTTTGATGAAAATAAGATCTATGCGATCAAAGTGGAAGTATTCGAAAAAAAGAAAAAGGCTGTATACAACAAAGAAATAGTTATGTCGGACGATAAAGGGAAAAGCTGGAATACGGTCGATGAAAATACCGACCCCTTTGTGCTATCCGACTATGGCATGCAGGAAAAACTGATCGAGCTGAAAGCCTGGGAAAGTGTGGAAATAGATGAGATCAACGCAGTTATCAGGGGCAAGAAATTAGCGGAAGAAAACTATGCGGCTGCAATGGCAGAGGCACGAAAGAAGCTGAAAGCAGCCGAAGCATTATATAACGCACCGGCTTCGTCCGGCCGTCCCGGTTCATCTACCTCAGATAAGCCGGATTATCGTGCACTATCGCAAGACCGGTATAATGCCAGGCACAATACCAGGAGTTACATTGACAGCAAGGGCGGAATACATATCAGGTGATCCCGAGTTGCCGCATTCGGATCTCTGCATTAATACCTGCATTTAGGTTAACACGATCCGCTATGACCGCATTATGATTTTCAGTTTAAAATTGATGTTTTTAACCGTAGCAACTACTTTAGTCTTTTACCCGCTTTATCTATTTTAAACATTTCTTTCCCAACACTCACTTGACAGACTCCTTGTTTAAAGTGACCATATACCTCGTCAAACTGGTAGTCAATTACTATGTCACCTTTTTCGTTTATGAAGCCCCAAAGGCCGCTTTCGAAGGTGTTCTTCTTTCTGTTGGAAACTGCAGCTAAACCATCTCCAAAAAACACTTCTTCCTGGTAGTCAAAATCAATGATCAGTTTACCATTCTGGCCCTTTACCGGGCAGTAATTTCCATTCCAGAAATTTATGTATTTCTCATTCAGGTCTAATCGCTTTTCGAGTATCATAAGATTGCCACTCGCATCCACCAAACCTTGTTTTTTCTTTAATCGCACAAGACCAACATTACTATTGCTGAAATTATAAGCGTGATCGAATTTGACTTCAGTAATTGCTTTTCCCTCAATATTGTAATAGCCATATTTATCATCCAGCTTCACAACTGCATACCTGCTATTAATTGCAAAATAACCTGTTTCAGGTTTTTCATAGATCGGATTTATAATTACAAATCCGGATTTATATATGCAACCATATTTGCCATCAACTACTATCTCCGCTACTCCCGTTTTCGGGTCAAAGGTGATAGAATTGTCGTAGACAGGTTTGGCAATGATTTCTCCATAATCATTGATCAATCCATACTTACCATTGAGTACTATTTCTCCTACTTTATTTTTATTGTCAAAGGTGATCGGGCGATCATAAATTGTTTTGGCTACAATTGCACCTTTTTCGTTTACTACTCCATATTTATTATTCCAGGTAATCGTCGCTTTCCCATTTTCAAATGAAATTGGCTTGTTGCTTAAAGGGTAAAATATGCTTGTTCCGCTCCTGTTTATCAAACCATAATTTCCATTTTGTTTTACACATGCCTGGCCATTTTTGAAATAAAAAAAATCTTCGTATTCAGGTTTCACAATGATGTTTTCCTTCATGTCCATAGTGCCATACTTACCGTTCAGGCACATAATGATGTCTTCATTTACCTGGCCCAGGTCGCAATATTTGAACGAGATTATTGTTTTGCCGGCTCTGTCAATAGCACCATAATTTGACCCGTTCGAAACGTATGCAACTCCTTGCGTGTTCCAGCTAATTTTATCGGTATAAATAATTGGCACTACGGTATTTCCTGAATTATCTAGCGCACCCCATTTCCCATTTTTTTTAACTACCGCAATATTATCTTCCCATACGATCTCTTCATAAATAAACGGGATCACAGTTGCCCCCTTATTATCAATAGCACCAAATTTTCCCGGATCAGACGTTTCATTGGCAACCGCATATCCCGAGGTATTGAATCTCGATAGCTTTTTGTATTTGGCCTTGATTACGGTGTTGCCTTTGCTGTCAATATATCCGTACAGGTTTTCTCGTGTTGATACTAGTGTATAGTCCGTTAAAGCATTGTCTGTGTATGAATATATTGCGGGAACAAGTACTTCATTTTCGGTATTTATAAAACCATACTTACCATTTACATTTATCTTGGCAATTCCCACACCATTGCTGAACTGTTCAAACGAAATCGGATCATCATAAATTGCAGGAATAACCAGTTTATTATATTTATCAAATACACCCCATTTTTTCGAATCTTTCGGGCGGTACATCTTATATCCAAATTTCTCGGTACCAATATATGTATCCCTTGCTTTTTGTTCTTTTTCCCACTCCGCTCTCACTTCCTTTCGCTGTTCCTTCATCTCTGTCTGCTTTTCTCGCTCCTGGTCTCTTTTCATTACCTCGCGTGCCGAACGATTTGCGTGACTGTTGTAGTCATATTGTGCATTAGCAGCATCAGGGAGTATCATTGCTATTGCAGCAAACAGTAGAATTCTGGTAATGGACATCTCGATTTTTTTGGAGTGAATGATTGCATTCCCGAAGAACGCTTTACATTTTAACAGTGAGTTAGCCTCGCATTCTGGCATTTACTATCAAAATAAAATGAATGTGAAAATTGTTTAGCATCAATGTTTTAAGTAAATGTACAAACATTCGGCTATCAGGATATACTACTTTAGTTGTTTTTCAATGGTACGAGAGAAATGAGTATAGCTGACCGGATGTTCCATAGAGCGTCCGGGAGTAATAATGTAACTCCGTTTCCAACGGCATTCAACGAACTACTGCTGCTCATTTCCGCTCTTCGCACCCCACACACGCACTCACCTTTCCCACCTGATTATGACTGCGCTTTCCTTGTAGACTCTTTTAGGCATAAAAAAAACGGAGCGCTCTTCGCACTCCGCTCTCGCTCTCATTCTGTGGGTCCACCAGGACTTGAACCTGGGACCATCTGATTATGACTGCTCTTTCCTTGTTCACTCGCGTAAATAAAAAAAGGAACCGCATAAGCGATTCCTTTGTGGGCCCACCAGGACTTGAACCTGGGACCACCTGATTATGAGTCAGGTGCTCTAACCAACTGAGCTATAGGCCCAATGACGTTGCCGTCAAAATTGGAGTGCAAATGTAGGAGATTTTCTTAAAAATCTAAAAACTTATTTCCTTATTGTTTGAAACATGTTTGAGCATTCATATTACAAGTGTCTTGCATAAATCTGCTATGCAATGGCAACTACTTACAAAATATTCCTTGACAAGAGAAGGGATAAGAAAAACAACTGCTATCCCCTAAAGGTTAGGATAACCCATGACAGGAGGAGCAAAGAGGTATCATTAAACCTACAGCTTCCTAATGAAGCATGGGATGAAACAAGGCACAGAATAAAGCCTTCACACCCAAATGAGAAGTTAATTACCCTTAAGATCAATAAGACCTTAAAGGAACTACAGGAATCATCTTTAAAACTGGAAACAGGGGGTAACCTAGTTACTCTTGATGGTATTGCAAAGGCAATCATTAAAAAGCCAACTGAAATAGTTACATTTTTCAGTTATGCAGATCACCAGGTTGCTGCAATGGAAAACTCCGGCAGGATAGGTAATGCACTTGCTTACAAACATGCTATTGCAAAGCTACTTAGCTATACCAATAATAAGATGCTAAGGTTTGAATGTATCGACTACAGGTTACTGGAAAATTTCACCAGTACAATGTTGTCACAAGGGACTAAAATAAACACAATAGCTATCTATATGCGGGAGATCAGGGCTATCTACAACAAAGCCATAAAGGAGGGTATTGTTGAACAGAAGTATTACCCCTTCAGCACGTATAAGATTAAGAATGCCAAAACTATTTCAAGAGCCTTAACAGTAGATGAAATGAAAAGTATTATCCGGTTAGAGATAGAACCCAATACCACTATGTGGCATTCTCGTAATTACTTTTTATTATCATACTGCCTGATAGGAATGAATTTCACAGACATGTTTTTACTGACACCGGATAGCATCCAAAATGACCGGATCATGTACAGCAGGAGTAAAACAAAAAAAGTGTACAGTATTAACCTGCACACTATTGCAAAAAGTATCCTGCATCATTACTACAATCCTGAAAATAAACAGGATTTCCTGCTGCCGGTACTAAGTAAAAATGATAGTCCTGCAATGGTCAAAAGAAAGGCAAAACAGGCTATCAAAACCACCAATGAATATATGGGTAGGATAGCTGCTAAATGTTCCATTAATTTGCCTGTAAGCACCTATTATGCACGGTATTCATGGGCTAATATCTGTAGGGGACTGGGGTATTCTAAAGACATCATTGCACAGGCTTTAGGACATGAAATAGGAAACCGGGTTACAGGTATATACCTGGACAACTATGGCGATGAAAAAATTGATGCAGCGAATAAGGAAGTAATAGAAACAGTTTTTGCATAGCAGCCTGTAGGGGGTAGTAGTAGACATACTGCTGCCCTCTACTACTCTATAAAAGGATTAATTGCTACGCTACCAGCCTTAGAGTAGTGTATAAAAAATACTTTACAGGCCGTATATTGTGTAAATAACATGCAGGTAATGGCAAAACAAATAACATATTTATTGGGTGCAGGTGCAAGTGCAAATACAATACCTATTGTGGCAAATATGCATAAAAGGATAAAAGAAGTTATCCTTTTTTTAAGGTACGTTATTGACCCTCCAGGTGATATGATACACACAGTTACTATAGATGAAGATTTACACAGGGTACTAAAAAACGTTATTCTTGATCTTGAATGGCTTCAAAATGAAGCTGGGGACTACTACACTATAGATACTTTAGCCAAGAAATTTTACCTTAATAATAATGATTCCAACCTATTGAAGTTAAAGAGGTGCTTAATCTTATATTTTGCAATTGAGCAAATAATAAGAATCCCATCCAAAAAAAGCAAAAAATATAGTTTTCGCAAGGATAATGTTGACAAACGATATAGTAGTTTTTTAGCTGCAATAACAAAGAAGCGTTATCCAATTTCAGGTAAAAATCCTGACGGCTTATCACGTGAAAACTTAAATTTTGGATTAAGCAATCAGATAAAGATAATTTCCTGGAATTATGACATGCAATTTGAAATGGCTTTAAAATCAATGCTCCTAAGTACCACTGTCAAGCACATAAAAAGAGAATTCCAAATTTTACCAAATGATGATTCCAAAAAGGAAGTTAATGATGTTGAAATTGACAAAAATAGCTTTGCTATGGTAAAATTAAATGGAGATGCAAGTTGGTGTAGAACTACTATAGGAATACCAAAGGGCAAGTTCTCAATATTTGATGGTATCGATAATGTAAAAGATAATGGTTATCTTTTGACTGATCTTCTTAAAGCCTATGATAACGCTGAAATAGATAGAAAGGTAAAAGGTGAAGAAATTATATTGCCAGTTATGTCGTTCAACTTTGCTTGGGAAAATGATCCTAATTTTCATCATAAATATCCTGGGCACAAAATAAACCTACAAACAGCAGCGTCTATTGCAGCCAATACGGAGATATTAGTAGTTATCGGGTATTCTTTTCCAATTTTTAATAGGGAAATTGATAATGAACTTTTCAGTAAAATGGTAAAGCTTAAGAAGGTATACATTCAGGACAAACAACCGGAGAAAATTAAATCAACAATGAACAATGCTTTTGAGGTACTTCAAAAAAAAATCCAAACCGGATGGGATGCTCATATGCGTAGAATAGAGGAGGAGAAAGTTGTTAACTTTCACCTTGATGATAATGTAGACCAGTTTATCATTCCCTATGAACTGACTAATCAATTATGATTAGGCATACTTCAATTTAAGAGATCAACAGGAGTTACATTCAGCACCTCTGCAATCAAAATTAGGTGGGATATACTAGTGTTTATTTTACCTAGTTCTATTCTATTGATCTGACTAAGCTCCAGGTCACACAGATTGGCAAGTACCTGCTGTGACATACCCTTATTTATACGTTGTTGCCGGATATTTTCACCTACTCTTTTAATAAGATCATTGTTCCGGTATTGTTTCTGTCTTGCCACAATGACAAGGTCACACCCTTTAGTAAAATCATATTAGGCAGATTTGCCTAAATTGACTTTTATACATACTTTGTAATCCTAAAATCTATTTTTTATGAAAAAACTATCAATATTGTTTTCACTATTAATCATGTTTGGTTGTTCAAAAACAGCCACTGTAAATACTCCTTCAGGCACAGGGTCTAATACACCTAATACCATCAGCGTTGTTGACAATGGGAAAACATACTCCATGTCAGGATACGGTTATTTAAAAGGTAGTATTACTGAAAATAATTTTGTTCAAATTGCTATTACTAGAGATGACACTTTAGCTTCTATCTATATCAGTACAACCCCAAAAGCAGGTGTCGAATTTGATGTGTACATAAATAGCTATTATGATGGTCCGGCAAATGGTATTGGCGTATATAAATTAAGAGAAGGAACATACAAACAAAATTTCACCGGAGGATTGTCCTATAAGGCTGATAGCGGGATAATTACAACTACAACAGCTAGTAGTACACACATTGCTGGCACCTACAAGCTATATTTAAAAGGAGGTAAAATAGTTACTGGCGATTTTGATGGAACTGAAGTTACATTTAATTAGAAGTCGAAATAATCATTATTACTTCTACCAAAGGACATTCAAAAAAACATTGGTGTAACTTGAGCTAAATATCAAAGCCTGCAGGGGGTGAAATCAATTTATACCTAATAGATAAGCCCGGATATCCTCCCTCCTGCAGGCTTTGATGTTATGGTTAATTTATCCGGTTGGTAGCTGACCTATCCAGGCCTTAATACGGGAATATGTATTTGCAGTTATGTAGCCTGACTTGTGGAGAGTTAGATGCCGGTTATCAAGCATTAATTTTACTTTACCATCTACCAGGCATTCTTTGTATGGGTCTTTCAAAAGCCAGTCTACATACAAAACATCTTTTTTGATCAACTTGTACAAGGTTTGACCATAGTATTTACCAAATAATACTTCTGTAGATAAGCATACTTTTTTTGGTGCTATTAATTTTTTCACTGAAAATAGTCTTCATTATCATTGTTTTTATCTAATGTCAAAGTTAGAACATTTTATCGAGAATTCCTAGTAAATAATTGATTTTCAATTAATTATATTTCATTTAAATTGTTATTCATGTGAATGATCGAACATTACTGTACATCTTAAACCTCCATATAAGGCTATGTTTTAATTAATTACATTATTGATCTGCTGTCAATATTTAATAGCAATAACAAATTCAATTATAAGGAATGCCCTGTTCCTGCTTTGAACCATTTAGAAGAGAGAGTGCCCCACACCATAAGACCATCCCGTCAATTGGTAGGCTATGCCTGGTGCACCCCAAGGGGGTATCCAAACAGGCAACTGCAAGACAGTTATGTTATATTTTCTTTGCTGCCGGTCAGTCAGAGTATTTACTACGGTAAGTGTCTGACCAACTGAACAGATTTCTTTTGAGATGGGATACCTGTCTTTTTAAACTTCAAATTCCTTTGAAAAGAAATTACTTTTTAAATTTATTACTCACCAGTAAGGCACTT